>NZ_CAMHWH010000001.1:0-368939 GCF_946188685.1 Streptococcus mitis
ATCATCATAAGTTAATTTCATAATAAAAGCCCCCCAAAAGTTAGATTTTTTCTGTCTAACTTTTGGGGGGCAGTTCACTGCAACTGCTTTTCTATTCTTGCATGGTGTAACCGACACCACGCACGGTTTTAATGTAGCTTTTTTGACCTTTTACATCAAGCTTGCTACGTAGATAACGGATATAGACATCCACGATATTTGTTTCGGTCGCACTTTCATACTTCCAGACGCTTTCCAACAACTGCTCACGAGTCAGAACTTTCTTGCTCCCCATAAGAGTAGCCAAAAGGTCATACTCACGGCGCGTCAGAGCAATCATTTCCTCGCCACGATAAACGGTATGATGTTCTACATCCATACGCAGATTGCGGTAAGACGTTGGAACCTTCATCTGACTACAGTGTTGGTCGATAAAGTCCCGACCTCGGAAAATCGCTGAAATACGATCCACCAGATTCTCAATAATAACCGGCTTATAGATGTAAGAAACGGCAAAGTGTTGGATTGTCTCAATCTGATCTTGCAATTCTTCGCGATGGTCCAAGACCATAATCACTGAGGCTGGCTTAGTCCGACTTAGCTTATCTGCAAAATCCTGGGCTGTCATATCCCCAAGTTGAGCATTCAATAAAATCAAGTCATAGTCTGTCTGAAGAGCCATGGAGAGGGCTTTTTGCCCCTCCTCAACCTGATCAACTCGGTATTGCTCTTTTTGGAGTTCCAAACTTAAAAAATGAGCTAGATTTCTTTCTTTCTCAAGTAATAAAATCCGTTTCCCCATGGCAGACCTACTTATTTTTCGTCATACCAAGAGTAGTGGAATGTTCCTTCTTTGTCTTTACGTTGGTAAGTGTGGGCACCAAAGTAGTCACGTTGCGCTTGGATCAAGTTAGCTGGAAGGTCAGCTGAACGGTAGCTATCAAAGTAAGTAATCGCTGCTGAGAAAGTTGGCACTGGCACACCAGCTTGAACAGCAAGAGCTACGATATCACGCACTGCTTGTTGGTACTTAGCAGTAACATCCAAGAAGTACTCATCCAAAAGAAGGTTAGCAAGGTCTGCATCACGGTTGTAAGCATCTGTAATCTTTTGCAAGAAACGAGAACGGATGATACAGCCATCACGCCAGATAGATGCGATATCTGCAAATGGCAAATTCCAGTTGTTTTCTTTAGAAGCTACACGCAATTGCGCAAAACCTTGTGCGTATGAAATGATTTTTGAGAAGTAAAGGGCTTGACGAATCTTTTCAATCAACTCAGCCTTGTCTCCTTCAAATTTGAAGGCAGCTGGTTTTGGAAGAACCTTGCTAGCATGTACACGTTCTTCTTTGTAAGTTGAAATGTAACGTGCAAATACTGACTCAGTGATGAGTGACAATGGCACACCAAGGTCAAGTGATGATTGACTAGTCCATTTACCAGTTCCCTTGTTACCTGCAGCATCAAGGATGTAGTCTACGATTGGTCCATCTTGGCCTTCATCGTCTTTACGGCTCAAGATATCAGCTGTGATTTCGATCAAGTAGCTGTCCAATTCGCCCTTGTTCCACTCAGTAAAGATTTCAGCCATGTCTTCTGCAGAAAGGCCTAGCAAGTGTTGCATCAAGTCATAGCTTTCTGCGATCAATTGCATATCCCCATACTCGATACCGTTGTGAACCATTTTCACATAGTGACCAGCCCCATCAGGACCGATGTAAGTCACACATGGTTTGCCATCTTCTGGTGCTTTAGCTGAGATTTCTTCAAGAACGTCAGCAACCAATTCGTAGGCTTCTTTTTGTCCACCTGGCATGATAGAAGGACCTTCAAGGGCACCTTTTTCACCACCAGAAACCCCAGTACCGATAAAGTTGATACCTGAGTTTGCCAATTCTTCATTACGACGGATAGTATCTTTGTAGAAAGTGTTTCCTCCGTCGATCAAGATGTCACCCTTATCAAGGTGTGGAAGAAGGGCTTGGATAGTAGCATCTGTACCAGGTCCAGCTTGAACCATCAGCATGATACGACGAGGTTTTTCGATTGAGTTTACAAAACTTTCAACATCATAGCTTGGTACAAAGTTCTTTTCAGGATGGCAAGCAATTACATCTTCAGTTTTTTCTTTACTACGATTGTAGATAGCAACTGTGTAACCACGAGATTCAATATTAAGGGCAAGGTTACGGCCCATTACGGCCATACCAACGACACCAAAGTTAGCTTTTGTCATTTGACACTCCTCTTGTTTAATTTGTTTTATTTTATCATTTTTACTTTTGAAAAGAAAGAATTTTGTAACGACTGCTTAGTAGTCCAAGTCATCCGCATGTCCAGAACCATTTCCAACAAAGTATCCTGTCTTACAGTTAAGGGTAAAGAGATAGGTTCCGTCTGGCTTGTAGAGGTTGTAATAACCATTTCCATTAACGATATTGACACGTTCGAGGATGTATTGATTTCCAGTGATATAACCACGTGAACGTGAAGTTGCTAGAATTTGTTCCAAAACGCCATCCGCGAAATCCCAAGCAGAGTTGTTACTATCATCAATAGCAGACTGATTATAAGAAACACGACTGGCACTTCTTTGAACAGCAACTCCCGCACTTGATACGCCCATATTGACTTCACTACGAGAACTTCTAGTTTCAGTTGATGCCGTATTTGAACTACTTGGGCTTGTTTCACTAGCAGTATTTTCACTTGCTTGACGAGAACTTGAGCTGCTAGTTTCACTTGAACTTGAGCTTGAAGCACTTGTTTGCTGGCTCTTACCAAGACTGATAGCCTTATCTAGAACTTTATCAAGCTCCGTATTTCCAGTTTTAATATCTGTAAATTTAGCATCCGATTTGACTTTAGCATTGGTATCCAAGACACCATCCACAATAGCTGGTTTTTCAAATTGTGCATTGACATCTTGAATGGCCTTGATTTGCGTTGCTAGACTATCATACTTAGATTTGGCAAGGGTATGTTCACGACTACCTTCCAGCTTATCAAGCAAGGTCTTAAGTTGACTCAGTTTATCAAACTGACTATTTTTCAAAGCAGTTTTATTGCTATCTGTATAGAAGCCATCATATAAATTATTGAATTCTTCTACATCTGACTGCGTATTTGTAGTTGATTGAGAAGTCTGGATTTCCTTGGTCGAACGGGTCACTTGACGATAGACATAATAAGCACTGACACAGATAACCACTGATACGAGCGCCAAAGCGGTCAAAACAAAACCTTTTTTACTTTTCTTTTCTGGGTCCTCTTGATCCAGACGAGAAAGTTTTTTCTCCTCTTCCACTTCCCCAGTCATTTCTGCTGAATTTTCATCCTCTAGTACTATAGGATCCCAGTCTTTATCCTCATCGTCCAGAGGCAGTGGAGGTAAGATAGCTTCAGACGATAGAACTTCCTCTGAATAGGCTTCTGACTCCTCTACAGCTTCACGCACCTCTTGAATCAAGTCATCCAGACTCTGTGTTTCGATTAACTCCTCTTTTTTGTATTGGCGAGTCGCAAACTTATCTGCTTCGATTTCATCTTTGTGTTGCTTGACATACTTGTCCAAAATGGAATCTTCAGGCAAGACTCCTGCTTCCACTTCTTCATTTTTACGAATAGCTTGACCAACTGTTAACTCTTTTGCTTCATCAAAATCAAATCGCGGTTCTTGGTTTTCTTTTTTATGACGATTCCGTCTTTTCTTACTCATGAGTTTTCCTTCCTACTTTACTTCCTGACGTTTAACACGCTGACCAAAATATTGATACAAATCAACTTTTAAAGTTCCGTTGTACAACTTACGTTTCTTATCCGCCTGACTACCGTACTTGGTCTCAAAGGCTTCATCACTGGTTAAGATAAACTTGCTCCACGTTTTCAGAGGAGCAAATACTTGACCCATCTCAGCATAAAGCTTGGTAACCCCTGCATCATCTGACAAGCGTTCACCATAAGGTGGGTTAGAGATAATCACTCCATTTATTTTATCAGAACGCAAATCCTGCACGCGCATCTGCTTAAAGGTAATATCTCCTACAACACCTGCTGCCTGAGCATTGGCCTTAGCAATTTCCACCATACGTGCATCGATATCACAGCCCATGATATCTAGCTCAAGCTCACGATCCACTTTCTTAGCTGCTTCTGTGCGAACTTCTTGAATCAAGCGATCGCTAATCCAGTTCCATTCCTCAAAGGCAAAGGAGCGACGCAGACCTGGAGCCATCTTTCTGGCAATCATAACTGCCTCGATACAGAAAGTTCCTGAACCACAGGTTGGATCAATCAAGGGCTTGTCTGGATACCAGTTAGAGAGTTGCAAAATAGCTGCTGCCATATTTTCCTTTATGGGAGCGCCACCTTTTTCCGTACGATAACCACGTTTAAAGAGGCTAGTCCCTGTCGTATCAATCATGACAGTTGCTATGTCTTTAAGAATAGAGACCTCAATTTTAAACTCTGGACCAGTTTCCATCAGAGGAACTCCTTCTGGACGGGCGTAGTGTTTCTGCAATTTCTTGACAACGGCCTTCTTTGAAATAGCCTGAACACTGGGTTCATTGTGTAATTTAGATTTCACACATTTAGCTTTTGAAATTGGGAATCGAGCTCCAAGCGGTAAATAATTTTCCCAATCTAAGGCGAAAACTCCTTGAAAGAGCTCCTCAAAAGTCTTAGCTGGGAACGTTCCTACGATAATTTTGATACGGTCTGCTGCCCGAAGCCAGAGGTTGGTTTCGATAATGGCTCTCACATCTCCTTGAAAACGAACACGTCCATTTTCAACCTGACAATCGTAGCCAAGCTCTCGCACTTCACGTCCCACAACAGCCTCAAGACCCGCCGCAGCAGTAGCGATTAAATTAAATTCTTTTTTCATTTTCAGTCTTATAAGACCTTTCTATATGTCCACTTTAAAAAATGAGGTTGAGAAAATTTCTCAGCCCCAACCTATATGCAATTTTCTATAAGCCATGTTTTGTTCCAGAAGCGACTAGGACCACTTCCTTCGATAATCATCTGTCTACCACTAACAGCCTACAGCTGGTAGCAGTCAGAGCACTACGTTCGTTTCCGTGTACTCCATGCCCCGACCAAAATTTGGGTTGCTAGCTTGAGGGGTTTACCGCGTTCCACTCTCTCCGTTTCCAGAAAGACTCCGTCACTGTGGCACTTTCAAGCCTACTCTGGCCTATCCAATAACTTAGCCATTTCAACTGCCGTAACGATTTCTCGTCCCTAGGCTTATGGTTTCGCCTAGCACAAACACTACAGGCATCACAGCCTGTGCTAGCATGGACTTTCCTCATGAAAAGAAATTCTCCTCACGCGATTATCCAAAAATTGCACTTTTCAAATAAGCTCTTATAAATCAGAGTTATCCAAAATTTGTTTCCCAAATACTTCTTTCTCAAGACGATTCAAACGTTTCAAAATATCAAAATTCGTCATAGAGCTTGTAGTTGCCGCTTCAAGAGATTCTGCTTGAACTGGTGAAGCCTTCGGTTTACGAGACAATTCTTCCTTCAACTCTGCAATTTCTTGACGGAGAGACTTGACTAAGGCAGCATAAGTTTCATAGTCCTTGATGACATCGTCCAAAAATTCATCAACTTCAACCTTACTATATCCACGAACTTCACGTCCAAACTCTTGCTCAAAAATATCTTTTGCTGAAAAAATAATACTTGCCATCTCTCTCTCCATTCTCGGTTTCTAATAGTATTATTATATAAAAAAAGGCAAACAAAAATCAAGGTCAAAGGCTTACTTTTCAGAAAAATTTTCTACTAGCTCATTTAAGTCTTCAAACGTTAACCTTTTTATGCGATAACCTTCCTGATTTTTCATCAAATTGTCTATAAATTTTAATTTGGTCTCATTTTCTGGGTCATAGAAAAAATAAGCTAAGTCAGTATTTTCCAGCAAAAATCGTTGGTAATCTCGTAGTTGCCCCATATGTTCATATTTAGGATAGGCATATTTGACAAAATCGACCTGCTTAAATTGGCTAAGTTTAAGCTGATTCGCTTCATTCCAATTTTCCCCGTGTGTTTCAAAATCAAAAATGGTCGCTAGGCTAAAATCATATTCTTCTTTCATTTCATTTGCGACATCAAGCACCCAAGATTCAAATCCCAAGTTCCCTGTAAAGACCAGCCATTTAATCCCTTCTTCTGCTAAATTTTCTAAATCACGGCGAATGGCTTTCTTTATAATTTTTAACCTGATATCTTTTTCATTAAACAAACCCAAGTCAAAATTAGAATATCCCATAATTAAAGCTGTAGTCATTTTTACACCTTTCTTTCTATTTTTATGGTATAATAGAGTGATGTTATTGTACCAATAAGGAGAAATATGGTCAACTATCCTCATAAAATTTCATCAAAAAAAAGCCAAACATCCATTTCTCAACCAAAAAATTTCGCAAATCGAGGAATGACTTTTGAAAAGATGATCAACGCCACAAACGACTACTATCTTACGCATGGCATGGCAGTTATCCATAAAAAGCCAACGCCTGTTCAGATCGTTCGAGTAGACTATCCTCAACGTAGTCGAGCCAAAATTGTAGAAGCCTATTTTAGACAAGCTTCCACAACAGATTACTCTGGCGTGTATAGAGGACATTACATTGACTTTGAAGCCAAGGAAACACGACAAAAGAATGCTATTCCAATGAAAAACTTCCATCTTCACCAGATTCAACATATGGAACAAGTTCTAAAACAGCAGGGGATTTGCTTCGTACTACTTCATTTTTCTTCTCAACAAGAAACTTATTTGTTGCCGGCACTTGATTTGATTCGCTTTTATCATCAAGATAAGGGCCAAAAATCAATGCCACTTGGATATATCAAAGAATACGGATATTTAGTAAAGCAAGGAGCTTTCCCTCAAATTCCCTATCTAGATATTATCAAAGAACATTTACTAGGTGGTAAAACAAGATGAACAAACAAACTATTCTGCGATTCTTAAAGTATATTGGAATTACATTTCTTACCTTATTTATCGCATTATTTCTATTAGGTGGAGGTGCCTTCCTCTACTTTGTTAGCAAGGCTCCAGCCTTATCTGAAAGTAAATTAGTTGCGACAACCTCTAGCAAGATTTATGACAACAAAAACGAACTGATTGCTGACCTTGGATCTGAACGTCGCGTAAATGCTCAGGCAAATGAAATTCCTACTGACTTAGTCAAGGCAATTGTGTCTATCGAAGACCACCGTTTCTTTGATCATAGAGGTGTTGATACTATTCGTATCATGGGGGCAGCATTGAGAAATCTACAAGGAGGAGGTCTACAAGGTGCCTCAACCTTGACACAACAATTAATTAAATTGACTTATTTTTCTACTTCAACTGCTGATCAAACCTTGTCACGTAAAGCTCAAGAAGCTTGGCTAGCCGTTCAACTAGAGCAAAAAGCAACCAAGCAAGAAATCCTGACCTATTACATCAATAAAGTCTACATGTCCAACGGTAACTATGGAATGCAAACCGCAGCCCAAAATTACTATGGAAAAGACTTGAAGGACTTAAGCTTGCCACAGTTAGCACTCTTGGCTGGAATGCCTCAAGCTCCAAACCAATATGATCCTTATTCCCATCCAGAAGCTGCTCTAGAGCGTCGTAACTTGGTACTTTCAGAAATGAAAGGGCAAAAATACATTAGTGCAGAAGATTATGAAAAAGCTATTAATACTCCCGTCACTGACGGTCTCCAAAGTTTGAAGTCAGCCAATAGTTATCCAGCTTATATGGACAACTACCTCAAAGAAGTAATCGACCAAGTTGAACAAGAAACTGGTTACAACCTTCTTACTACAGGTATGGAAGTCTATACTAATGTCGACAAAGATGTTCAGCAGCGACTTTGGGATGTTTATAACACAGATGAGTATGTCGCTTATCCAGATGATGAACTTCAAGTAGCTTCTACTATCGTTGATGTAACAAATGGTAAAGTCATTGCTCAGTTAGGTGCCCGTCACCAATCAAGTAATGTATCTTTCGGAATCAACCAAGCCGTTGAAACCAACCGTGACTGGGGTTCTACTATGAAACCAATCACTGACTATGCTCCCGCTTTAGAATATGGAGTCTATGACTCTACTGCAACTATAGTACATGATGTTCCTTATAACTATCCAGGTACTGATACTCCCGTCTACAACTGGGATAAAGGCTACTTTGGAAACATTACAATCCAGTATGCACTTCAACAGTCACGTAATGTCACAGCCGTTGAAACTTTGAATAAGGTCGGTCTAGATAGAGCTAAAACTTTCCTAAATGGCTTAGGTATCAATTATCCAAGCATCCACTATGCAAACGCCATTTCAAGTAATACAACTGAATCTAACAAACAATACGGTGCAAGCAGTGAAAAAATGGCTGCTGCTTATGCTGCCTTTGCCAACGGTGGAATTTACCACAAACCCATGTATATCAATAAGGTCGTCTTCAGTGACGGTAGTGAAAAAGAATTTTCAGATGCTGGTACACGAGCTATGAAAGAAACAACTGCTTACATGATGACCGAAATGATGAAAACCGTCTTGGCATACGGAACTGGTCGTGGAGCCTATCTCCCATGGTTAGCGCAAGCTGGTAAGACAGGTACTTCTAACTACACAGATGATGAAATTGAGAAACACATCAAGAACACTGGCTATGTAGCTCCAGATGAAATGTTTGTTGGTTATACTCGTAAGTATTCTATGGCTGTATGGACAGGTTATTCGAATCGTTTAACTCCTATCGTTGGAGATGGTTTCCTAGTTGCAGCTAAGGTTTATCGCTCAATGATAACGTATCTATCAGAAGATACTCATCCAGAAGACTGGACGATGCCAGACGGAGTTTTCAGAAACGGGGAATTTGTATTCAAAAATGGAGCTCGCCCAATATGGACTGAACCCTCTACTCAACAATCCTCAACAGCTGAAAGTTCAACTACACAGGCAAGTACTACGATTGGTCAACAACCCAATAATGCTCCAGCAACCGATCCTAATCAAGGACAAGCTGGTCAGACTGTTCAGCCGACACAATCAGTACAACCAACGCCACAAAATCCACAAGTTCAACAGCAACCACAACAGTGAGATGAAAGAAAATCCTGAGCCTTTATTCTCAGGATTTTTTCTTCAACAAAATAGAATCTATCATATCTAAAAGCGATGATCGGCACCAATTCATTTTCGATAAACCAAAAGAAGTTAGCGAACAACTAACTTCTTTTTATCTTATTTCACATGTTTTGCGAGCTCTTCTTGCGCTTTTTTATTGGACTCTTCTTTTTCTTTCATCCATTTATCTTGGGCTTTTTGGTATTCATCTGCAGTGACTGCCTTGTCTTGAAGTTCAAGGTATTTATACAAGAGTGGTTCACTTGTTCCTTTGTTTCCTGACAATGCAAATGGTATTGTAAATGGTACCATCTTAGACAAGATTGGACGCCCTGTACGAGATGTAGTTGGAATAATCAAAGCACTATCTGTCAACCAAGCTTGAGCTGCAGCGTATTTATCATATCGTTTAGCAACATCTATAGACTCATCACCAGCTTCAGTAACCAATTTCTCGTAGTCATATAGACCTACTTTTTTAGCAGCTACATTATCTTTCCCTGAGTCAAATCCTAAATATGTTTTAGTACTTTCTCCTACAGATGGTTTGATGATATCAAGGTAAGTTGATGGATCGGCAAAGTCTGGACCCCAACCGACATTATCTGATAAATCCCAGTCTTCGCCAGCAGCATTTTCAGCAAAATATGTAATATTGTTTACTTCATCTTTTTGTAGTTGTTGAATATCAATAATGACATTATCAGTTCCTAAAGTCGCTTCCAAGGATTGTTTCATAGATTGCACGCGCTGAACTTTTGTAGTTGCTGTTTGGTCAACAGGCATATCTAGGTGAATTGGGAATTGGACTCCTTCTGCTTGTAAGGCTGATTTAGCTTTAGCAAATTCAGCCTTGGCTTTCTCTGGATTGTAAAGGCCATCCTGAGAATCTGCAAGATTAACATCCTTCCATTCATCCCCATAAGTGATCAATTTCTCTTTGACCATATCGCCAAAATTTTTACCATCTGCTTGAACAAATGTTGGTGGAACAAAGAGATTACGTAAGATTTTGCTTGCTCCAGTTTCTCCATTCAACTGAGAGGCATAGGCTGTACGGTCAAAACCAAAGGCAATAGCCTGACGGAAATCCTTGTTTAAAAGAGCCTTTTTCGTAGATGTTTTTTGTTCTTCGCTGGTCTTAGATGTGTATTTATAAGATTGGCGGTCAATATTTGTTCCCACTAGATACGTAACAGAGTCTTGTTGAGTATAGACAATATTGTCTTTCAGCTCTTTTTCAAGTTCTGCAAAACTTGCACTTGTTGGATAGAGACGAGCTGCTGTAAGGCTACCATCTTTAAAGTTTTCTGCTGGTTTGCTAGTATCTTGACCATCCCAGAATGACAATTTGATCTTGTCAATATGCACATTATCCTTATCCCAGTAGTTCGGATTTTTCGCAAATTCAACAGAGGATTTGGTCACAATGGATTTCAACAAATAAGGACCATTGTACAAGATACTACTTGGATCCGTAGCTTTGGCAAAATCATCCCCTTTTGAGTTCAAAAACTCTTCATTGACTGGCGCAAGAACACCCATGGTCGTTTTAGAATTCCAAAAGCTTTCAGGTTTGTTCAACGTGTATTGGACTGTTTGATCGTCAAGAGCTTTAATCCCAACTTGAGAGAAATCTTTAATTTCCCCTTTAGCATAAGCATCCAGACCTTTGATCGAATCTTGTACCAAGTAAAGGGCTTCTGCTTTCTTATCTGTTGCATATTTAAGACCTGTCACAAAGTCCTGAGCCTTAACAGGAGCATACTCTTCCCCTTCAGATGTGTACCACTTGGCATCCTGACGAATCTTATAAGTATAAGTCAAGCCATCCTTAGAAACTGACCAGTCCTCTGCCATTGAGGGAATAAGGTTCCCGTATTTATCATTTTCAAGCAATCCATCAATCACATTACTAGTAATGTCGGCAGTTGCTGCCTTACCAGTTGTCAAATAGTTGAGATTATCTGGATGTGTCTCGTATGTAAATGCAAAGGTCTGCTCACCTTTAGTAGCAGAACCACCCGAGCAAGCCGCTAAGACACCTGCTGCTAATAAAGTTACTCCCGCAAAAGCCAATACTTTCCTTGTTTTCATAGTCTTCTCCTTTGTTTTTTTATTCATTATAGCCCCTTTTTTGAGTCCTGTCAATACAATTTTCTGAATTTTTGAAAATTATTTTTTAAACAATAACTTCGCAAAAATATGAATAATATCAAAAACCCCTCAACTACATTACGTAGTCAAGGAATTATTGATCATATTTGTAAATAGCAACTGATAACAGTTCTAGGTGTTTAATCTAACTCATTTCTTGCACACTGTAAAGCTGCTCCAATTACTTGGTGCATATCGTAATAACGATAGTGTCCTAAACGACCACCAAAGATAACATTCCCTTGCTCATCAGCCAATTTTTTATATGATTTATACAAATGATTATTACGATCATTATTTACTGGATAATAAGGCTCATCACCTTTTTCCCATGTTTTAGAATGTTCTTTAGTAATGATCGTCTTTGCTTGATTCCCAAACTCAAAATGTTTGTGTTCAATAATGCGAGTATATGGAGTTTCTGAATCCGTATAGTTCACAACTGCATTTCCTTGGTAATTCTCCATATCCAAGGTCTCATTTTCAAAACGAAGACTACGATACTCTAGTTCACCCAACTTATAGTCAAAGAATTCATCAATCATACCAGTAAAGACAATCTTAGGGAAGTCTTTCAGATATTGTTCTTTATTCGCAAAGAAATCAACATTTGTTTCTACATCAATGTTTTCATGATCCAACATTTTTTCAACTATTTGAGTGTAACCACCAATTGGAATCCCTTGATAGGTATCATTAAAATAGTTGTTATCGTAGGTCAGGCGTACTGGCAAACGGCGAATGATAAAGGCTGGAAGTTCTGTAGTTGGCTTGCCCCACTGTTTCTCTGTATAATCTTTGATTAATTTTTCGTAGATGTCTGTACCTACAAGAGAAATAGCCTGTTCTTCCAAATTTTCAGGAGTTTTGCCATTTAAAACAGCACGTTGCTCATCAATCTTAGCCTGTGCTTCTGCTGGCGTCACAACTCCCCAAAGTTTATTGAAGGTATTCATATTAAAAGGAAGATTATAAATCTCATCCTTATAGTTTGCAACAGGGGAGTTTGTGTAACGGTTAAACTCAGCAAACTGATTTACATAGTCCCAAATCTCCTTGTCAGAAGTATGGAATATATGGGCACCATATTGATGAACTTGAATTCCTTCCTCTTCACGAGTATAGATATTACCCGCGATATGATTCCGTTTTTCAATGACTTTTACTTTTTTTCCTTTTAAGGCTGCTTCATGGGCAAAAACTGCACCAAAAAGACCAGCACCAACAACAAGATAATCGTACATAACCCCCTCCTTTTATTTTTTAACAAGCTGTTGTAGCAATTGTACAAGATGGATAACTTTAATAGATGATACAATTGTATATTTTACATCTTAAATCCGTACTTCTTGTCCATAGGCTTCTTTCAAAAGGACCTTGCTTTCTTGCTTAGATTTTAAACCATCATCCACACTAAACACGATATGCGAATGAATATCAATCATTTTGTCTTATTTTCCTTCCATCACATCATTGATTGCAGCCTTGACTGACTCTAAACTGCTATCACTTATCTCCATCATGTAAAGGTTGCTATCAGGCATGGCATAGGATGGCAAATCCATACGCCCTGTTCCTTTAAGATCTTGCGAATTAATCTTATAAGTTCCACCACTCTCAAGTTGGGCATTGGCCAGGTTCATCATGGTTTCAAGTGGCATATTAGTTTGCACGGAATCTTGTAGACCCTTTATAATACTGTCATAATTTTTCAAAGCTTCTGTCGAAGTTAACTTTTGCAGAATTGCAACAATGACTTTTTGCTGGTTACGACCACGATCTCGGTCTCCATCTGCCAATGAATAACGCTCACGTACAAAGCTAAGAGCTTGCTCCGAATCAAGATGAACCTTCCCTACAGGATAGAACTTCCCATTTGTATGAGCGGTAAACTCTTGATCATTATAGACATCAACTCCACCAAGTAAATCAATCAATTTCAAGAAAGAGGTGAAATTCAAACGAGCGTAATAGTTCAAGTCAATACCGTAAAGATTTTCCAGGGTATGAATGGAAGCATCTACTCCATAAATCCCCGCATGGGTTAACTTATCTTTTTGGTTGTTGCCTCCATCTGCAATTGGAACATAGGAATCACGAGGTGTGGTTGTCAAGAGAATCTTTTTCGTTTCGCGATTCACTGTCATAATGATATTGACGTCCGAACGAGAAATCGAGCTAATTGGACCGTAGGTATCAATTCCGCTGATATAAACATTGAAACTGTCACCTTTGACATCTTTTGGAGTTTCAACCGTCTTGGTTAATTCTTTGGTATAGATTTTCTTAATCTTTGAAGCATAGTCTGGATATTCGGATTCGATAATATTTTCAAAGACACTGTTTAGAAGGATCGCCTTTGTATCTCCAGCTAACAAACTCTTATAGGCTGCAAGATAGGAACTGCTTTCTTCGACTGTCAATTCCTTGTTTTGAGTCGCTTTCAGATCATTCATCAACTGTTGGATATTATCCTTATCCGTCCCAGTAGGCCCCATCACACTGGTTACCTGACTGATATTATCAATTGGACTATCTGCTAACACTGCAATACTCATCGAATAATTTGAGTAATTCGATGTTGCATTCAGGCGACTGGTAAAGCCAATGAACTGACTTACAGCAAAGAGGGAAGTTCCATTGATTAACACACCCAGTAGTAATAAAATCAGCGTTAGATTTTGAACTTTCTTAGACCGAATTAAAAAGAAGCACAAGATGGCTAAGGCTACAATTAAGACAGCAACCACTATATTGAGAAATCGGAAGGCCAGCATATTGTACTTGAAAATCAAAAACAATAAAAAGACCGCTAGTACTGCATAGATAGCTAGCAACCCCCAACTAATCAATATTTTTGTTTTACCCTGACGAGCTCGCTTCGAAGATCTACTCACGATATACCTCTATTATCAATTTTTATTTCATTTTATTATATCATAAAAAAATACACTTGTGAGATAAATCCGCTTAGGTAAGGCGTTTTTATCTTCTTTCCGAAACATTCTTTTTGATTTGCAAACAATTACATCAATAAATTTACTATATAGATATTAAAACGAGGCCCCTTACGGAACCTCGCTCATCTTTATTTAACATGATTTTCTGCTTCTTTTTGAGCTTTTTCGATTGCTTTTTTGCTTTCTTGCTCCCATTTGGCCTTGGCTTCTTCATATTGTTTAGTTGTCACAGTATCTTTTTGCAGTTTCATGTACTTGTAGTTATTGCCATCACCCTTTATGCCGACCAATGAATACCCTCTTGTAAATGGTGTTACTCTGGTCACAGATGCTGTTCCACCACTTGACATAGCTGACATAATCAGAGAATTATCAATCATCCAAGCCTGTGCTTCAGCATATTTTTCATAGCGTTTGGCTACATCTTTATTTTCACTATCTGCATCTTTGAGCATCTTGGTGTAAGTATCAAGACCCAGACTAGCAATTTTAGCTTTATCTTCCTGAGCATCTAGACCAAAAATCTTGAGGTAGAACCCATCCTCTGCATTGAAAGGATTGAGATAGGTTGATGGATCTTGGTAGTCACCTACCCAGCCATCAAAGTTCAAATCGTAGTCTCGATCAGCTGGTGTTGGTGCTAAGAAGGCTACGTTATTAAAATCATCTGTTGAAAGTTGCTGAACATCAATGACAATGTTATCAGCACCTAAAACTGACTCAAGGGTCTGCTTAACAGAGTTCATACCTGTCACAGCATTTTTACTTGTTTGATCAACAGCTACATCCAAGTGAATAGGGAAAGTCACACCTTGACTTGCCAATTCTTTTTTAGCTTCCGCAAATTTTGCTTGGGCTTTTTCTTTGTTAAAATAGGCATCCTGAGCATCTGCCAAGTTAATACCTGACCATTCTGTTCCGTAGTTGACCAATTTAGAAGCGACTACTTCTCCAAAGGTCTTGTCTCCCACTTGGACAAATGTAGGAGGCACTAGGGTGTTACGAAGGGTCTTGCTAGCCGCTTCTTCCCCATTTGACTGAGCAGAATAGGCTGTGCGATCCAAGGCAAAGTTCACCGCTTGACGGAAGTTCTTGTTCAAGACAGCTGTCTCAGTTGACTTCTTCTGCTCATCTGTTGTTTTAGCAGTGTGGTTGTAAGCCTTACGATTGACGTTAAAATTGAAGTACCAAGAAGTCTTGTCCTGCAAGCTATAGACGATATTATCCTTATATTTCTCCTTGGTCTTGGCAAAGTTAGAACTATTTGGATAAACCCCAGCGATTGAATAAGCTCCACTTTCAAAGTTACGGATGGTCAATTCTTGGTCTGAACCATCAAAGTAAGCCAATTTTACGTGTTCAATTGATACTTTGTCATGATCATAGTAATGTGGGTTCTTCACATACTCGATCGATGATTTTGATGTGAAATCTTTTAACA
Organism: Streptococcus mitis; assembly: GCF_946188685.1. Lineage (GTDB taxonomy): Bacteria > Bacillota > Bacilli > Lactobacillales > Streptococcaceae > Streptococcus > Streptococcus mitis_CC. Next base: position 15,689 of record NZ_CAMHWH010000001.1, read on the forward strand.
AATAAGGTCCACTGTAGAGAATGCTATCTGGAGATAGGGTACCAAAATCTTTCCCTTTTGAATTTAAAAACTCTTCATTTACCGGGAAAAGAATACTGTTGGTTGTTTTTGAGTTCCAGTAAGGTTCTGGGCGTGCCAAAGTATACTCAACAGTCTGGTCGTCAATGGCCTTCACCCCAACCTTAGAGAAATCAGAATCCACTCCTGTAATATAATCATTCAAGCCCTTGATCGAGTTTTGAATCAAGTCAATGGCCTGGGATTTATTATCCACTGCGTATTTGATACCTGTCACAAAATCTTGTGCCTTGACTGGGGCATACTCTTCACCGTCAGCCGTAAACCATTTGGCATCTTTTCTCAGTTTATAGGTATAAGTCAGACCGTCGCTTGAAACAGACCAGTCCTCTGCCAAAGATGGAACTAGGTTTCCGTGGTTGTCATTTTCAAGCAAACCATCAACTAGGTTAGTAATAATAGCTGTATTATCAGCGTAGTAGTCTAATAAGTAGTTAAATGTAGTTGGGTTTCCACTAAAGGTTGATGAGTAAGTTTTTGTATCTGAACCTGATTGTCCGCAAGCAGTTAACAGCAAGGCAGCTGCAACAGTCAGACCTGCACTAAGGATACGCTTTTTTGTAGTCATCTTCTTTCTCCTTTATGTTAGTTTTTATAACATAGGTTTATTTTACCAAAATAGTGGGAATTTGTAAAGTTAATTGAATTTTGAGAATGAAAGTTTATAAACTTTAGTCATAAAAAAACAAAGGATTTCTGCCTTTCATACAGTCCTCCCTTGTTTTTATACGATTTATCATTTAAATATCAATGAATTAACTGATAACCTAACGAAAGCAAGAATCTCATTCACGTTATTTTATGTGCTTTTCTAAATCCTTTTGATACTGAGCATTCGATTCCAGTTTTTCCTTTTGCCACTTTTTGAAGGCCGCATCATACTCTTTAGTTGTCACAATATCATTTTGAAGTTCCATTCCTTTAAAAATAAATGGATCCCCCTTAATACCGACCTGTGAATAAGCTTTGGTAAATGGAACAGTACGACTAACCATAGGAGAGCCCCCTGAAGAAGCAACTGGAATAAGAAGTGAACTATCAGTAACCCAAGCCTGTGCTTTAGCATACTTTTCGTATCGTTTATCAAGATTACTTGTCTCAGAAGCCGCATCATCCAAGAGCTTCTTGTATTCATCCAAGCCAACTTTTGCCACAACTTCAGGATCCTTGCCCTTTGTTATACCTAGATGTTTCAAGGCAGAACCCTTCTTAGCATCTAAAATATTGAGATAGGTTGCTGGATCTTGGTAATCTGGTCCCCAACCTGTTCCGTTCAAATCATAATCTTTTTGGGTTGGAACTTTAGCTTGAGAAGTAATACTTTCCTTCTCATTATCTGTCATTTGAAGAACATCTATAATCACATTCTCCGTTCCAAGCGTTTCTTCAATTGATTGTTTTAGCGAATTGGTTTGTTGCACCGCAACTACATCTGTCTGTTCTACTGGCACATCTAGATGAATCGGGAAACTCACTCCCTTAGCTTGCAATTCTGACTTCGCTTTTTCAAATGCAGACTTGGCCTTTGTTGGATTGTAAATTGTATCCTTACCATCTGTGAGAGTCACATCTTTCCACTGTTCTCCATATTTCAGTAGTTCATCCTGAGCCAACTGTCCGAAGGTCTTCCCAGCTACTTGAACGTAATTATCTGGCACTAGACTATTACGAATAATCTTATCCGCACCCTCTTCACCGTTTAATTGAGCTGTATAGGCGTGGCGATTGAAGGCAAAATTAATTGCTTGACGGAAGTTCTTATTGAGAAGAGCTTCTTTTGTTGATGTTTTTTGTGACTCATCTGTTTTAGCTGTTTTATTGTAAGACTGGCGGTTTACGTTCACAGTGAGGTAGTAGCTTGTTGCCTCTTGTGGACTATAGACAATCTTATCTCCGTACTCTTTCTTAGTTGACTCAAAGTTTGAGCTTGCTGGAAAAAGACGTGCAGTGGTATAGGCACCTTGTGTAAAGCTACGAATTAAGGATTCTTGATCTGAACCATCATAGAATGTCAATTTAACATTATCAATTTTGACATTGTCCTTATCCCAATAGTTAGGATTTTTTTCATATTCAATCACAGATTTAGAAATCAAGGACTTCAAAAAATATGGACCATTGTAAAGAATACTTGATGGAGTTGGCGTTCCGTAATCCTTACCTGTTGCATTCAAAAATTCTTCATTAACTGGAAGCATGGTTGCTGTGGTTACTTTAGAGTTCCAAAAACTTTCCGGGTTATTAAGGGTATATTCTACCGTATAATCATCAAGAGCCTTCACACCTACAGTTGAGAAGTCGTTTGTCTCACCACTAACATAAGCCTCCAATCCTTTGATGGATTTCTCAACCAAAGAAAGACCATCGGATTTTCCGTCTGCTGCATGCTTTAATCCGGTGACAAAATCCTGAGCTTTAACTTCCGCATACTCTTCTCCTTCTGAAGTATACCACTTCACACCTTTACGTAGTTTGTAAGTATAAGTCAAGCCATCTTTAGAAACTGACCAATCCTCTGCTAGAGAAGGAATGAGATTCCCATATTTATCATTCTCTAAAAGACCGTCGACGACATTACCTATTACGTCAGAAGTTGAACTTTTACTTGTAACGCTATAATCCAAGGATGATGGATCAACAGCATAAACATAAGAGAATGTTTTGGGAGCATCTGCATTCTTTTCACTTTTCCCACAAGCTGTTAAAAGAATGGCTGTACTCAAGGTCACTCCTGCTCCTAAGAGCCACTTTTTCGATTTCATAGGTAATCTCCTTTAAGAAAGTATTTTCACTATTATACCTTATTTTTTTATAAATACAAGAATTTTAGTGCGATTTGTTAGAAAATTCTAACAAATATTTTTAAAAGAGTTTTTTACACAACTTTTAGCAAAAAACCTCAAGCTTTAAGGCTCAAGGTTCTCTAACTTTTTAGTCAGTCATTTCCACACAGAAAGCATCCCATGGAGCTAAGATTTGTTTTTCAAAGACTTCTTGAGCTGCGGTATTTTCAATCAAGACCGATTTGACGTTTCCTTCTACGGTCAAGTCTTGCTCTTCATTGGACAAGTTAGCCACAACTAGAAAACGACGGTCCCCATCTTTACGGATATAGGCGAAGACCTTGTCAGCTGTTTCCAATAGTTCAAAGTCAGCTCGAATCAGCCAGCTATTCTCCTTACGAATTTGGACCAACTTCTGATAAGTATAAAAAATAGAATCTGGATTTGCCAGCGCTTCTTGAACGTTGATTGCTTGATAGTTTGGATTCACTGCCAACCAAGGTTGACCTGTTGAGAAACCAGCATTTTTGCTCTCATCCCATTGCATAGGGGTACGGGCATTGTCACGTCCAATGACACGGATACTGTCCATGATTTCTTCCATCAGAACGCCTTTTTCAAGAGCCTCACGCGCATAGTTGAGGGATTCAATATCTTCTACTTGATCCAGCGTTTCAAACGGATAATTTGTCATCCCAATTTCCTCACCTTGGTAGATATAAGGAGTCCCTCTCATGAGATGAAGCAAGATAGCAAAGGCTTTGGCAGATTTTTCGCGGTATTCATGGTCATTTCCCCAGATTGAGACAATACGAGGGAGGTCATGATTGTTCCAGAAGAGCGAATTCCAACCGTCCTCAACTCCTAACTCTGTCTGCCATTTGTTGAAAATCTCTTTCAACTTAGCGATATTCAGCTCTTTTTGATAGTGCCATTTAGGCTGACCTTCCTGATACTGAAGACAGATATGCTCAAACTGGAAGACCATAGACAATTCTTGGCCCTTTGGATCAGAGTAGAGCTTGGCAATCTCTGGAGTTGCTCCCCAGGTTTCCCCTACTGTCAAGAGATCCTGATCTCCAAAGGTCGCTTGATTCATCTCCTTGAGATAAGGATGGAGCATGGGACCATTATTAACCACCTTCTCGTCAGGAATTTTCCCAATCATGTCAATGACATCCATGCGGAAACCACCAATGCCTTTATCAATCCAGAAGTTCATCATCTCATAAACTTTCTGGCGAAGTTTTTCATTTTCCCAGTTGAGATCAGGCTGTTTTTTACTGAAAAAGTGGAGATAATATTGACCTGACTTTTCATCATATTCCCAAGCAGACCCACTAAAGATAGAATCTAAATCGTTAGGCTCATCCCGCCAGATATAGTAATCTCGCTCAGGGCTATCAGGATTTTCACAGGCCTCGACAAACCAAGCATGCTCATCTGAGGTATGATTAACCACCAAGTCCATGATGATACGAATATCACGCTTCTTAGCTTCCGCGATCAGTTGGTCCATATCCTCCATGGTCCCGAAAATAGCCGCAATCGCTTGATAATCAGCAATATCATAGCCATTATCATCCATAGGACTGTCATAAACTGGAGAAAGCCAAATCGCTGTAATTCCTAACCTAGCTAGATAGTCTAACTTACTGGTAATACCTGGCAAATCGCCAATTCCATCTCCGTTGCTATCCATAAAGCTCTTAGGATAAACTTGATAGACTACGGCATTGTGCCACCATTTTTCTTGCATCTTCTTACCTCATTATTTTAATAATCTGTAGTCTATGATAGCGCTTTTTAGAGTTTTGTGCAAGCGTTTGCCTAATCTTTTTAATTCCTTTTTTAACTCCATAGTTTCCTAACTTCCAATTTTTTATTATAATAGAGGTCAGAGGTAAAAAAATGAAAAAACAAGCTTTTAGTTCTGAACAATATTTGAATCTACAGCGCGATCACATTTTGGAGCGCATTAACCAATTTGACGGCAAGCTCTACTTGGAGTTTGGTGGCAAAATGTTAGAAGATTTCCACGCTGCTCGTGTACTTCCTGGTTATGAGCCTGACAATAAAATCAAGCTCTTGCAAGAATTGAAAGAGCAGGTTGAGGTTGTGATTGCCATTAATGCTAGCAACATCGAACATTCCAAAGCACGTGGCGACCTAGGCATTTCTTATGACCAAGAAGTTCTTCGTTTGATTGACAAATTCAATGAACTGGGAATTTTTGTTGGTTCGGTTGTCATCACACAATACGCTGGCCAACCCGCTGCAGATGCCTTCCGCAACCAGTTAGATAAAAACGGGATTGATTCCTATCTTCATTATCCGATCAAAGGATACCCGACTGATATGGACCACATCATCTCTCCAGAAGGCATGGGAAAAAACGACTACATCAAAACCAGTCGCAACTTGATTGTCGTAACTGCTCCTGGTCCTGGTTCTGGAAAATTGGCAACTTGTATGTCAAACATGTACCACGACCAAATCAATGGTATCAAGTCTGGTTACGCTAAATTTGAAACCTTCCCAGTTTGGAATCTTCCCCTTCATCACCCTATTAACTTGGCCTACGAGGCTGCCACAGCTGACCTTGACGATGTCAACATGATTGACCCCTTCCATCTCCAAACCTATGGAGAAACCACTGTCAACTACAACCGTGATATCGAAATTTTCCCAGTGCTCAAGCGCATGTTGGAACGTATCCTCGGTGAATCTCCATACGCTTCACCGACAGACATGGGGGTCAACATGGTTGGTTTCGCTATTACAGATGACGGGGCTGCTGTCGAAGCTTCTAAACAAGAAATCATCCGTCGCTACTATCAAACTGTTCTTGATTTTAAAGCTGAAAAAGTTGGCGAAGCTGCTGTCAAGAAAATTGAGTTGCTTATGAACGACCTCGGCATCACACCTGCAGACCGTAAGGTTGCTGTCGTCGCCCGTCAAAAAGCAGAAGAAACTGGCGGACCAGCCCTAGCCCTTGAATTGCCAAGTGGTGAAATCGTGACTGGTAAGAACTCAGAGCTCTTTGGCCCTACAGCCGCTGCCTTGATCAACGCCATCAAGAAATCAGCTAACATCGCTAAGGAAGTAAAACTAATCGAGCCTGAACTTGTCAAGCCAATCCAAGGTCTCAAAATCGATCATCTAGGTAGCCGTAATCCACGCCTGCATTCAAATGAAATCCTGATTGCTCTTGCTATCACAGCCACAGAAAATCCTGATGCTGCTCGCGCTATGGAAGAGCTTGGCAACCTCAAAGGAAGCGAAGCTCACTCAACCATCATCTTGACAGATGAAGACAAGAATGTCCTTCGCAAATTGGGTATCAATGTAACCTTTGACCCTTACTACCAATACGACCGCTTGTATCGTAAATAAAGATTGCAGCCTCTCCACTCTCGGGGAGGTTTTCTCTCTGTCTCAGGAGCCAGCTTTATGTTATAATGAAAGAAGAAAACTGAAAGGATTTACCATGTCAAAAGAAGTTATTGTCGAAAGTTTTGAACTTGACCACACCATTGTCAAAGCACCCTATGTTCGCTTGATTGGAGAAGAAACAGGGCCAAAGGGAGACATCATCTCCAATTATGATATTCGCTTGGTGCAACCCAATGAAGACTCTATCCCTACCGCTGGCCTGCACACTATCGAGCACCTCTTGGCCAAACTCATCCGTACCCGCATTGACGGTATGATTGACTGTTCACCATTTGGCTGTCGCACAGGTTTCCACATGATTATGTGGGGGCGTCATACCAGCGCTGAAATTGCGGCTGTCATCAAGGATTCGCTCAAGGAAATCGCTGAAACTACTACTTGGGAAGATGTTCCAGGGACAACCATCGAATCTTGCGGAAACTACAAAGACCACAGCCTCTTCTCTGCTAAAGAATGGGCGAAACTCATCTTGGAACAAGGAATCTCAGATGATGCCTTTGAGCGTCATGTCATCTAAACACAAAAAAGGAACCAGTTTTTCAGCTGGCTCCTTCTTTTTTATTCTCAAAATCTCTAGTTAAGCTTTCTCACGAATAACCAAACCACCATCTTCCATATCTGCTTCTAGGTGTTTGGCATCTAGGTGATCCAAATGGAAGTCTGTCACCTTATCACGAATTTCTTGTTCAACCACGCGACGGAGCGGACGAACACCCATGACTTCGTCATAACCTTCTTCTGTGATATAGTCTTTAGCCGCTTGACTGACTACCAAATCAATATCTTTCTTAGCCAAGGTTTGGTTGACTTCAGCCAACATCAAGTCTACAATCTTAGAAAGGTCTTCCTTAGTCAAGTGTGAGAACTCAATAACTGCGTTAAAGCGGTTAAGGAATTCTGGACGGAAGAATGGTTTCAAACGATCCATCAATTCTGGTTTATCTGCATCTTCTGTCAAGTTAGCTTCATAGCCAAATCCAGCATTTGATGTCGCAATAATGACAGTGTTCTTGAAGTTCACTGTATTTCCTTGACCATCTGTCAAACGACCATCATCCAAGACTTGGAGGAGAAGAGTGATCACTTGAGGGTCAGCCTTTTCAATTTCGTCCAAGAGAATGATAGAGTATGGATTGCGACGAACACGTTCTGTCAAGGTATTGCTATTGTCATCGTAACCTACATAACCTGCTGTTGTACCAATTAGCTTAGATACGGCTGTGCGGTCACTATATTCAGACATATCCAAACGGATAATCGCTTCCTTAGTTCCAAACATATCGAGAGCCAATTGCTTAGCAAGTTCTGTCTTACCAACCCCAGTTGGTCCTACAAAGAGGAAGCTACCGATTGGGCGATTGCCTTCATCAAAACCTGCACGATTACGACGGATAGCACGAGCTACAGCTTCTACCGCCTTATCTTGGCCGATTACCTTGTGTTCCAAGCGATGAGCCATATCTTTCAAACGTTCGATGTCTGATGCTCCCATTTGTGAAACCGGGATACCAGTCATTCGTTCTACAGATTCAGCCACATCGTTGACACTTGCAGTCACTTTCATATCTTCTGTGTGGTTTTCGATTTTCTTTTCCAATTCTGCAATGCGTGTTTTATAGTTTAGAGCAGCTTCAAAATCTTCTGCTTCAACCGCTTTTTCTTGCTTGTCTTTTTCTGCTTCAATTTCACGTTCAACAGCATGCACATCTGTTACTGGATGTTGAGCCGCCAAGTGAGCAGCCGTTACATCGACAAGGTCAATAGCCTTATCCGGCAAGCTGCGTTGTGGAATGTATTGGACAGAATAATCCACCGCTGCTTTCAAAACCTCGTCTGGCAAGATGACATTGTGGTGTTGTTGATAGAGATCACGAATTCCTTGAAGGATTTTAAAGGTATCCTCTGCTGAAGGAGCATTGACCTTGACTTCGTTGAAACGACGAGCAAGAGCTGCATTCTTCAAGATGGTGTTACGGTATTCGTCTTGAGTTGTCGCTCCAATAACTGTCAATTCACCACGAGAGAGAGCTGGCTTGAGAATATCCGCAAGCCCTTTAGAACCACTGTCTCCACCGATTGAGCCAGCACCGAGGATTTGGTGAATTTCATCAAAGAAGAGAATGATATTCCCTGCTTCTTTCACTTCATTGACTAAGTTTTGAACGTTTTCTTCAAAGCTACCACGGTATTGAGTACCAGCCTCAAGACCTGAGATGTCAATGGAAATAATTTCCTTGTTCTTAATAGCAGCTGGGACATCTCCGTTCACAATCGCTTGTGCTAGACCTTCGACAACAGCTGTCTTACCAACACCTGCATCTCCTACCAGAACAGGATTGTTCTTGGTACGACGTGAGAGGATTTCAGATGTTTCTTGAATTTCCTTGTTTCGTCCAATAACAGGATCCAACTTGCCCTCACGAGCTTCCGCTGTCAAGTTACGACCTAGTTTGGCAAGGACACCGTCTTGTTTCATACCTGAAGCCTGTTGTTGCATTTGTCCATCAGATTCTGCATTTCCTGGCAATTGACCAGTTGCACGATAGTGAGCAAATTCCTCAGGTGTCACTTCACGTCCATTAATTAAGTAGCGACGGTTTTCAGAACTGTATCCTCGCATACCACCCATCAATTGGTTAAATAAATCATCCATGTTGTTAAAATTATTAAAGTTGTTGTTCATATTCTTTACCTCATTTTGTTTACTTAGTTATGATTACTGATATTGACTATCTTTGACCTTTGTTTTAAAAAATTTAGACTAGCTAAATCGCTACTCTACGTACTATTTCTGGTTTTTCTTTTTCAAGCAGGAGTAGACTATCTTTACTTCTGAAGATTTCTAGATTAAACATAGACACACCTCTTTCTATTTTACTTTAAATACGTGTTCTAGTAAGGCTTTCATTTACCTTACGTTCATAATATACTACATTAGTCAGAAAAGGTCAAGAGATTTGACTTTAATTGACCAATATTTTTTAGAATGCAAAAACACCCTGAAATATCAGGGTGCTATTCTTACATCAAATATAAAATTGCTAGGGTCAGGAGACTTGCTAGAAGTCCCACTCCCCAAAAGAAGAAGTCAACCTTCCACTCGCTCCAAGGATTTCCTTTACCAGACAATCCTCCAAGCTCAAAATGGTGATGCACAGGCGTCATACGGAAAATACGTTTACCACCAGTCATTTTGAAATAACCGACTTGCATCATAACAGAAGTTGTTTCAAAGACATAAACAATTCCGATAATCAAGAGAGTCCATTCTTGGTGGAGAGCCATAGAGATAGCTGCCAACATTCCACCGAGAGCCAAACTTCCCACATCCCCCATAAAGACCTTGGCAGGCTTATGGTTAAAGACGAAGAAACCGAGCAGGCCACCAATCATGGCTAGAATCACCAGAAGAATATCCATCTGACCTTGCACATAAGCAATAACTCCATAGGCAGACAAACTAATCACAACGGAAATACTAGCCAGACCGTCAATACCGTCTGTCAAGTTTACTGCGTTTGAAAAACCGACTAGCCAGAAAAGAGCGAAGACAATATAGAAAATCCCTAGATGCACTTGGTAACCAAAGACTGAAAGCATATCGCCACCGCGCTCATAGAAAAGGTAGAAAACGACCCCACCTAGGAGCTGAAGAGCCAATTTTTGCTTAGGATTCAACCCCTCATTGATTTTACGAAAGACCTTGAGAAAGTCATCTAAAAATCCGACAAGTCCATAAAGGACCAAGATGAACAAAATCATTCCCACATTATTGGTCAATTGTTTTGAAAAAAGAGCAACAAAGAAACTCACCACAACTGCAGCAATGAGGAAAACAAGTCCCCCCATAGTTGGAGTTCCAGCTTTTGCCTGGTGCTGTTTGACATCCTCATGCATCTGCTGGCCTGTAATTTGCGCCTTTCTATAAAATTGGATAAAGGCCGGAATTCCTACTACAGTTAGTAAAAATGTCACAATTCCAGCACTGATAGAAATAAACATATTAGTCTCCTAAAGTTAATTTAATTTTTTTAATGTTTTTGATAGCTGTATTAGTCCGAACATCTTGCTTCTGAACAACGGAACCCGAACCTTCAAATTCCAGTTCAATATCTAACCATTTGGCAAAAGTCTCTGCAGTCTCTTTTTTCCAGCCATACATGTCTGGAATTTCTTCTACCTTATCAGATAAAAGGAGAACTTGTTGATTTGGTGCAAGATTTTTTCCTTCTTCTACAGAAGACTCTTTAATCTTTGTTCCAGTACCTACAACGATTGGTTGCACAATATTTCGGCGTAAGGCTTCCGCCAACTCACCAGGTGAAATATCCTTGATGCTAGGCATTGCATAAGAAGATTCTGTCGTAACTTTATCTAAATTCTTGGCTGGAGATTGAAGATTGAGAGATTCTTTCATAGCTGAAGCCCGCTCCAAGATTGGGTTGGCAAATTCTCCCAACTGGATACCTGAATAATGTTCAGGTTGTTGAACCGTTACATACAAGATAAAATCAGGATTTTCAGCAGGGTTCATAACCACAACCGAGAAAATGTAGTTGGTAGAACCAACTAAGTAGCCTCCATTTTTCTCGTCAGCGATTTGGGCTGTACCAGACTTGAGAGCTACATTTTGCCCAGGAACAGTTACAGTTGGTTTCCCTGTCTTATGATTATACATAGTTCCATATACTGGATCGGTACCGACTAAAACCATATGCGTTCGCGTCAAGCTCGCTGCATCTTTAGACACAGGATTTCCCACAACTTCTTTTTGTGATTTCCGAGCAGTTTGATCATTTGGATCATACAAGGCCGTAATAAATTTAGGCTCCAGCATAACTCCATCATTAGCAATAGCTGTAAAGGCACGAAGCATTTGTGTTTGTGTCACTGAAATTCCTTGCCCAAATGAGCTTTGAGCAATACTAACAATATTATCAGCTGGAAGTTGACCAGCGTATTCATCTGTCAAGCCAAAGCGAGTTGGGACCCCAAATTTAAAGCGGTTTAGATAATCCAACCAAGTAGCATCTCCCATTTTTTGTTCAAGTAGACTCATTGCAACATTACTGGAGTGAGCGAAACCTTGTGAGAAAGTCATCATCCCACCAGTCGTCAAACCTTCATTAACATCCCAATCTCGAGTCGTCGCATCCGCTATTTTAAATTCACTGCTATTGAAGTATTCTCCACTTGGGAAGGTATTATTATCAATAGAAGAAGCTAACGTCATAACCTTCATGGCTGATCCTGGTTCATAGTTACTTTGATAAAGAATATCACGCCAAACAAAGTCCTCAGTGATTCCTTCTTTAGTATCTGCATTAAAGGTAGGTCGTTGGGTGGTAGCGAGGATTTCACCGGTCTTTGCACTGACCAAGGTCGCGGTCATATACTTACCTTTTACTTTTTCTAGAAAGGCATCCATCTGAGTTTCCATGAAAGATTGTAGCGGACTAGACAATGTTGTATAAACATCCTTGCCATCCACAGTTTGTTGCGATACCAGTTCTGTACCTGGTACGATATTTCCTACACGGTCTTTTTCATAGGTAATAATACCGTCTGTCCCAGCAAGAATGGTATTTAAAGAACTCTCCAAACCAGAAGTCCCTAACAAACTCTTACTACCATCCTCATTTTCATGAAGTTGGGCTAAGCCAATAAAGCTAGAAGCAAATTGTCCATTTGGATAGCTTCTGTTAGGGCTAGTTGTAAAGTCAATCCCTTCCACACTAGCATCTTTCAAATCTTTTTTAATAGCCATCATATTGGCATAGGTAATCCCATTTCCTTTTGCACCAAAGGAAACTTGGGTCAGATTTGGTTGAGCTAATTGCTCTTTCACATAAGCTTCATCCATGTCTAAATACTTATGGAAGACTTCAGCTACCTTATTAAACTGCGAATCCTCTACATAAAGAATTTTTCCAGTTGCTGACTTGTATTTTTTATCAATAACAGCATAGACGTTATAGGAAGTCGCATCTTCAGCAATAGGCACTCCATTTCGGTCATAGATAGTCCCACGTTTGGCAGGAACTGTTCGGGTTGTTTGGTGAACCTTTTTAGCCTCTTTTACCAAGTCAGTACCAAATATATTACCTTTTGCGATAATATAAGCAAAATTGGCCAAAAAGAGGCCGAAAAGGGCAACAGCTAAAAAGCTGAGGTACTTGCCAACTATCCTACGGTTTTCTGCTGGAGATTTACGATTTTTTACCGCAAATCGGGTTATTTTTTCTGTCCATTTCATATCTTACTCCGCTGTTCGGATGTTTTCATTATTCAATTTCAAATCTTTTTTATCTGCAATTTCTTTCAAGCGCTCTGAACGAATCAATTCATTCACTTCCTGCTTGGCATCGTCCAGCTCTGTCTTCTTCTCCTCTATCTGCGCATTGATTTTTGTCAAATCACTTTGCACTTGCAAGAGTCGTGTCTGCATAAAGATAATGCTCACTGCTAAAACGAGTGCCGTAAAAGCGATGGAAAGATAAAAAGCCTTCTCCACACGTGAGAATTTTTTTATACGATTCTGCAAGAATTGACTGGTTGTTTCTTTCTTATCTACCATTTTTTCCTCTTACTTGTGAATTTTTCTGGCCACGCGCAACTTGGCTGAATGCGAACGGTTGTTGGCTTCTAACTCCTCTGCACTTGGCAAGATTGGCTTACGGGATACCAATTCCATCTTGGGCTTGAGATCATCTGGGATGAAAGGCAAGCCTTTTGGAACTTCAACCGTTGAAGCTTCCTTGAACAATTGCTTGGTCAAGCGGTCTTCCAAGGAATGAAAGGTAATCACTGAAATTCTACCATCTAGAGCCAACATCTCCATAGCCTGCTGGATGGATTCATCTGCTGCTCCCAGTTCATCATTGACTTCAATTCGAATAGCCTGGAAGATCTGTTTGGCAGGATGGCCCTTCTTCTTGAGCTCCTTGGCAGGTTTAGCCGACTTGATAATTTCTGCTAACTCAGTCGTTGTCTCGATTGGCTTGACTTCCCGAGCTTGTTCAATCTTACGCGCAATCTGTTTAGAAAATTTATCCTCACCATACTTGAAGAAAATACGAACCAAGTCATGATAGTCATAGTGATTCACCACTTCATAGGCTGTCAGACTAGCTTCCTGATTCATCCGCATGTCCAGGGGCGCATCCTTTTTATAAGAAAAACCACGCTCACGCTGGTCCAATTGAGGACTAGACACTCCCAAGTCATAACAAATTCCATCAATTTCCTGAACACCAGCTTCGCGCAAACGTGCCTGTAAATGACGGAAGTTATCCTTTATAAAAGTCACCATCCCTTTTTCGATATAGGGTGCCAAGCGTTTTTGCGCATTGTCAATGGCATTCTGGTCCTGATCAAAGGCATAGAGATGGCCTTTTTCACTCAATTTACTTAATAAATATTCGCTATGGCCCGCTCCACCCAAAGTCGCATCAACGTAGATACCGTCAGGCTTTACGTCGAGCATATCAATCGTTTCGTGGAGTAAGACCGTTACATGATGAAATTCTTTTGTCATATCTTATCTATTTTACCACAAATCTGACTAGCTTGCACTAGTCAGACAAATAGGCCAAAAACAAGTAAGATTTCTTTAAGAAACATGTCAAATATGCTTGACATCTATTTCATAGAAGAATATAATATAGTCAAATATATACGACACAAATCAGAAAGGAGAACAGATGAATCGTGTGAAAGAATTTCGCAAGGAACTAGGCATTTCTCAGCTCGAGCTAGCCAAGGATATCGGTGTCTCGAGACAAACCATCAATATGATTGAGAACGACAAGTACAATCCAACCCTGGAACTCTGTCTCAATCTCGCCCGCAGCCTCCAAACTGACCTCAATAGTCTCTTTTGGGAGGAAGATTTTTAAAAAAGGAGCCAACTCATGAAAAAAGAAACCTTTACTGAAAAACTGATCAAACGCACATACGGCATTTCTGATCCCCTTGACGAATACAAACGACGCGAGGCAGACCGTATAGGTAACCAAGTCTTTATCTTCCTTTTTTATCTGATGATTTTCGGAAATCTTATTCCACTCCTTCTGGCCTATAAATATCCTCAACTAGTAGCTCTAGTCTATCCTCCTCTGATTTTAGTGATTGCCCTCATCGTTGCTGGATATCTCACATACCAAATGCAAAAAACAGGGATTACAACTATTGAACCAGATATGCTGAATGAGAAAGAAAGCAAGCAACTATACTACCCAGGTCTTAAAGCAGGTTTGTTCTTTGGTCTATGGATGTTTTTTATAACTCCTCTTCTCAGTATACTCATAGGTGAAAGTCCGGACTATTTTAATTCTCTTCTCACTATAAGAAATGGTGTATCAAGCATTCTCGGTTCTATCTTCTTCGGAGCAAGCATACAGTTCCTCATCTCCCGTCGCATTGCAAAAACTAAAAAAGAGCAAGATGAGGATTAGGAGGTGCCCTATGAAATCATTACTAACTTGACTTACCTATCATCTTTTGTTAAGTTCACTGTTCATCTTCATCATCGTTTCAGGGAACTTGCCAATCTACGATATAGTCCTCCTTCCAGTCTTTATCCCAGCACTCAACAAAGGATTGACTTATCTAAAGATCGACTCCCAAAAAATGCGCATACTCAACTTAGCACTGTGCTTTATGATGCTATCCTTACTACAACTGATGCTCATCTCAAGCAATTGGAAGTATTATTTACTGCTCACTATCGCTAGCCTTTCTTCTATCACTTATCTTTATTATCTCTATCAATTCGTAAAAGAAAATCAGTAAAACCGCTCTTTTAGGAGGTTACTAACATGAAAAAAGAAGACTTAACCACTCGCCTACTTCGAAATCTCTTTCATATCCAAGGCCCTTTTGATGAATGCCGACAAGAGATTATCTACAAGGCTTGCGCCCGTTCCATGATCCAAATCGTTTATTCTTCCTTCTTCCTCTTCTTGTTTTATCTCTTATTTGGACGCTTCATAGAAGTGGTTCGCTATGCTATGCCCTATGTTTACTCTGGACTCATTTTTTTCATTACTTTAAAAACCCAAAGAGCCGTCCAAGAGCTTCATCTTGAAAAGGATGACAAATCAGAAATCATCCTCAAGACCTACAGCAAAGCCCAAATCAAATTCCGAAGCTGGATTGTGTTTATCGGTATTCAGATCGGCTTCTTTACCTTACTCATCTTTCATAAAGTCTTCGTTCAGCAGATGTCCTTTTCAGATTTTGGGAAGTTGCTCATGCAATTCGATAAAAGTGGTCCTTTCCTAATGTATGGCCTGATTATCGGTAGCATTTTTGGAACTCTGACCTACGGATTTCTATCCCTACAGGAGGAGAAACCTCCTAAAAATACCAAACAGAAGGAGAAAAGCAAGCAATGACTTCACTATACGATTTTTCAGTCTTGAACCAAGACAAGCAAGAAACTTCACTAAATGCCTATCGTGGTAAAGTTCTCTTGATTGTCAACACTGCTACCGGATGTGGGTTAACCCCCCAGTACAAAGGGCTGCAAGAACTCTATGATCACTATCAAGATCAGGGGTTTGAAATCTTGGATTTCCCTTGCAATCAGTTTATGGGACAAGCACCAGGCAGCGCAGAGGAAATCAACACCTTCTGTAGCCTACATTATCAAACCAGCTTCCCACGTTTTGCCAAGATCAAGGTCAACGGTAAGGAGGCAGATCCCCTCTATGTTTGGTTGAAAGACCAGAAATCTGGTCCACTGGGAAAACGAGTCGAATGGAATTTCGCTAAGTTTCTCATCGGTCGTGATGGGCAGGTCTTTGAACGCTTCTCTTCAAAAACAGACCCAAAACAAATTGAAGAGGCCATACAAAATCTACTATAACTCACAATCTCACTATGATTAGGTTTCCTTTAGCCTGATGAATAGTGAGATTTTTTGATGGGCTTTGACTTAAATAGAAAAACACCCCATGATATGAACCATGAAGTGTTGTAAAAATGATACATTCATAGCAGACAAGGCACTACTGACTGCTATTCTTGACTCCTGAGTATGTATAGGTCCTATTTCTGGGACACGCTTTTTCCGTTACCACTCTAAAATAAAAACGATGCTCCCGCCCATCCTTGGCATTTTCCTTGTTTAAGACAAAATAGTTTTTCTGATTCATCGCCATGGTTCGTAGGATGTCATCAATCAAGAAAGTCAAGGGTACGTTCATGGCAGAGTATTTTTGAAAATCCTCTTCAAAATGAATATAGTTATCTGAAAAATAATCCATCTGCAGTTTGTTTTCATACAGCTCTTTTCTAGTCATAAAC
The DNA here is from genome assembly GCF_946188685.1 of Streptococcus mitis. Taxonomy (GTDB): domain Bacteria; phylum Bacillota; class Bacilli; order Lactobacillales; family Streptococcaceae; genus Streptococcus; species Streptococcus mitis_CC. Next base: position 32,317 of record NZ_CAMHWH010000001.1, read on the forward strand.
TCCCTCCTCCCACAATCGAATTTCTAGGATATCTGCAACATCTATCAACCTATATCCCACGTTTGTCCTAATAGATAGAGTATGAGGCGATAACTCTCTCACCACACCGATGATAGTGATTTTCTGCTTCTTTTCCTTTAGCACAAAACTTCCCCTAAGTTGGCCAACATAAAGCTGAGAAAGCAAGTGCAACTTATCATCTGGAGTCAAATCCGTCGAAAAATCAACACGGTTTTTTTCTTCACTGAGCGAACTAGTGTGTTCTGAGAGGTAAAATCCCATCCACTTCTGCATACCTGGATCTTGATAATCTCGCGCGGATTGAAAAGGTAAATAAGAACGATCAATCATTTTAATCCATCTAATCCTCCAGCAGAATGTCCCCCAATCAGCTTGCTTCTAGCAAAACTCCTAGAGGCTTCTTCCAGTGCATTGGCCTTTAAGAGAGAAGTGAAACCAAATTGTTCCCGAATGGAGTCAATGGCCGTCTGGAGCCTTTCTTCTTTTTCTAACTTGTCAACATCATCAAAGAGAGATATCAAACCAAAGGAATCGTCTACAAAGCCTGAATAGTTAACTCCGACACTTCTGACCGCTCCAGAAGTGTATTTGTTATGAAATAACTTCAAAACATAATTCGTTAAGACAGCTGTATTATTGGTCGGTTCGACCTTCATTTGTGTGTGAATAGACGACCTGACCTCCTGTTTAGAGAAACCAACATAGATAGAGACAAGGGTTGTTTTCTTGCCAGACCTTCTCAATCTAATAGCCACCTGCTCCGCCATTTCTCGAAGAATAATTTCAATATCCCGTAGCTTCACGTAGTCTCTCGGCAAGATTTGAGAATTCCCCAAGCCCTTGGATTTGGCCTTATAGGGCTTATGAACATTGCTCTCATCAATCCCGTTAGCATGAAACCACAAACGCAAGCCAGCCTGACCCAGAACTTTCTTTAGCTGGTCGGGATTGCTGGTTGCCAATTCCTTGATGGAAAAAATCCCCAGAGCATGCAAGCGTTTCTCCATCCGCCTGCCAATCCCCCAAAAATCGGTCATCTTGGGAATGGACCAGACCTTCTCTTCCACATCCTGATAAGACCAGTTGCCCCTCATGGTCGGAGTGTGCTTGGCCTCATTATCTAGAGCCAACTTGGCCAGTAAGGGATTGGCATTGGACATACCTACTGTAGAGTAGATCCCTGTCTGCCTCCAAATATCCCTCTGAATACGAGCAGAAAGCATATCCAGCTTGTCTTTGCGAGAGAGACTCTTGTCTGAAATGAAATAATTAAGTGAACTAGTCAGGTCAATAAAACCCTCATCGATAGAGTAAGGATAAATATCATCTGGACTGCCATAGTTTTGAAAGATTCGCTGGATTTCCATATTGGTTGCAATGTACTCGTCCATTCGAGGAGGGACAATCAAGGTCACTTGAGCCCAATCTTCGATGTAGCGAACATAGTCCGAGTCAGTCGGTAGCCCTTGCTTTCGAGCATTGTAATAGGAAAATTTTCGCGTTTTAATATCAAAAGGCAAATCGTAGGCCCGACCAACATTTGACTTGCCAAAAATCTTCTTAAACATAGGAGAGGAGGCTAGGATAAGACCAGTTGAATTATCCGCGCGACTCATGACACAAAGCGAGGTTTTCAGCGGATGCAATCCTCTTTTCACGCACTCAACACTGGCATAAAAGGACTTCATATCGATAAAGGCAATGTCACTTTTGGGCTCTCTGGAATAATCAAAGTAGCCCATTGGCTATCCCTCCATCGGCACAAAGTTTCCAACGATAATACCCACAATCCGAGGATCTTCCTCATAGGATATGAAAATATCCTTGTATTTAGGATTGATAGAGACCAGACGCAATCCATTCTCCTCTCGATAGACCCGCTTGATATATGTCTGGTTGTTGCAAACCACTGCATAAACCGCCCCGTCATAGTCAAATCCTGTCTCTCGAATCAGAGCCACGGAGCCATTTTGGTATTTAGGTTCCATGGAGTCCCCAGACACCCATGACGCAAAATCATGAGCCAACTCCTCATTAAAGTAAACCGTATCAAAATTCCGATCATCGTAGACCGAAGCTCCAATCCCTGCTGACATGCGTTCATAAACACGGTACTCGTAGAGACGCTCTGGCATAGCTGTCACTTTCTGAGCTTGCTCCTCTTGAGATAGGTTGCGAACATAGAGAACAACCTTCTCCTTCCCTTGCTTGGAGAGGCTATGGTAGAGACGGACAATCTCGATCTGAGTAAAATATCCTTTTGGTACTTTTAAAATATTCTCTAGCTGGAACACCTTCTCCTTGGACGGTTCCTTGATTCCACGTTCCCAAGCTGAGTAAGCCTGAAAGCTAATCCCAAGTTGCTCTGCAATTTCCTTCTGTGTTAGTTTTAACTCTTTCCTCCGAGCCTTTAATTTTTCTGGCTGATACATACTTCACCTCCTATTATGATGCTTTAATGGACATTATCTCTCTTAGAAAGACTAATCGATGCTTGAAGTCATATTTTTAAAACTCAACCAAAATGGTTTAGTTTTATTATATAAAAAAAGTGTACAAATGTCCACTAGGAAAAGCAGAAACATCGTGAGTTTTATACTCAATGAAAATCAAAGAGCAAACTAGGAAACTAGCCGCAGGCTGTACTTGAGTACGGCAAGGCGACGTTGACGCGGTTTGAATTTGATTTTCGAAGAGTATTAATCAAACTAAAAGGACCTAGCCCTATACAATACAGAACTAAATCCTTTGAATAAATAATTGATCTAACTTTCAAAATCCCTACAGAAATTCCAGTTTTTCTCTATTTGATACCAGACATTAGTTTTTCAATACGTGGAACGTAGAAGAGTAAGATAATACCGAATACAATCGTAATTCCTCCAACAATTCCATAGTAAGCTACTTCAGTTTCACTTGTATAAAATTTTACAATTTGAGCATTGATAGCTTGGGCAGCAGCGTTACTCAAGAACCAGATAGACATCATTTGTGCTTGGAAGGATTTTGGTGCTAGCTTAGTAGTGACTGATAGACCAATAGGCGAAATCAACATTTCCCCCACAATCACAATAGCCCAACTCATAATCAACCAGAAAGGACTGACCTTAACATCTGTCCCAAAGATCATCCCTGGTAACATCATCCACAAGAAGGATAAACCTGCAGCTAATAAACCGTAAGCAAATTTCTTAGAAGAGGACGGTTGCTTTTTACCCATTTTCCCCCACAACCACGCAAAAATCGGCACATAAATCATAATGAAAAGGGGATTGATACTTTGGAAAAAGCTAGATGGAAAATGAATCTGATTCCCAAATACATTAAAGTAAAGTTGAGTTTGATCATCCGCAAATAGAGCGAGAACAACAGAACCCTGTTCCTCAATAGACCAGAAGAGTACTCCAGCGATAAATAGAGGAATGTAGGCAAATACTCGGAATCTCTCAGTGGCAGTTATTTTCTGACTAGATAAAATCTTAAAGAAATAGTAGATTGGAATGATTACCGCAATTACTGTAAAGATATTAACAATCATATCCACGTTAAACTGGTGAGTAAAGACTAAACCTATAACCACAAGAATAGCCATGACAAGTGTAAGTAGCAAGCGTTTAATCAAGGTCTGCTGGTCCTTCTGTGAAAGTGGATCAGTGGGGTAAAGACTTGATTCAGGCAGATATTTCTTCCCATCTAAAACATACTTCACCAGACCAAAGAACATCCCAATGGCAGCTAGTGAGAAACCTAGGTGAAAATTGACTTCCTGACCTAGATAGCCCACTAAATAAGGGGCAACGAAGGCACCTAAGTTAATACCAAAGACAAAGATACTAAAACCTGCATCCCGTCTATCATCCTCTTTCTCATAAATTCCCCCCACCATATCTGAGATATTGGGTTTTAAAAATCCAGTTCCAAAGATAATCAAGGCAATAGAAAGATAGAGAGCCACTTGTCCAAAAGGTGTTGCCAAAGCAATATGCCCTAGCATAATCAGAATCCCACCGTAAAAGACAGTCTTACGGCTTCCTAAAATACGGTCACTGACAAAACCGCCGATAACCGAGGACAAAAATACCAGCGAGCCATAAATCGCCATAACCGATGCAGCTGTGGTCTTATCCATTCCCAATCCACCATCTTGCACGCTATAGTACATATAGTAAAGTAGGATAGCTCGCATCCCATAGTAAGAAAAGCGTTCCCACATCTCTGTAAAGAAGAGGGTGGACAAGCCCATAGGATGTCCAAAAAATGTTTTCTGTTTTTCCATATATATTCTCCTTTAACGATATAATAATTCATTTTACAGAATTTTCAAACAAATGTCAAACAAATCCTGTTTCTTTCAGAAAATTTTCTGAAAAAATCACACGTCTCATACTTAATTCCATCATAAAAATCCATTTCAGACTAACTTCCACTGCGGTCAGGCAAGTGGAAGTTACTTTGAGAAATCACCTTTAAAAATTTGCTCTTGTTTAGTTTAAAAAATATTTCAAAATTTGAAACTTACTTATCTTATCCTTTCCTCTTCAGTAAACAAAACATCCCTATGCCAAACTTGTAATTACTAAAATACAAGTCAATAAGCATAGAGATGTAAAACTGTTACACATTAAATAATAGAAATTGTGTACGAAATGTCTCAATTAGTTTTCGCTAGTAAATATCATTTCCAATAAACGCCCTCTCAATTCCTTATCCTGATGATGCAAGATATTCATTAACTCATGAGAATTTTTCGCATTGATGAATTGATTTAACAATCTATCTTTTAATTCATATGGAAGAGAAGCCGTCTTTAGTAGTCTAAAAACTTCATCATTTAGGGATAGCCTTTTATTATCTTTACATTCAAATCTAGCTGTATCATTCTTATTTGGCAATTCAATCATAGACACACTCGTTCCTTTAAAATGAATTCTATGTTTTCTATTGCTTGGAACGATACTAGAATCTCCTTGTAATGTTAACTCTACCATTCCTATTTCCCAATCGATTGATAATCTTGTTTTATATCTTTGACCATTTTGATCTTCAATCATTTCAAAAGAATGTTGCTTGCCTGGGAATACATACCAATCTACAACTTCAGGTAACTCAACACCCATATCTATCTCAGAACCAACCAAGGGAATGATTGCACCACTTTTTGCAAACACAGGTATCGTCGAAATGTCTCTATAAACACTCAACTTCACACCACCTGTATATTTTTTCTCTGAAAAGAAGTCATACCATTCACCTTCAGGGAACCATACATCTACTTTTGCAGATTGGAATGCCAAATCCATCTTTTCTACAATGGGAGCCACCATCAGTTCTGTTCCAAAAAAGTATTGATTTGGAACATTATAACTCTCATCACTCTCTGGGTAGAAATAATACATTGGGCTGATTAATGGGGCACCTTCCTCGTGTGTCTGTACATTCATAGTGTATAGATAGGGAATCATCTGATGTCTCAAACGAAGGTATTTCTTCATAATCTTAGATGTTGTTTCTGAAAAAAACCAAGGTTCCTTACTATTAAAGGGACTTCTAGAACTATGTAATCGAGTTATCGGACTAAAAATACCAAACTGTAGCCATCTAGTTTGTAGCTCCTCGTCATAATCCCCCAGCATGTGTCCACCGATATCATGACTCCACCAACTATAACCGATATTAGATGCTGTCGCTGTAAAATAAGGTTGAAATCTTAAGGAATTCCAACTAATAATAGTATCCCCTGAAAAACCAACAGGGTAGCGGTGACTACCAGGACCTGCATATCTTGATAAAATCAAACCACCTTCTGCATTTTTACAACTATCCTGATAGTGATAATGGTTTAAAAGCCATAGTGGATCTAGCATACCTTGTGTCCCTTGTTGCCAGTCAATCCACCAAAAATCTACTCCCTGCTTTTCTAGCTCATAATGAACATCTTTAAAGTAGGCTTCTCTAAAAGAGGGATTAAAAAAATCAAAAATGGCAGGTTCTTCTAGTTCTACATTTAACCCCAATCGTTTGGCGACTCGAGGATAAGCTTCTTCATAAGCCCGTATACCATCAGCAGGATGGACATTTAAGGAGAGTTTTAACTTTCTATCATGAAGTTGTTGCAATAACTGTTCTGGATTAGGTATTAAGTTTTTATTCCAACTATATCCTGTCCAGCCACTTCCAAAACGGGCTGGAATGTCAGTTATATGCCAATCCATATCTAAAACACCGATAGATAATGGAATTTTCTCTGTTTTAAATCTGTCTATTAAATCCAAGTATTCATCCGACGTATAAGGCCAATATCTACTCCACCAATTGCCTAAAGCATATCTTGGCAACAAAGGGGTTGAACCAGTCAAATGGTAAAAGTCTCTGATTGCTCCTCTATAATCATGCCCATAGGCAAAGAAATAGAGGTCAATTTGATTTTCTCTCTCAATATAACCAGACTGTTCATCCCAAATAAATCCTTGAGAATCATCCAATAAGGCTATACCATTTCGGCTAATAATTCCATCTTCTAACGAGATTGCTCCATCTGCCTTATCCAGAGTCCGAGCTGTTCCTTTTAACGTTTCAATAGATTCACCAAAATACCAGCGACTACCATATACGGCAAAATTTCCTTTTAATTCTATAAATAAATTTTCGGCGTTAAATTCTCCTTTATTAAAGTGCAGATGAAAATAGTCCGTCATAATATCTAGTACGTTTGATGTCTCGATATAATCTAACGAAACTTGACCAAAATCTCTATTATAGATGAGTTGTGTCGTTCTATCCTCAAAACTTCCAGTTTTAGAGTATTCTAACCTTACTAGCTTGTCTGTTAATACAGAGATGCGATAAAACTCTCCCTTAAAAATTTTCAATTTGTTTCCCTCCTTTTAGTAAATTTCTTTACCTTATCAAACATTTTATTTGTTATCGTTACATTCATCAATCCGCAAAAAGCAAATCCCCCAAATGTAAATACGTAAATAGCTGTTAAAACTCGTTCTGGACTACTAAAACTCATATACAGTACAGAAATATTAAATAAAACCAACACGATAGCTTGTATTGGATTTAAAATACAAATTAATACGCTATTTACAATACTATTTTTTAGATTATCTTTAAATAGACCAATATAGGGAAAAACAACACTCATCAAAAGTATTATAACAAATAAAAAGGGCAACACTAACAATAAACTATACTCTGAAAATAAACTTGAATAGCCCCAAAGACAATAGTTCACATATAAAAGTAATTCTATTAGGAGGATAAACAACCAAATAAAAGTTGATTGTTTAAAATTTTGTCTAAAGATCCGAAAATAATGATAAGCAATATCGGTATCTTTACCTTTTAAAATACGATACCACATTGTCGTAAGAGAAGTTAGTGATGCCCCAATTGTAACTATTGGAATACAACTAACAATAAATAGAGTATTTAAAATAATTAAATCTGTCAAAAAAGTTAAAATTCTAACCAGTTTTCCATCTAATGAAAATAATTTTTGCATAATAGATATCTCCATAAAATCGATTGCCTTAACTCTATATTTTATAATGTCAGTTGTACAAAAATATTACCTAAATTATTTAAAAAACATTTCCAAATTTCTTTAAAAATTAGAATAAAGGAAGCGAGATAATCTGATGTCATCAGTCTCGCTTCCTGTAATTAGCTAGTCCCTTGTTCATACAACCAAGAGTTCATATAAAATATTACTCTTTTACTTCTTTTTGGTAACGATTATATGCTTCCTGTTGAATCTTCATAAATTCGTCCAATCCCATATTCTTAAGAGTTTCTTTGTATGAGTCCCATTCTTTTTCTATGCCACCTTCAACTACCCATTTAGATGCTTGTTGTTTGACATAAGATTCAATACTCACATAGATTGATGATAATTTGTTAAGTTCTTCTTGTGAATAAATCACATTAGGGTAAGCTGGCAACGCAAATTGTTTCAAATCTTGGTCCATCTTCAATTTCAATCCATCACCTTGTGTTTGATCGATTTCTACGCGACTATTGATATCATCGCTTACGTATTTAGGACCAAAATCTCGAAGTGAATTAATCCATGCCCATTCATCAGCTGATTTACCATCTTTAGGAGGTAACACTTTAAACTTATCACCATTCTTTTCAGTAGCTATTCCAAATGATCCATAGAAATTCTGAATACTTGCGTCATCTGTATATAATTTATCCAACCATTTCAATAATTTAGCAGGGTTTTTGCTCTTATTTGTAATCAAAATTTCATTTCGACCATAGTTGTAATGATCTGGATCAGAAAAGACATATTGTTTACCATCCATACCTTTTAAAGCAGGTAGAGCAATATATTCACTTGAATGTAAGCCAAACGTTGCATCTGCTGTCCAACCACTAGAAACACCTACTCTAGCTACTCCCTTATCCATACGTTTCGCTACACTCATAGAGGTATCTTCTGTAAAGATTTCCGGATCAATCAAACCTTTTTTATAAGATTCGTGCATTGCTGCAATCCCTTGTTTGTAACTTTCTTCTGTACGAAGGTAGACTGGTTTTCCATCTTTTACAGACATTTCATACGTATTATCTGCACCTAAACGATTATTGAACGGAAGAATATATGAGAATGTTGGATCAAAGTTTCCTGCTCCGAATGGAATTTCATCAGAAGCGTCTCCATTTCCGTTCGCATCTTTATCCTTAAATTCTTGTAGTACTTTTACTAAATCATCATAAGTTTCTGGAACCTTTAACCCTAAATTATCTAGCCACTTTTTATTAATAAATAGCTGATTAGCTACTGTAGGACGCATTGGTAATTTTTTAGGCAGGCTGTAGATATGACCATCTGGTGAAGTAATCATAGCTTTAATCTTAGGTTCTTTCTCCATAGCCTTAGTTAAATTAGGCATGTTTTCCTTGATTAAATCTTCCAATGGAATAAACAAAGATTGGTTCTGAGCAATTTCTGAATCTGTAAAAGCATTTGAACCTAAAAATGCATCTGGTAAATCTCCGCTAGCAACCAACACAGATTTCTTATCTGCCCAATCTGCTGCCACAAGTGTATCCCATTTAACATCAATACCTGCTTCCTTGGCAGAATCTGTTAGAAAACCTTTATGATAATCTTCTCCCCAGTCAGACCAACGAACAGTCGTAATTTTATAAGAATCTTCTCCAGATTTATCATCCGTATTCGCATTATTGGAATTTGCGCAGGCTGTCAAGCCAGCAAGTGTAACTGTTCCTAAGAACAAATATGTAAATGATTTACTTTTCATGTTTTTCTCCTATTCTTTCAACGCGCCAATCATTACGCCTTGATTAAAATATTTTTGAACAAAGGGATACAACAACATAATCGGAGCGGTTGAAATAACAATTGCTGCATATTTCATCATATCGGCCTTGATACGAAGATCTGATGCCACTTCTCCTGTTGCTTGCGATTGTAACATTTGGTTACTAATTAGTAAACGTCGTAAAATTAATTGCAATGGTTGTAAATTTTCATTCGTTAAATAAATTAAAGCATTAAACCACGAATTCCAAATACCAACTGCAGTCCAAAGTCCAATAACTGCTATAATAGCTTTTGATAAAGGAACGACTATCTTAATAAAATAACGAATTGTACCACATCCATCAATTTGCGCAGCCTCCCACATCCCGTCTGGAATACTATTATTAAAGAAAGTTCTGGCAACAATAATATTGTATGATGAAACCGCAAAAGGGATTACCATTACCCAAAATGTATCAATTAGGCCAACATTCTTTACTGTTAAGTAGGTAGGAATCAAGCCACCTGATACGAACATAGGGATTATGTATAGAATACTCATCCATTTTCTACCAACTAATTCTTTTCTAGATAAAGCATAACCAGCTGGAATATTGACTACTAAAGCAACTAAGGTACCAACAACAGTATATAAAATGGTATTTAGATAGCTACGTAAGAATAAAGGTTGTTGAATAAGACGTAAATATCCATCTAATTTCCATTCTCTAGGAATAAACCATACCTTTCCATTTGCAACATCTGAAGGATTACTAAAAGATGCAATCACTACAAACCATAACGGATAAACAATTAACAGGATAAGGAAAATTGCTAAACCATAGGTAACTATATCAAATAATAATTCAGAGTTTGTTTTTCTTGATTTATGAAACCATCTCACTTTAAGCACTCCTTCCTTTAAAAAAGACCCGTTCTAGTATATCTTTTTGAGAACCAGTTAACAGATAACAAAATTATTAGATTGACTACGGTGTTAAATAACCCTATAGCTGTCGAATAACTATACTGAAAATTCACCATACCAACTTTATAAACATAGGTCGAAATTATCTCACTTCCTGCTAAATTAAGAGGATTCTGTAATAGTAACACTTTCTCAAACCCTACACTTAATAAACTACCTGCTCTTAATATTAGCAAAATCATAGCAGTTGGCAAAAGTAATGGTAATTCTATATGCCTAATTTTTTGTAACCTAGAAGCGCCATCCATAGTTGCAGCCTCATAATATGTAGGATCAATTGCAGAAAGCGCTGCCAGATAAATAATACTATCCCAACCAATATGTTGCCATACATCACTCCAAACATAAACACCTGCAAAACTAGTAGGTTTTGATAAAAAATCTGGAATAGTAATTCCAACAGACTTAAATACATTTGCTAACAAACCACTAGTAGGAGATAAAAATAAGATAATCATCCCACACATAACCATTGTAGAGATAAAATGAGGTAAGTAAGTTGTCACTTGAAATATTTTTCTAAATTTCCCAACTCTTAACTGATTACTGATTATAGCTAGTATAATAGGCAAGGGGAATCCTACTACAATACTATAAAGTGAAATTTTTAATGTATTGAACATAGTTGTCCCGAATTGGAATGATGAGAAAAATTGAGTAAAGTACTTAAATCCTACCCACTGACTAGCAAAGATACCATTAGCTGGTGAATAGTCTTTAAATGCAATAATTAATCCCAACATGGGAATATAGGAAAATAAAATTAATAGCAATATTGAAGGAAAAAGTAATATGTATAACGGAATACTATGCTTTAATTTTATTTTATGAAGTTGAGATGCTACTTTCATTTTTTTCCTCCTATCTGATTTTCTACGATTATTTTACACCAAAAAGAATTCCCTTAATATAACTTTTTGGACTAGGTTTATCAATTTTTCAGTTTATCAGTTCTAAGAACTATTACTTTTCCGACATCTTGATAAAACATATCTGTTTTGTACATGATATCGTATTTTCAAAGTGCTATAATTTAAATAGGAGACTAGTATATGAAATTAAATCACGAGTTATCAAAAAAACATTCTATTCATTTTTTCTTTAAACTCCTACTTGTGCTACTATTGATAAATATTTTAATCAATATTGCTATGAGTAACATAACCAGAAATTTTATTAAAAACCAAAATATAGTACACTTACGTAGTTCAATTGAAATTTATGCTGATTCTGTTAATGAGAAATTGCATTCTGTAGAACGCTTTATGTACTCAACAATAACGCATAATGAATCTTTAGAGAAATTAAATCATGTACAAACGTTTCTTGAATATCAAGAAAATCTTAAAAAAGTTCAAACTAGCTTTACAGAGTTTGAGTATCAAAATGAAACTCATATGACATTCTTATTAGAAACCGATAGTACTGATTATTTTATAAATGTCTCCAATCTTTATATTCCATATGAAGATTATCTACTGTTAAAATCAAATCTAAAATCATTGCGTAGTGATATAAGTGACCGTAAATGGAAAAATGTAACTACTAAAAACAGTGAATACTTAGTTAAATCTGTTCATTACGAAGGAAAAATCATTTATGCCGTCATATCTTCAGAAGATATCCTAAAACCTCTCAAAAAACTCAATATTGGAAATAATGGTAAACTTTCCCTAAAAGAGCCTAACAATATACCCTCCGAAAACTATCTAATTCATGCTCAAAATGAAAAAACGCATTTACCTTTCGATATTTATGTTTTAGTCGATTATGCCGAAGTCTTTAGAAATATCACATTCTTAGAAGTATTTTTGTCAGCCGTTCCTATCATTATCACCATTTTATCAATCATCATTATCCTGTATATTCGTCAGTGGATGATTAAACCTATAACAAGACTCACTGAACGGCTCTCTCAACTTGGGGACTCCATCCCCCCTTCTGAATTTTTTATATCTGAAGGTATACTAGAAATTGATAAGGCAAATGATAAACTTAATAAAGTAATATTTGACATGCAAGAATTAAAAATACGGGAATACCATTCACAACTAGAACTTAAGAAGATTGAACTTAATTATCTTAAAAATCAAATCCGACCGCATTTCTACTTGAATATGTTATCAATGATTCATAGTATGCTTCAAACAAAAAACTACAAGGAAATTGAAGAATTAACTATCCTAACTTCAAATTATCTCCGTCATTTATTTATGGCTAATCAAGATTTTTCAGAACTTAAAGATGAAGTTCAGCATATTAAAGATTATTTAGAAATACAACGAATTCGATATGGAAATAGTATCTACTTTTCACTAGACTACAATTCTGATTTACAAAATACTCTTGTTCCATCATTACTGTTACAAACGTTTATTGAAAACACAATAAAACACGGTTTTTCATTTCAAGATTTATTTACAATTTTACTATCAATAAAAAAAGTAAAAACTGAGGACTCAGATTATATTCAGATTTGTATCGAAGATAATGGTCCAGGTTTCTCTGAAGAAATTTTATCAAAACTAAATCAGAAACAGTCTCTAATAACAGAAGATGGACATCATATCGGGATAACAAACACCATCGAACGTTTAAATCTTCTCTATCCCAACGACTATACTATTACATTTGAAAATAATGAAGAAGGTGGAGCTAAAATTCTTTTACTCATTCCATACAAGATTATAGACGGAGGTTATAATGAACATTTTATTAGTTGATGACGATCGCTTTATCATTGAGGCTTTACGAGAGAAAATAAATTGGGATAAACTACACATTGACATTGTTTATGTTGCCTATAGCCTCACTCAAGCTCAAAATATTATTAGAGAGCATCCTATTGATCTCATGATAAGCGATATAGAAATGCCTCAAGGCAGCGGCCTCGAACTCTTATCTTGGATTAGAAATGAAAAATATGATATAAAAACAATTTTTTTAACTAATTACGCCGACTTCAACTATGCTCAAAAAGCAATTGAATTGCAAAGCTTTGAATACTATCTAAAACCCATTAACTTTGAAAAATTAGAATTTATTATTCAAAAAGCCATTAGTAAAATTGAGAATCATAACTTAAATGGAAAAAATGATGCACTTTTACAAATAGAAGATAATTTCTGGTATGATTACCTTAGAAAACCTCAAATTTCTCGCATTGATGAACTAGAAAACATAGCAATCAAACAAGATTTTATTCTTCAAAAACACCAGTATTTTTTTCTTGCAGTTTTAACCATTAATCTTAATGAAGAAGATTATTCTGTAGAAACTCCATCATGGACTTCTCAACTAAAAAGAGAACTTCAAAGAATTTCACAACCTTCTTATAAACTGATAAGTTTGTTTAAGATGGAAAGCCAGGTTGATCAATATGTTTGTCTTTTTAGAGTAGACTCATCAAAACGTAGTGACAAATTAGCATATGAGATTCATTCTCAAATTTCTAATAACTTTAGTAAATACTCAAACATTATATATAAGAGTTGCCATAAAATATCCGATATTTTATTTCATACCAAAGAACTCTACACTTATAATGAACAATATGTTTCTTATTGGAATACTATTACATGTGTTCCACATAGTTTCCCAACTTCTTTTAAAACAGAAACTCTTTCAATTACTTTTTTAGATACCTTAAGTGAATACGAATTAAGAGAAAAAATTAATTCACTTGCTTATAATTCTCAAATACCTACTTTCACACTACAACAAATTTTACTAGATTGGACTCAACAAATAGGAATATATCTAGATCAAAATGGAATCTCGGCACATAAATTATTCCAAAACAGCACTCATGATTTCTTATTCCAACGACGCTTTCATTCAATTGAATCTTTTCAGGATTACTTTGATTATTACTGGTCACATGCTAAGAAATTTGCAACAAACATTGAAAACCAAAAAAATAGTATTCAACGCATCGTCGAATACATAGATCATCACTACTATGAAGATATAAATCGTTCTATCTTAGCAGATGTTGTTTATCTCAGTGCAGATCATTTAGCTAGAATTTTTAAAAAAGAAACTGGAGAAACTCTTGTTAAATATATAACGGATAAGCGCATTAATGCTGCTAAATCTCTCCTATCTCAAACAAATATCTCGATATCACAAGTATCTTGTCAAGTAGGGTATGATAATTATTCTTACTTTACTAAAATTTTTAAACAAAGGACTGGACTTTCTCCTGGAGATTACCGTAAAACTTATCAAAACAAAATGTAAGCAATCTAAATCATTGAAATGATAAGTAAAATTCAAGGTCTGTAGTAATTTTTGAAATTCTACAGTTTTTCCAAAGATAGCTCCATAAACTTATTTGAAATTGCTGATAAGGTAACTTCTTAAAAAGTCAGTTTGAGAAAAACAGCCAGCAAATATTTCTAGGATAAAACGTATACTATCAAGCTTTTACTGAACTGCACCCCAAAAGTTAGATTTTTTCTGTCTAACTTTTGGGGTGCAGTTCAAAGAAACCTGATAATATGCGTTTTATTATGGAAATATTTCCTATTTTCTCTATTTCTAATGACTTACTTCAGCTTCTTACCTCTTAGAAAGAGCAACAAAAATATTAACTAGCAAAGTTTGGCATCATCAGTAATCCAGAACAATTTGTTTTTACATATATCGACACAAGAGGAAACATCAACAAGCCTTTACATGCTGACTATCTAAACAATAAAATGAAAAGCATCAGAAAGCGACATAAAGAGTTGGCACATGCTACACCTCATAAACTGCGACATACAGGAGCAACGCTTGCTAAACAAGCAGGAATAAGCTTAGAAGCTATTTCTGAGGCTCTAACACACAGTGACACAGGAACAACTCAGATTTATGTAAATACTTCTAATGTAGCTCCTATGGCAGTTGGTGAATTTGCTTTAAAGTCTCTAAAACAATAAGATGAAAATAAGGTAAACTTTGAGGTGAACTTTTCAAAAAAACACGAAAAAAGCACCCATAAGGTAAACTTTTGAGTGCTTTGAAACGTTGATATAATCGTATTGATTAACGTTTTGAGGCAACTGACTTTGTCAGGTTGCAGCCACATTTATAAGCGACTAAAGTCGCAACAACTGTGTCAATTGCACCAATTTAGTAAGAAAGTACAAAAAGAACACCCCGAAAGGTGCTCTTTGTAAGTATAGTAATTCTTTCGAATTAACGTTTACTAAATTGTGATGCTTTACGAGCTTTCTTAAGACCTGGTTTTTTCTACATCAAGATATTTATGGTAAATTATCACTAAAATTAAGTACTTTTGAGAGATAAATCCTCAATCTTTACATATATAACCCTTTTAAAAATCAAGAGGTTATCAAAGGGTTATCACTTTTTAGTTTTCGGAGCTTATGTAGTTGAGAAATACGAACTACTGTATCACAAATCTTATGTACAGTTTCTCCGTGCCAGTGCAATTTCTTTTTCTATCTTGAAGATATTTAAATAGTTCTATATATTATTTCTTGTGAGTAATTTTCATCAAAAAATTTCATATATAATCCCCTATAATCATGGAAAAGTAGTAAAAACAGTTGTTATCCTAGTTGATTAAAAAAATCTCTAATTTCCTCATCTTTTATAAAATAATATATAATTTTCCCCTCTCTTCTAGTGTCCAAGATGTTTTGATTGGCTAGTTTACGAAGATGGTGGGAGGCAGATGCCATACTGAGATTTAGTAAACAGGCTATATCACAGACACAGAGTTCTTCAACAGCAAGAAGATAGAAGATGATATTTATCTGCTTATTATCGGTAAATTTTGTTAAAATGCGAAGTGATTTTTGGACTTTTTCCTTTTCAAGGTAGTTCGTTGCGGTTGTAATATTTTGCTGATTTATAACATTCACTTGGCAGATACTATCTTTTTTCATAATATTTTCTCCTAGCCTAATATAGTCCATAGTATGTCAAAACTGTTATTTTCAATCAGGATATATATCCCCAATCCTAAATAGACAACGGCAATAAACCATCTGCTATATTTTTCCAAAATTTCTCCAACAGAAGGGACTTGTGCTAATTTTTGGGCAGAAAAAACCAAGAGATAAATCATGACTAGAAAAGTAAGTAAAGTCACTATCAAATTCGCTAAATTTAAGGTAATAAAATATGGGACAAAGACACCAATATTGTCAGCGCCACAACTTGCAAAAGTAATCATAGCGACTAGAAAAATCAGGTTTTTATTGTCTTTTCGCAAACCATCTTTTGCAATAGCTTCTCCATCAGAATCTCCTAAAAGCAAAACTTTGAGGCCTAGGAAAATTGGAATCAAACCGAGTAAACCTAAAATCTCTTTACTAGGAATATAATTTAAGACAAATGCAAAAAGCAAACTTAGCAATATTAGACTAACAGAGCCTAGAAATTGTCCTAAATAGATGTTAATGATGTCTTTTCTGCTTTTTCTTTTGGCAAAAAATAACATTAGGATAATAAGTAAGTCTACGGCTGTCCCAGAATACAGGATTATTGAAGTAACAACATTTTGAATCATAAAACACCTCATTCAAATATATTTTTGAATGTATTCTAACATTAAACTTTGTAGATGTCAACTTAAAATCCACCAATTAATAATTGCATGTCAATATTTGTATTGTGAAACTAGTTTCAGAAATATATAGTCTTAAAGTATGTCCACTGCCAATGGTTTTTTCAATATTTAAAAGGAGAGAACCAATTTGGTCCTCTCCAGGGTATAATTTTCCACCAACCCACTACAGTTGACAAAGAACCGTTATTCTCAAATGAGACAACTCCTTTTAGTTTTTATAACCTCAGCTTCTCGGTCTCTTACCTACTTTTAATAGAAAGACTACGAAGGACGATTCTTAAAGTAGTCAGATTGTGCAATATCGAAAGATTAGATGGGCTTAACCAATTTAACAACCCAAATCCAATTAAACTTCCATTTATTACAACTGTTTCTTGAATATTTCTTTGAATTAATTTCTGCAACGATTCAGATAAAGAATTCAATTCCTCGAAGAAATCTAAACGATTATCTAATAATAAAATATCACTCATCTGCTTAGAAATATCAGCACTTTCATTCATCACAACCCCAATATCTGCAAGCGTCAAGGCAGCAGAGTCGTTTAACCCGTCTCCAACCATCAAAATAGTTCGGCCAGCTTTCTGTAATTCCTGAACCAACTGAAACTTACCATCTGGTTTTAAATCAGTATAAACGTTGTCAAATGGCAGATCTTTAACCAACTCTTCTGTTCTAGCCAACGTATCACCAGTTGCCAGAATCAGTTTTTTCCCTTGGCGCTTTAGCTTTTTCAATGCAACTTTCGCCTCGCTTCTCAAGGGAGTGTGGATACAAAACATCCCAATTAATTCTTTCTTATAAGCCAAAAACAATAAATTGTAATGAGTCTTATATTGCTCAATCAAGGCCAGCTGCTCAGAACTAATTCTTACCTGTTCGTCTTGCATTAGTACATAATTTCCAATGACAACCGATTGACCATCAATTTGCGATTTAATCCCTTTGCTTGCAACATACTGAAGCTTGCCATGCATTTCTTCGTGTTCAATGCCTTCAATTTCAGCTTGTTTAACAATTGCATTGGCAATAGGATGATAGATATGTTCCTCCAAACATGCACTTATTCTTAAAATATCTTTCTCAGTATAATCTCCGAAAGGAAGAACCTTTTCAACCAAAGGATAACTCGTCGTGATGGTACCCGTTTTATCAAACAAGAAAGTATCCACTTCCAGATATTTTTCTAATACATCACCATCTTTAATAACCATTTCTCGATTTAGACCTTCCTTTATGGCCGTAAGGTAGGCTACAGGTGTGGATATTTTTAGAGCACATGAAAAATCCACCAATAAAAAGGAAATGGCTTTTGAAAACGAACCTGTTAACAGATAAGTCAAACCAGCACCTAAGAAGTTATATTTTACAACCTTGTCTGCCATCCTAATAAAATGACGTTGTTTTGTCTTCTTACTCTCTTCAGATTTTTTCATCAGATTGATGAGTTGCAAAATACGACTGTTTATCTGATTATCAGTCACACGAATTCTTAACTCTCCTGTTTCCAAAACAGTATTCGCACATACAGAATCTCCCTCTTTCTTTTCAACAGGGAAGCTCTCTCCAGTCAAGGAACTCTCATTGACCATGCCTAATCCTGAAACCACTTGGCCGTCAAACAAGATTTCATTACCTTGGGAGACAACTAATACATCACCTACTTGAACATCAGAACTCTTGATGCTGATGACCATGTCTCCCCGCACTAAGAAAACATCACTTTCTTTAGCAAGAAGGCTTTGTTCCAAATCTGTTGCTGTTTTTTTTAAAGACCACTGATCCAGATGATTACCCAAATCAAGCATAAACATGATGTTGCTAGCTGTCTTGGATTGGTTCATAAACAAGGACAACAAAATGGCCGAACAGTCCAAGACCTCCATGGTTAGTTCCTTGCGCGTTAAAGTTTGATAGGCTTCTTTGACATAACCCAAAGCCTGATAACAAGTCCAAATATAACGAATAGGGTAGGGTACAAAACTTCGAAACAGCAAACGCTTAATCGCTGCACCCGATACAATTGAATAAGCACTCTCTTCTCTACGAATGGGAAGAGTCATCAAGTCCGAAACTTTCCCCTTGTCAATTTTTTTTAAAAAGGCCTCTGCATTTTCTAATACAGAGAAGCCTTCTTTCATACGTAGAGTAAAGTGCTGCTGATCCATATAAAACTGAATAGAGTCGATCCCTTTTTCATCTTTAGCCAAGGAACGAAGATAATCTTGAATATCCAAGGTCAGTGAAAACGAGGACGATAATCGGATATGTTGATATCCTCTGTGTAGCACTTTAAAAGACATATTATTCACCTGTCAGGCTATCTAATTGTTCTTCTTTCTTTTCCTGTTCGTATAAATATTTAGCGTCTTGTAAAACATCATCACCGTGTTGTTTTACAACAGAAACAGATGCATCCAGTCCATCTTTCAATTTGTAAGCTTTAGCCAAGGCCTTAGAATAGCCTTTCTTAGCTTCTTTACTTGCTAAGACTTTCAAGCCAAGCGTCCCAAATGCTACCCCTCCTAAGAAGAGAGATGATTTTTTCGCAACTTTTACGACGTTTAATACTTCTTTTAACATGTTTATTTCCTCCTTGTAACTATTGTAGCGAAAAATGACAGCAAAAGCAATTGCTGATATCTGATATATAGATAAAATTCTCTATACTGATATTTAATTATATTATGATGAAAACAATATACTTTATTTTTTGATACTGTCAATAATTATGTGTAAACACTTAAGTAGAGTTACGGAGTGTTAATTAAATAAGCTTTCAAGTGTATCAGAACATTGACCAAACCCTTTATGGATTCGTTGACTTTGCTTGAAATTATAATCTTCAAACAACGTAACTAAGTAACGTTCCAGAGCCTCCTCATTAGGAAAAAGAACCTTCTTTTTCGTTTGATGTTTGATTTCTTTGTTAAGAGACTCAATGAGGTTTGTCGAATACATGCTGTGCCAAATCTGGTAGGGAAACTGATAAAAAGTTAAAAGATTATCCGTCTTCTCCAGACTTTCCATGACTTTCCTATACTTTGGTTTCCATTCGGCGAGAAAGTCCTCTAAAGCTTGTCCTGCCATTTCTAAATTTTCAGCACGATAAATCATTATAAATTGCCCCAGAATAACCGCTCTATCTGCTCGTTTCACTTTACTAGCTAGATTTCGACTAATATGAATTAAGCAACATTGTTGTTTAGCTAATGGGTGAGCCTGACTGATAATCTGCTCAAGCCCCTTAAAGCCATCTGTAACTACAAGAGAAATCTGTTGGATTCCTTGGTTTTGAAGCTTGTCTAACAGGGTGGACCAAGAAGCATTGTTTTCTTGAGGCAACTGTGCATAGCATATCTCTATGCGACTAAAGTCGCTAGAGCTATCCTAATTGCGCACCGCCAGTTCTCATAGAAAAAAACACCTTGCAAGATGCAAAGTGTTTTCGTTTGTATTCTGCTGTCCAGCAACGAATTAACGTTTAGAGAACTGGCTAGCTTTACGAGCCTTTTTCAAGCCTGTTTTCTAGTATTTTTATATCTATTGGCAGATTATCCGACTTATCCCCATCAACATCTGACTCTAACTCAACCTCTGAAGAAATCCTAATATTGCGTACTTTGATATATTCGATATTATTGTTACCTACTAGATCCCCTTTTTAATAAATCTGGGATAGCCGATAATTTAGAAATGATAGATGAATCCTTTAAAATCAAGATATTTCCATATTCATCTGTATTTTCATCAAATAGTTTTTTGTCTGCATAGTAATTGGATAGAAGAACTAAGACCTGAGTAGCTTCACCTTCATAATTGCCATTTTTGCTTTCAAAAGGTAATAATTGCTTGTTCATAGCTTGGCGAATCAGTTGCACCAGCCAAATTAATTGTCTTGACCGACGAATAAAGCGACTTCTTTCAAGGATTCGACCATAAGGAAACAGTTGGCAGATTCTATAAAAGTGTCGATGTGATTCGGCACGCTCATCAGACTCGCTACACAGAGCTGGTACATAATATCTGCTATAATTTTCTGGAAGATTTGGTCAAGCGGTCTTTTAGCCGTGTGACAGGCATACAGGAAAAACACTATTTATTTACTTTTTGCACGGGAGGCTTTAAGAATCTGATGGACATCTTTCTTGATAGTCACTCAGAGTCTCCAGAGTGTCTGGGCTGGGATATGGCAAAGATATACCGCTGCCTGAAACTGTTCTTTAACGCTGATAAACGCGACATATCAATTAAAATGTCGCACTAAAATGATTGAAAAATGATTGAAACTGTATTATAATGAATGTGTATATTTAGAAAAGAGGTACTAACTATGGAAAACCTAGTAGTTTCAGTCTTTAACACTGAAAGCGAAGCTTATCAGTCCTTTGCGGATTTGAAGGCTTTCCGCCAAACTCAGACGACCAAGGTTGCTCAAATCGCCTTGGTCAAAAATGAAAACGGTCACATCGTTGAAAAAGAACGCTATGACTTTGAAGATTCAACGACGGATGCAACCCTAGAAGGTGGCTTGCTCGGTGCAGTTATCGGGCTTTTGGGTGGTCCCATCGGCGTCTTGTTTGGTTATGGTATTGGCAGCCTCTATGGTTTGGCTGCTGGTGATACCGTTGATACGGCAGAAGCTGGCTTGATTGACGTTGTGTCTCAAAAATTGATCGACGGCGAAACAGCCGTTGTCGCCTTGGTGCAAGAAAACAACGAAGCAGTCATCGATGCTTACTTCACCAAGTACGACACCCAAATCGTGCGTTGGGATGTAGCAACCGTCGTAGCTGAAGTTGAAGCAGCCCTGCAAGTCCAAGAAGACCTCTACAACCAAGCGCGTGCGCAAATGAAGGCTGAACGTAAAGCAGATCGCAAGGCCAAACTTGAAGAGTTCAAGGCAAACATCAAATCAAAATTTGATAAATTGAAAGCCTAACGTCTAAGCGTCTCATAAATTTAAATGTGACTGAGACACCATTTAAAATTTATGTGCGTCGGATTCTCACAGTTAAATAATTGCGTTGACAAATCCGTTACAGCCGTTCTTCCATTCTTTGAAAAGAGTGTTTAATAGACAAGAAATCTGGACTAGTATTGGTCTGGATTTTTTTGTGAATATAGAGGTCATAGCTTTTTGACTATGCTTTGTTATAATTAGAAAGATTTTAAGTTTTATCAAGATGAAATCAGTCAGACGCAGGCACCCTGAACTAGCACCAGCTTCCCCACACAACTAAGACATACTGGTGCGACACTCGCAAAACAAGCTGGGGTTTCTCTTGAAGCCTTCTCAGAAGCTCTTACTCATAGTGATAAAGAGATTACAAAAACTTACGTTAATATCAAAGATAAAGTCAATCAGACTGTAGGTGATATTGCTTTTCGTAGTTTAAAAAATTGATGGGGTGAATATGGGGTGAATTTTGGGGTGAACTTTGATTTTTTGAAACAAAAAAGACATCCAAGAAATAATTCTTGAATGTCTGTAAACGTTGATATAATCGTATTGATTAACGTTTTGAGAATTGTGATGCTTTACGAGCTTTCTTAAGACCTGGTTTCTTACGTTCAACTTTACGTGAGTCACGTGTAAGAAGTCCTGCGCGTTTCAATGAATCGCGGAAGTCTGGGTCTACTTGAAGAAGGGCACGAGCGATACCATGACGGATAGCTCCTGATTGACCAGCGTATCCACCACCTACAACGTTAACGAAAACGTCGTATGAACCTGCAGTTGAAGTAACTGCAAATGGTTGGTTGATGACAAGACGAAGGTCAGCGTGTGGGATGTACTCTTCAACATCTTTTTTGTTAACAGTGATTTTACCAGTTCCTGGAACAAGGCGAACGCGTGCAACAGCGTTTTTACGACGTCCAGTACCTGCATATTGTGCTTGTGACATACTTTATTGTTCCTTTCCTTAGATAAGTCCTGAAATATCAAGAACTTCTGGTTGTTGTGCAGCGTGAGTGTGCTCAGCTCCAACAAATACTTTCAACTTCATACCTTGAGCGCGTCCAAGTGTATTGTGTGGAAGCATACCTTTAACTGATTTCTCGATCAAACGTACTGCATTTTTAGAACGAAGTTCACCTGCAGAGATTTGTTTCAATCCACCTGGGTGGTTTGAGTGAGTGTAGTAGATTTTATCAGTTGCTTTTTTACCAGTCAATTTAACTTTTTCAGCATTGATAACAATCACAAAGTCACCTGTATCAGTGTGTGGTGTAAATGTTGGTTTGTTTTTTCCGCGAAGTACGCTAGCAACTACTGCAGAAAGACGTCCAAGTGGTACATCAGTTGCGTCAACTACGTACCATTTACGTTCAACTTGGCCTGGTTTAGCCATAAATGTTGTTTTGTTCATGATTTCTCCTATATATAGTTCGATTTTTGTTTACGGTGATGGGTGTTCCTTCCCATCGAAAAGTATTTGGAAGGTTCCGGGGCCTTTCAAATGGGGTAAACAATACCGCCTACTATAATACCAAATTTCACCCCTAAAAGTCAATAGATATGAAAAATATTTTTCTGAATTCCACTCTTTTTATCTCTAAAAAACCTCGCTTTCGCGAGGCTCTTCTATTTATAAGATAAGGCACGTCTAAAGGTTTTCCAAGGTCCTAAATCATCTGTTTGCAGAACGAGACTAGCATACATGCGTCCGATAAATCCTGTTGCTACCACTGCAAAAATCACTGTAATAGCAAGCGAAATCCATGCTTCTACTCCCCCTGCATAGCCATTAATGGTTCTAAATGGCATAAAGAAGGTCGAAATAAAGGGAATATAAGAACCAATCTTCAAGATGAGATTGTCACCAGCTGCACCTAGAGCTGTCACTCCAAAAAAACCACCCATAATCAAAATCATCAAAGGCGACAGGGCTTTCCCTGAGTCCTCAGGACGAGAAACCATAGAACCTAGAAAGGCCGCCAAGACTACGTACATAAAGAGACTGACTAAAATAAAGAGCAATGTATTCAGCGAGAATGCATCTCCCAAGTGATTCAAAATACCAGACTGAGCTAAGAACGGCAAATCTTTAAAGAGTAGAATGGCTGCCAGACCACCTACAACATAAATCCCGATATGCGTTAAAATCACCAGAAACAGAGCCATCATCCGCGCATAGAAATAGTGACTAGCCCTTATGCTAGAAAAGACGACTTCCATAATTTTTGTGCCTTTTTCACTAGCAACTTCCTGAGCTGTTACACCCGCATAGGTAATCAGGATCATATAAAGAAAGAATCCTAAGGCTCCTGCTGCCATTGTTTGAATAAACTTTTTATTTTCCTTGGCTTCATCAATCTTTTCTGTGAATTGAATTGTCTGCGCTAAGCGTTTTTCCTGCTCTTGAGATAAGGAGGCCGTTGAACGATTAAGCTGATTTTGCAGTTCATTGAGTGTACCTGTAACTGCAAATTTAATTCCATTTTCAAGCGATGTTTCGCCATGATAAACTGCCTTTAGAACACTATCTTCTTGATCAATGGTCAGATAGCCTTTTAATTTTTCATCTTTAATTGCTTCTTTGGCACTTGCTTCGTCTTTATAGTCAAAGTTAACACCATTTACATTCTTCAGTCCTTCTGCTACAGATGGCACTGTTGTCACTACTGCCACTTTATCATTTTTAGCCATTGAAGAGCCTTGGAGATAGGCAATTCCTACAGAGATTCCTAAAAAGAGGAACGGCGAAATCACCATAAAGAAGAAACTCCACGATTTGACATGTCGAAGATAGGTTTCCTTGATTACAACCCACATATTTCTCATACTTCCACCCCTGATTCTAGTTTAAAGATTTCATCGATTGTTGGCGCTTGCTGGTCAAAGGTTGCGATATATTGCCCCTGAGTCAAGATTGGGAAGAGTTCCCTTCCAGCGCTCTCATCCTCCAAGATCAATTTCCAACTGCCTTGTTTGGTCAAGCTCACCTGTTTGACATGAGGAAGGTTTTCCAATTCTTCCTTGCTTCGTTCACTTGAAACAAAGAGACGCGTTTTCCCGTATTGATTGCGGACATCCTGAACCGGCCCATGCAAGACCACACGGCCATCTCGAATCATCAGAATATCGTCACAAAGTTCCTCAACATTGGTCATGACATGGTCAGAAAAGATAATGGTTGCCCCACGTTCTTTTTCTTGAAAAATGACTTGCTTGAGCAATTCTGTATTGACTGGGTCCAAGCCACTGAAAGGCTCATCCAAGATAATCAAGTCTGGTTCATGAATCAGAGTAATAATGAGCTGAATCTTCTGCTGATTTCCTTTTGACAGACTCTTGATTTTATCAGTCAGCTTCCCTTTCACTTCCAACCTCTTCATCCATTGAGGGAGTTTTTCCTTGATTTCTTTGGCATCCATGCCCTTTAGAGTCGCCAAGTAGCGAACTTGTTCAAGGACTGTCAATTTAGGCATGAGACTGCGTTCTTCAGGTAGATAGCCAATCCGAGCGTAGGTCTCCTGACGAATATCCTGACCATCTAGACTGATTTCTCCTTGATATTCTAAAAACTTCAAAATACTATGGAAAATCGTTGTCTTCCCAGCACCATTTTTTCCGACTAGTCCCAAAATACGACCTGGTCGCGCTTGAAAGTCAATACCAAACAAAACTTGCTTGGGTCCAAAACTTTTCTCTAGACTTCTTACTTCTAGCATCTTTCACCTCCGAAATGTCTTGCACTCATTATACTCCTTTTTGATAGCCTTTACAATGATTTCTGTCCATTTTTATCATCCTCATTTTAGTAAAAAATCTTGGGGTACTTTGAGTTATGAGTACATTATACAGTGCTAAATTCTAATTTATCTCTTCTGTTCCTCAACTGTCTATTTTTGATCCTGAATTGTTATTTGAAAAGCAAAAATCCACCCCGAAGGATGGATTGATACTTTAACGCACTTCTGCATTGACTTTTTCTTCGAGAGACGCTTGGATTTTTTCCATATAGCGTGCGACTTCTTCGTCCGTTAAGCTGTCTTCTGGATTTTGGAAAGTCAAGCTATAAGCCATTGACTTCATACCAAGTCCCAATTTTTCGCCTGAGAAGACGTCAAAGAGTTTGATATCTGTCAAACGTTTCACGCCGGCAGCTTGGATAGCGTCCACAACTTCTTGGTGAGTCACTTCTGCCTTGAGAAGGAGGGCAACGTCACGGCTAACTGCTGGGAATTTCGTGATTTCCACAAATGGAGCAGCTGGTTGAAGGGCAGCTTCGATGGCTGAAAGGTTGAGCTCAGCCACATACGTTTCTGGAATATCGTAAGCCTTAGCAGTGACTGGATGCACTTGGCCAAGGAAACCAAGAACTTGGTCACCGAGTGAAATCATAGCTGTACGACCTGGGTGAAGGCTAGCGATTTCAGATGTTGCCGTATAGGTTACTTGGAGTCCCAAACGAGAAAATAGCGCTTCAAGGATTCCCTTAGCATAGAAGAAATCAACTGGAACTGCTGCTGTTTGGAAATCTTTTTCAGCAACCAAGCCTGTCAAGGCAAAAGCAAAGCTGTTGATTTCATTTGGAAGTTCTTCTTTTGGATTACCTGTTTGTTCAAAGACTTTTCCAATCTCGTAAAGGGCCAAGTTTTTATTCTTACGAGCCACATTGTAGGCAACTGTATCTAGGATACCAGAAATCATATTTTGACGGAGGACAGAACGATCTACTGTCATTGGCCACATAAGTTCAGTAAGATTACTTGGTTGAGCCGTAAACTCGACTGCTTTTTCAGGAGTTGTTAGAGCGTAGGTGATGATTTCTGTCAAACCTGCCCCTTCAGCAATGGTACGAACTTGGCGACGAAGTTTTTGCGTCGCAGTCAATTCACCAGCTGTCCCATCGTCTTTTGGTAGACTAGTTGGCAAGCGGTCATAACCATAGATACGAGCGATTTCTTCAAAGAGGTCCGCTTCGATTATGATATCCCAACGACGACGTGGGACGCTGACTGTAAAGCTGTCTGCATTTCCGGAAAGACCAAAGCCAAGACGACGGAAGACGTCTTCTACATCAGCATATGAAAGCTCAGTTCCGAGGACACGGTTAACATCAGCAAGAGTTGAAGAAACTTCCACATCAGAGGTATCAAGTTCACCCGCTGAAACGATGCCTTTGCGCACCGTCGCACCTGCAAGTTCTGCAATCATGCTAGCCGCCGCATCAAGGGCTTCGTTAACAGTTGCCACATTAATCCCTTTTTCAAAGCGAGAAGATGACTCAGAACGAAGGTTGAGACGACCGCTAGTCTTGCGGATTGATTTTCCGTTGAAGACTGCAGCTTCAAGAACGACACGACTAGATTTTTCAGAGATTTCTGTTGCTTGACCACCCATAACACCTGCAAGGGCTACTGGCTTGTCTGCGACAGTGATGACTAGGTCATTCACGTCCAAGTAACGTTCTTCACCGTCCAAGGTCACCAATTTTTCACCAGCACGCGCTTCACGCACACGGATGTCACTCCCTTCAAAGGTATCCAAGTCAAAGGCGTGCATTGGTTGACCAAAGTAGAGAAGGATGTAGTTGGTCACGTCCACCACATTATTAATAGGACGGATACCTTCATTCATAAGAAGATTTTGCAACCATTGTGGACTTGGTGCGATAGTCACATTGTCCAAGATACGAGCTGCATAGTAAGGCGCCTTGTCTGTCTCAATGCCCACAGAAAGAGCATCTGCTGCAACTTGGTCAGTTTCTGAAAGAGTAAATTCTTTAAAGTTGACTGCCTTATCATAGATAGCTGCCACTTCGTGAGCCACTCCACGCATAGAAAGAGCGTCCGCACGGTTGGGTGTGATAGAAAGTTCGATGATTTCATCATCCAAATCTAGGTATGAGAAGACTTCATCCCCAGTAACAGCATCTTCTGGCAAGATTTGGATACCATCTGCGAATTCCTTTGGTACAACGGAGTCAGAAATGCCCAATTCACCAAGTGAACAGATCATCCCAAGTGACTCCAAGCCACGGATTTTTCCTTTTTTGATTTTGTAGTTGTCAGCGATGCGAGCTCCTGGAAGAGCCACCATAACCTTGATACCAGCACGCATATTTGGGGCACCACAAACGATTTGACGGGCTTCTTCTTCTCCAACGTTAACCTGACAAACATGAAGGTGAGTTTCTGGCACATCTTCGCAAGACAATACCTCACCGACGACAATTTTCGAGAGACCAGCAGCTGGTGATTCGACACCTTCTACCTCGATTCCTGTAGTTGACATTTTTTCAGCCAACTCTTGTGATGGCACATCAATGTCCACCAATTCTTTTAACCATTTATAAGATACAAGCATAATTTAGTTCTCCAGAATGACAGTTGCCACTCTAGTTCTTTTCCTTTCCTATCATTTCAATAGAAGAATCATCTTCTTACCTTAATTTCTTTCTCAGTAACCAATCCGTATCTACTTTTTGACCAACCATAAAATGATGTTGGCTAAATTTTTCAAAACCATATCGATTATAAAACGCTTGAGCTTTTGTATTATGCTCCCAAACACCTAGCCAAGCCCAAGAAAAACTATTTTTTGTAGCAAGTTCAAGAGCAAATTCAAACAGTTGCTTACCGAATCCAAATCCTTGGAATTTTTGTAGCACATAGAGACGTTGAATTTCAAAAGCGTCCTCTAATTCTCTCTCAGTTTGAGCACTTCCCCAGTTGACTTTGAGAAAACCAGCTATCTCATCTTCATGCATAATGAAATAGGTTTCGGAGTCAGGATTTTCCAACTCAGTTGACAAAACTCTCAGACTATAAGCCTCTTCAAAGTATTCCTGTAACTGCTCTTCCGTATTATCATGAGCAAATGTTTCACGAAAGGTTTGTTTGGCAATTTTAGCCAACACCTCAACATCTGCCTTTTCTACTTTTCTAATCATTATTTAAACTGTTCTGAGAAGCGGACATCTCCTTGGTAGAATCCACGGATATCGTTGATTCCGTAACGGAGCATAGCTACACGCTCTTGTCCAAGACCAAAGGCAAAGCCAGAGTAAACAGTCGCATCGATGCCACTCATTTCAAGGACACGTGGGTGAACCATACCGGCACCCATAATTTCGATCCAACCTGTTTTCTTACATACATTACAGCCTTCTCCACCACACTTGAAGCAAGAAACATCCACCTCAACAGATGGCTCTGTGAATGGGAAGTAAGATGGGCGCAGACGAATCTGACGCTCTTCACCAAACATTTTTTGCACAATCAACTGAAGGGTTCCTTGAAGGTCTGCCATAGAAATGTTCTTCCCAACAACCAAACCTTCGATTTGGTGGAATTGGTGACTGTGGGTCGCATCGTCTGTGTCACGACGGAAGACACGCCCTGGTGAGATCATTTTCAAAGGGCCTTTAGAGAAATCATGAGCATCCATAGCACGCGCCTGCACAGGAGATGTATGAGTACGGAGCAAGATTTCTTCAGTGATATAGAATGTGTCCTGCATATCGCGGGCTGGATGATCTTTCGGAAGGTTCATACGTTCAAAGTTATAGTAGTCTTGCTCCACTTCAAAACCATCCACGACTTGGTAACCCATACCAATGAAAATATCTTCGATTTCTTCACTGGTTTGTGTCAAAACGTGGCGGTGACCCGTCGCAACAGGGCGACCTGGAAGTGTCACATCGATACTCTCGCTAGCCAGTTGAGCTGCGACTTTCTTTTCTTCCAATAGTTTAGCTGTTTCTTCAAAGGCTGCTGTCAAGACATCACGAGCTTCATTGACGTGTTTCCCGATAATCGGACGCATCTCAGCAGAGACATCTTTCATCCCTTTGAGGATTTCAGTAAGTGAACCCTTTTTCCCAAGGACAGAAACACGCAAATCTTGCATCTCTTTTTTATTTTCAGCAGTAATCTGCTTCAAGCTAGCCAGCGTTTCTTCGCGAAGCGCTTTTAATTGTTCTTCAATAGTTGACATAATTCCTCCATCAGTCTCTCGCAGATAAAAAGAAAACCACATGCCAAAAACTCCACTCGGAGCGTTGACACGCGGTACCATCCGTTTTCATCTGACAAGTCAGACCTTCATTTCTAAATCCATGCGCAAGTGAATTCACCCAGCTTTCATATAGAGAGCTTGCAGTCACGGCTCTCCTCCCTGATATACTTCCCTTGAGTTACTAGTCTTGCAGATTTCTATTCAATTACTATATAGTTTATCAGATTTTGAGTTAAAAAACAAGTTAGATTAGACTAATTTCAATACAAAACTCGTTCCTTTTTCTGTTGCTCCATTTTCCACAAATCCAAGCGACTTGAAACACCTCCTAGAAGCATGATTGTAGGTGTAGATTTCCTTGACTCTCAATTCTTTCCATCCTTTTACTCGAGCCAATTCAATCAAAGCACTTAGAATCTTTTTCCCAAGTCCTCGATGTTGGTAAGCGGAATTCCCAATCACAATGGGGAGATTATCCTGAGATAGTGTAACATCCCCAATTGGAAACCATTCTCCCTTCTCCTTGACTTCAATCCAAAAAAGCTCACCATGCTGATCCAAATGGGAATACATAGCTTCCAAAGTTTCTTGACTATAAGGTCTCTTCACACCATCTACGAGGTGAACCAAGTTCACATCCTGATACCAAGCAAAAGCTTCTTCACAATGATTGACCTTATAATAAGGAACAAGACGCAGTGCATTATCTATTTGTAAAATCCGTTTCATCTGCTTTCCTTTTCAACAAAAGAGTTGCTGCTTGATTAAAACCATCACACCAGTTATACCATTTTGCTTCATACTCATCTTGAGCTAAGATATGATTTTTTAAATCCAGAACAGAGTAAATTTTTCTTTCTTCGCAGGCTTGCGCATAGAGATGATATAGTTCATCACCACCATCTCTATCAAACTCAGCAGAAATCGTATCCCGACCTGCCAATAAAGCCTGATAAGCCCTGTGATGCCCATCTGTAATCAACAAGCAATCTCCAAAGGCAAGAATACTGATTGGATCGACTTGGATTCTTTCTGCCGACTGGTAAAGCATCTGAATATCTTGCAACTTCTTTTCTGATAAGTATAGTTGAGTCGGATGAAGATCTGCTATATTGACTTTCATTTCTTTCTCCTCAAGGGAATTTGATACTCACTTCTGCTTGCCTTTAAATCGCCATTGGAAGCGTAGCTTGTCATAGAAGGGAAACTCGATAAACAAGACTCCCAAGCCCACACAGAGACTGGCAAGAACGTCTGATGGATAATGAACTCCCAGATAGACCCTTGATACCAACACACTGACTAGGTAGAGGCCAAGGACGATTTGTACGATTTTTCTCCAGACCGAATCTTTAATCCGCTGACTAAGAATAACAATCAAAGTCCCTACCATCAGCGTCACAGCCAGAGAATGGCCACTTGGGAAAGAAAATCCCTTCTCCTCAACCAAGTGTAAAATAGCTGGTCGTGGGCGCTGGTAAATATTTTTAAAGGTCACGATTAAAAGACCTGCCAAAGCCAGATTTCCCAGCATGAAGAAACTTTCTATCTTCCACCGCTTACGATAAAAGACAAAAGCTGTAATGACAACCCAAGTGATAATCACTGGAATATCAATCAAGCGTGTGATGGCTCGGAAAAGAATAGTCAAATAATCTGGCAAGTCTCCTCGAACTGCAGTCTGAATCGGTTGGTCAAAACCGACCAGCGTTTCAGGGTAAAATTTGACCATATAGCCAAGAATAACGAAAAGTAAAAGGGCAAAACTGCCCTTCATTAAAAATGTTTGTTTATCTCTCATAATGTTTTAAAGTTGGTTTCAAGAGAATATACAACAACCAGAATGAAACGGAAAAGATTACTCCTTCAATCAAGTTAAAAGGTAATACCATGGTCATTAGGTAGTTGGAAAGTCCCAAAATTTTTCCAATATCAAAGTTAGCAAACTTAGCGTACAAAGGAACAGCATAAACATAGTTGAGAACCAACATAGCCACGGTTAAACCAATAGTCCCAGCTAGAGAGCCTAGTAGGAAACGAAGGGTTGTCCGTTCCTTTTTCCAAATCAAAGCAAATACGATGACAAAAACTCCCAAAGCTACGATATTCATTGGCAAACCAATGTAAGTATTCACTCCCTGGCTGTTAAGAAGCAGTTTCAAGAGTGAGCGAAGCAAGAGAACTCCTAGAGCAGCAGGCAAATCCATGACCACCAAGCCCACAAGGACTGGCAAGATACTAAATTCGATCTTGAGGAAGGATGCCGCTGGTAAAAGCGGAAAGTCAAAGTACATCAGCACAAATGAGATGGCTGATAAAATCGCAATAGTCGAAAGTCGACGTGTGTTTGTCATAACAGGTTCCTCCAATTTTCTATAAAATCAGAAGAAGTTAGAAAGGATTTCTCTATCTATTCTCACTTTTTATATCCCAAAAGTTCCCTCTCACTCTATTAAGGAAATTCAAGCAAGCGGTTACAGTTCAGCTATAAATCTATCAGAACAGACAAAGCTATTCTTTCGTCTTCTCCCATCCAGACTATACTGTCGGTT
This sequence comes from Streptococcus mitis, assembly GCF_946188685.1. Taxonomy (GTDB): domain Bacteria; phylum Bacillota; class Bacilli; order Lactobacillales; family Streptococcaceae; genus Streptococcus; species Streptococcus mitis_CC. Next base: position 64,720 of record NZ_CAMHWH010000001.1, read on the forward strand.
GTGGAATCTCACCACATCAGCTTGCGCTCGCGGACTTATTTGGCTAAGATATTTTAGATTTATCTAGGCGTCGCAGTCGAAGATAATACTTAAAGTATATCGAGACAAGACAACGACGAGAAAGCTAAAATAGATAGTCAAATTTACCGCCGGTCGGGAATTTCACCCTGCCCTGAAGACTCTTTTATCATAACAAAAAACGCTTGCAAGCGCAAGCATTTTGTTCATTTTCATTTTCATTTTTTATTTCAATTTATCCACTTCATAGGTATGAACAAGCTCAAGACCTGCAAAGTTCTGCTGGCGAAGAGCCTCATAGACAATCATACAGACGGTATTAGACACATTGAGACTGCGAACATGTTCATCATTCATAGGAATACGGAGAGCCTTCTCAGGATGTTCTCGCATAAAGTCCTCAGGTAAACCCTTGTCTTCGCGTCCAAAGAGAAAATAATGGTCTTCGTTAGTCGATAAATCCACATCAGAATACACTTTCTCAGCGAATTTCGAAATCAGATAGAGTTTTCCCTTCATCTGAGACATGAAATCTTCTAAACTGTCGTAAAAATAAATCTCTAGCTTATCCCAATAATCCAACCCAGCTCGCTTCATCTTGCGGTCATCGATAGGAAAGCCCATGGGCTTGATGATGTGGAGGAAAGAATTAGTCGCAGCGCAAGTACGCGCGATATTGCCTGTATTTTGTGGAATTTGTGGTTCAAATAATACAATGTGATTTGTCATGACTTGCTTCCTTTTACCATTGCAAAAAAATAGCCACACTGCCCGGAGTCAAGCTCAGCAAACAGCGTGGTTAAGGCATCGTTAACTTACCTCACAACAGGTTTGAAGTAAATCAGCGAAACTACTTTCTTAGTATAACACTTTCAGAATCATTGTCAATAGAAACGACTTGATTTTTTCAATTTTTTCAAGCTATTTCCAAGGGTTGTAAAATCGTCCCTGATTCTGCAAGATAAGTAGTAAACTAGTTACTAAAAACAAGGCAGCCAAGAGCAAGGTAAGATAATCTCCTTTTTTCAAGGCCTGATAACTATACCAAGTGCGCTTTTTCTCTTTTCCAAAGCGCCGAAGCTCCATAGCTGTAGCTATAGTATCAATACGTTCTAGCGAACTAAAAATCAAGGGAGTAATAATGCGCAGATTGCCTTTGATTCGTTGCATAAGAGAAGCTTTCTTGGATAATTCCATCCCACGCGCTTCCTGAGACATCTTGATGGTAAAGAATTCTTCCTGCAAATCTGGAATATAGCGCAAGGTCAGGCTGACTGAATAGGCAATCTTGTAAGGCACACCAATTTGATTTAAACTGGAAGCAAACTGACTAGGGTGGGTTGTCATCAAAAAGATAATAGCCAGAGGAATAGTGCAAAGGTACTTAATAGCCAGATTTAGCAGATAAAAGAGCTCTTGACTGGTCAGAGTGTAGGCACCGATTCCCTGCCAAATCACACTTCTCTCTCCGTAAAGTCCAACCCCATACTCGGGAGAAAAGAGATAGACCATCAAAACGTTTAAAACGGCAAATACCGTCGCAAAAACGGCTACAAAGGAAACATCTTTAAAACGGATTTCTGACAAATAGAGGAGAAAGACCGAAAAGATGGCAATCAGAACAAGCAGCCTGGTATCATAGCTAATCATGGCCGCCAATGATACAAGGATGAAAAAGAGGAGTTTACCAGCTCCTGACAAGCGATGAATTACAGTATCTCTATGCTGGTAACCAATTAATTTAGCTTGCATCCTTCTCTCCTTTCTTTGTAAAATGCCGTTAAAGCAAGTGGATCCACGTCTAGTTTCTTGGCCAAGTTAAAGATTGAAGTTTCTTTTAGGTTGGCTTTTACTAACAACTCAGGATTACTCAAAAGACTAGCTGGATCAGTATCGGCAATCAATTCCCCATCCACCATGACAAGAGCTCGGTCTGAATAATCCAGCATCAATTGCATATCATGCGTAATCATGACAATGGTATGACCTTTTTGATGCAACTCTTCGAGAAATTCCATAATCTCAGTATAATTCTTCTGGTCTTGACCTGCTGTCGGTTCATCTAGGAGGATAATTTCAGCTCCTAAAACCAAAATCGATGCAATAGTCACACGTTTTTTCTGACCAAATGACAGGGCAGAAATAGGCCAATTACGGAATTCATAGAGACCACAGATTTTCAAAGTTTCATAGACTCTCGTTTCAATTTCCTGCTCGTCCACACCTCGCAAACGAAGTCCCAGAGCCACCTCATCAAAAATCATATTGGTTGAAATCATTTGATTGGGATTTTGCAGCACATAGCCTACTCGTTCCGCCCGTTCTGCTACCGAATCCCCTTTTATATCCTGCTCTTCCCAAAGATAGCGACCTTCCGTCTGGATAAAGCTACTTATAGCCTTGGCTAGGGTTGACTTCCCAGCTCCATTTTTTCCGACAATGGCAATCTTTTCGCCCTTTTTAATATCCAGATAAATGGATTTCAAAATCGGTCTATCATCATAAGAAAAAGACAGATCCTCTAGTCTAAAGAGTGACTGCAATTCTGGGGTTTCTTTTACCAGTTCCGTCCGCAACTGAATCTGGCCTTTTGAGATAGACAAGTTGTCCAAATTTACTAATTGTTCTTCCTTAGCTAAATCCACACCCAATTGACGGAGAGTAGTGAGATAAAGGGGTTCCCGAATCCCATTTTGGGTCAATAAATCAGTCGCCAGTAACTGGTCAGGACTCCCATTAAAGAAGATACGACCATCGTTTATCAAGACAATCCGATCCACAGGGCGATGCAGAACATCCTCCAAACGGTGCTCGATAATAAGAGTCGTCGTCCCCTCCTCCTTATGAATCTGATCAATCAATTCGATAATATCCTGACCTGACTTGGGATCCAGATTGGCGAGTGGCTCATCAAACAAGAGAATCGGACTTTCATCAATCAAGACACCAGCTAGACTAACTCGCTGCTTTTGTCCGCCCGACAAATCCTGGGGACGCTGAGCTAGTAAAGGGAGAAGGTCCAGCTTTTCAGCCCATTTATGAACACGACTTTTCATCTCTTCTAGACTTGTTACATCATTTTCTAGAGCAAAAGCCAAGTCCTCTGCCACGGACAAACCGATAAACTGCCCATCAGTATCCTGCAAAACTGTACTGACCAGATGAGATTTATCGTAGATGCTCATATCGAAGGCTACTTGCCCCTTGATCAAAAATTCTCCAGACATCTGACCCTTGTAAATATTGGGAATAATTCCATTCAAACACTGACCCAAGGTAGATTTACCTGACCCAGATGGCCCAACAATTAAGACTTTCTCTCCCTTATAAATAGTCAAGTCCACCCCTTGCAAGGTCAGTTCTTGTTGCGTTTCATACTGGAAAGAGAAATCCTTCCACTCAATTATAGCTTCTTTCATCTTACTCTCTTCATTCGCTTCTTAGACTTCTATTTTATCATAAATCTACCCCTTCTTGCAGACTCTTCTCTTAAAAACTTAGCACCAACAAGATTCCTAGCCTAGACTGGTTACCTGACTAGTCTATAAACATCGAAAAAGACTGGTTGCCCAGCCTTTTCCTTTATGTTAATCCTTTTTCAAACTTCCTGAACGAGTCTGCGTACGTGAATAAGCTATCAAAAGTAGAGTTCCTGCGATAGCAATAGTCACCGCGTTTGCAATACCTGCAACAATCCCTTGGGCAAATACTTTTTCTGCTGCTTCTTGATAAATCACAACATCTCCAAGTGGTGCCAAGACACCCCAAACAAGAGCATTTGCAATAATCTGAATGAGGTTAAAGAAGACAATATCCTTCAATTCAAAAACACCCTGTGTTACTCGAATGTATTTTCTAAAAAGTCCGACAGCTAGACCAAAGAGACCACTAGCAATAATCCAAGTCCACCAAAGACCGTAACCAGCAAGAGAGTCCTTCACCGCATGCCCGATTAAACCAACAAGTAGACCAACTAGAGGGCCAAAAATGATAGATAAGAGGCTCTGTACCGCATACTGAAGCTGGATGCTTGTATTTGGAACAGGTGTCGGAATGCTGATCATCCCGATGACAACAAAGAGCGCAGCTCCAACACCGATAGCAACAACTTGTTTAATTGATTGATTTTTCATCTATATTCTCCTATTTTATAATTCTATTTTCTTTATTTCAATGGTCCAAGATGAACCGACACCCACATTATAGGCCTTGGCAAAGGAACCTTGGTTTATAGCCAGACCTAAACGATAGAGAGAGTTGATGTAAAGGATGGGTTGCCCAATTCTCACATCTGCAAATGATTTGCCATAAACAACCTGATTTTGATAAACCAACATATCTGCATGATAGATGGTCACTTCAAAACGGTCACCGAATTCTGGTTCCAGCTTATAAAATTCTTCTCGTGTGATAGAGGTCCAGAGCGAACCAAAACGCACATCCAGAATATCAATTGCTCCCTTCACCAGATGATCTTCTATGATGGTCTCTACGACTGGAAGCTCTACAATCTGATCCACACTGAGCTCTGGCCCCACTTCCTCAAAAGTAATGTGACCACTGGCTAGTTTAGCACCAGTATAGGCATAAACATCACGACCATGGAATGTATAAGAATGCTCTGTATTTTGCCGTCTATTGGCCACTTCAGAAATCTCACGAATAGCTACAATGCCAACGTGTTTCTTGATAAAAGAAAGAGTCCCATTGTCTGGTGTGACAATGTATTGATTTTTTGCAGTCTTGGCAACTACACTCTTACGTTTCGAACCGACACCTGGATCGACAACCGATACAAAAGTCGTTCCCTCAGGCCAGTAATCCACCGTCTGAAAAAGGCGGTAGCTCCCCTCAAAAATATTATAAGGCGTGATATCGTGCGTCAAATGATGAATTTTTAAGGTTGGAGACTCTTCTAAAGCCACTCCAATCATAGCCGATACCGCACCATCAACCAGACCAAAGTCTGATTGTAATACCAGTAAATTATTATTCATTTTGTCTCCCCGTATGTCCTTTATCATACCATATTTTCTAGAAAGTCGCTAATAGCTATTTCAATTGGTTAGGGTATAGTTTTACCTTATAGCAAAATTTCACTAAAAGCTCTTGTTATTAGCTAGTAGGTGCATTTTTTCTTGAAAAAAGGTATGATAGTTACATAATGAAGAAGTAGGTTTTATTATGAAAATTATCCTTGTCGGAGGGGGAAAAGTTGGTTCTGCCCTCTGTCGCTCCTTGGTTGCAGAAAAGCATGATGTTTTGCTGATTGAGCAAGACGAAACTGTCCTCAATCATATTGTCAATCGCTTTGATATCATGGGCATCCTTGGTAACGGGGCCGATTTTACCATCCTTGAACAAGCCAGTGTCCAGGATTGTGATATCTTTATCGCCCTGACTGAATACGATGAAGTGAACATGATTGCAGCCGTTCTAGCCAAAAAAATGGGAGCTAAAGAGACCATCGTTCGGGTGCGGAACCCTGAATATTCTAATTCTTATTTCAAGGAAAAGAATATTCTCGGTTTTTCTCTTATCGTTAACCCTGAGCTCTTGGCTGCCCGCGCTATCGCGAATATCATTGACTTTCCCAACGCCCTCTCTGTCGAACGTTTCTTTGGTGGACGGGTCAGCTTGATGGAATTCACTGTTAAATCCTCCAGTGGTCTTTGCCAAATGCCCATTTCTGATTTTCGGAAAAAATTTGGCAATGTCATTGTCTGTGCGATAGAAAGGGAACATCAAATTATCATTCCAAGCGGTGACATGACTGTACAGGATAAAGATAGAATCTTTGTCACTGGTAACCGTGTTGACATGATGCTCTTCCATAATTATTTCAAGTCTCGTGCCGTGAAGAGTCTTCTTATTGTTGGAGCTGGTAGAATTGCCTATTATCTATTAGGTATCCTCAAAGACAGTCGTATCGATACCAAGGTTATTGAAATCAATCCTGAAATCGCCAGCTTCTTTAGCGAGAAATTCCCAAATCTCTACATCGTTCAAGGAGATGGTACCGCAAAAGATATCCTGCTGGAAGAAAGTGCTCAAAACTATGATGCCGTTGCGACTCTAACAGGAGTCGATGAGGAAAATCTGATTACCTCTATGTTCCTTGACAGGGTAGGTGTACAGAAAAATATCACCAAGGTCAATCGCACCAGTCTCCTTGAGATTATCAATGCGCCTGATTTTTCAAGTATCATCACACCTAAAAGCATCGCTGTAGATACGATTATGCACTTTATTCGTGGTCGTGTTAATGCCCAGTATTCAGACCTTCAAGCCATGCACCATCTAGCCAATGGCCAAATCGAAACCCTGCAATTCCATATCAAGGAAGCTAATAAAATGACTGCCAAACCTCTTTCTCAACTAAAACTGAAAAAAGGGATTCTTATTGCAGCTATCATTCGAAAAGGCAAGACTATTTTCCCAACAGGAGAGGATATGCTGGAAGTTGGAGACAAGCTCCTAGTAACAACTTTGTTGCCAAACATCACCAAGATTTATGACTTGATTGCGAGGTAAGAAATGAATAAAAGTATGATTCGTTACCTCCTTTCAAAATTACTTTTGATTGAAGCTGTTCTTCTTTTGGTTCCTGTAGCTGTTGCTATCTATTACCGTGAATCGAGCCAAGTCTTTACAGCCCTCTTTACAACGATTGGGATTCTCGTATTACTAGGCGGTTCAGGAATTTTACAAAAGCCAAAAAATCAACGGATTTATGCCAAGGAGGGAGTCTTGATTGTTGCCCTCTGTTGGATCCTTTGGTCCTTCTTTGGTGGTCTCCCCTTTGTCTTTGCTAGACAAATTCCCAGCGTTATCGATGCCTTTTTTGAAATCAGTTCTGGCTTTACAACTACTGGAGCAACTATTCTGAACGACGTTTCTGTTCTCAGTCGTTCCCTCCTCTTCTGGCGAAGTTTTACCCACTTAATTGGAGGGATGGGGGTGCTTGTTTTTGCACTTGCTATTATGGACAATGCCAAGAATAGCCACCTAGAAGTGATGAAGGCTGAGGTTCCTGGCCCTGTTTTTGGCAAAGTAGTATCCAAACTAAAAAACACTGCCCAAATTCTCTATCTCCTTTATCTAGCTCTCTTTTCCCTCTTTGTCATCATCTATTATCTAGCTGGTATGCCCCTATTTGATAGTTTTGTCATTGCCATGGGAACAGCAGGTACAGGAGGTTTTACAGTCTATAACGACGGGATTGCCCACTATGGTAGCTCACTGATTACCTATCTAGTTAGTATCGGAGTTTTGGTTTTTGGGGTAAATTTCAATCTCTACTACTACCTCATGCTCCGTCGTGTCAAAGCCTTCTTTGGTGACGAAGAACTTCGTGCTTACTTGGTCATCGTGCTGGTTTCTACAGGCTTGATTAGCCTTAATACCCTCTATCTCTACCCAGGATTTTCCAAGAGCTTTGAAATGGCCTTCTTCCAGGTTTCCAATATTATTACAACGACTGGTTTTGGTTACGGAGACATTACCAACTGGCCCCTCTTCTCCCAGTTTATCCTCCTCTTCCTCATGGGAATCGGTGGTTCTGCTGGTTCAACAGCAGGTGGACTCAAGGTTATTCGAGGCCTCATCCTTTCAAAAATTGCTAAAAACCAAATTTTGTCAATCCTATCGCCCCACCGTGTTTTGACCCTCCATGTTAATAAAACGGTGATTGACAAAGATACCCAGCATAAAATTCTCAAATACTTTGTCATCTATTCTATGATTTTGCTAGCGCTTATCTTTATTGTCAGCTTAGATAGCAATGATTTTCTGGTTGTGACTAGCGCTGTCTTTAGCTGTTTCAATAATATCGGACCTATTCTAGGAACCACTTCTAGCTTCTCAATCTTTAGTCCTATCTCAAAAATTCTTCTATCCTTTGCAATGATTGCAGGACGCTTAGAGATATACCCAATCCTACTTCTCTTTATGAAGAGAACTTGGTCTAAGAGATAAAATACAACCACACCTTGTATCTAACAAAGTGTGGTGTTTTTATTTTCATACTCTTCGAAAATAAAATTCAAACCACGTCAGCTTCGTCTTGCCGTATATGTGTGACTGACTTTGTCAGTCTTATCTACAACCTCAAAGCGGTGCTTTGAGCAACCTGCGGCTAGCTTCCTAGTTTGCTCTTTGATTTTCATTGAATATCAAATACCTCCCGCAACTCAACAAGTATCTTTGAATCTCGGTCAGAAACTCAACAAGTATCTTTGAATCTCGGTCAGACATTTCAGTACCTGACTCAAGGAATGTAAAAGCCCAAAAACAACCCTCAGTCGACTGACCGAGGGTTCCTTATTTCATTACTTAAACACTTGATTAGCTCAATGCGTCATCCATTGAAAGAACTTCGTGGAATACACGTTGTGTCAATTCAGTTTTTTGTTCTGGAGTGAGGTATTTAGTGTTTACACAGTATCCAGAGATACGTACGATAACGTCTTCGCCTGACATGATTTTTTCGTAAACATCGTTCAAGTCCATAACGTTCAAGTTAACGTGTTGTCCACCGTTTTCGAAGTAACCATCAAGGATTGTTACCAAGTTATCAACTTGTTCATCACGAGTCTTACCAAGAGCACGAGGTGAAACTTGTGTAGTCAATGAGATACCATCGGCTGCATAACTAAAGTCAAGGCTAGAAAGTGAGTTCAAGTTTTGCAACCATCCACCTTTAGCTTTGTTAGATGGGTTAGCACCTGGTGAGAAGAATTCAAGTTTAGACAAGTTCACAGAACCATCTTCGTTGAGGTATACACCTTTGTGAACTGGTGAGTTACCAGTTTGTTTAGAGTAAGCAACGTTAGATGTGATTGTCAAAAGTGATACTGTAGCTTCAGCGTCTTTGTAAAGTTTGTGGCTACGTAGACGAGTTGTGTAAGCTTCGATCAACCATTCTGCCAATTCGTTTGAACGTGGGTCATCTTCACCCCAACGTGGGTATTCACCGATTGTTTCGTAATCGTAGATGTAGCCATTTTCGTCACGGATTGGTTTAACTGTAGCGTATTTGATAGCTGACAATGTATCAACAGTGTTAGCAAATCCACAGATACCGAATCCCATGTTCGCACGTTGTTTAGTTGGCAAGAAGGCCATTTGAACAGCTTCGTAGTTGTATTTATCAGTCATGTAGTGAATGATGTTCAAAGCATCTACGTAAGTGTCAGTCAACCAGTCAAGAGATTTTTCAAAGTTAGCTTTAACTGATTCGAATTCAAGAACTTCATCACGGATTGGTTCAATGTCAAATACTTTGTAGTCTTTGTGAACATCGTCGTAACCACCGTTCAAACCAGTAAGAAGGGCTTTCAATACGTTTACACGCGCACCGAAGTACTGGATGTTGTGGCGTTGTTCTTCATTTTCTGGGTCAAGTGGAGACACACAGCATGAGATACAGCTCATTTCACCATATCCATCTTTAGCCATTGTTGTTACACCTTCGTATTGGATAGAAGAGTGTTTGTGGCTCATGTGCATACAGTAGCGACGGAAGTTGTATGGCAATTTGTCAGTCCAAAGAACTGTCAAGTTTGGTTCTGGAGAGTTACCGATGTTGTCAAGAGTGTTCAAGAAACGGTAGTCCATTTTAGTAACACGGTGACGACCGTCGTTACCCATACCAGCCATAGAAGTTGTGATGAAGGTTGGGTCACCTGAGTACAATTGGTCATAAGCTTTTGTACGAGCAAACTTAACTGTACGAAGTTTCATAACGAAATCATCAACAAATTCTTGGATTTCTGATTCAGTAAATGTACCACGAGCAAGGTCACGTTCTGCAAAGATGTCCAAAACGATTGGTACACGTCCGAGAGATGTAGCCGCACCGTTGATAACACGGCAGACAGACATGAAGGCGATGTTAACCCATTGGATTGCTTCTTTAACGTTCATCGCTGGTTTGCGAACGTCAACTCCGTAAAGGTCACCCAAGCGAACAACTTGTTGCAATGCTTGGTATTGAAGATTGATTTCTTCACGAAGACGGATTGTTTCTTCATCGATTTCTTCAATTGCATTCCAGTCGTTTACTTTTTCTTGCATCAAGTAGTCTGCACCGTAAAGAGCAAGACGTGCGTAAACACCGATGATACGTCCGCGTGAGTATGCATCTGGAAGACCAGTTACAGTGTGAGCGTGACGAGCGCGACGGATGTTTGAAGTGTAAGCACGGAAGATACCGTCGTTAACTGTTGTTACATATTTAGTAAAGATTTCGTGAACAGCTGGATCTGGTTCGTATCCATTTTCTTTCAAAGTAGTTTCAGCCATACGGATACCACCTTTTGGCATGAAGTTCAATTTGAAGAGTTCATCGTTTTGGATACCGAAGATAACTTCGTTTTCTTTATCGATAAATCCTGCTGGGATATCAGCGATAGATGTTGGACGAGTGTCCATTGGGAAACGAGTTTCTTCGTAGTGTGCTTTAGTTTCTTCTACAATTTTTTTGATGTGAAGTGAACGTTCTGTTGGTCCTGCAAGGAAGCTTTCGTCTCCATCGTAAGGTGTGTAGTTAGCTTGTACGAAGCGTGATACACTTGCTTTTTCTTTCCAATCTACGCCTTTGAAGCCTTCCCAAGCTTTATCAAAAATATCTTGTGCTTCAACAACTGTCTTAACAACCATGTTAATGTCCTCTTTTTTCTTTCTAGTAACAACCATCTGTTACATTCATGAGACAAGTATACCACACAGTAACCGATTTCAGCAAGTGGAAAATCCCTATTTTTACACTTTCTTTTCTAAAACAGTCTATATTTTGTTCTAAACTGTATTATATTTTTGAAAAAACGAAGTCCTTTTTCCTTTTTTTCAGAAAAAAGGGTATAATGAAAGAAAATAAGCAGTAAAAAGGTGCTAGGCATGTTGATTTTTCCCTTATTAAATGATTTGTCAAGAAAAATCATCCATATTGACATGGATGCCTTTTTTGCTGCGGTGGAAATCAGAGATAATCCTAAACTCAGAGGAAAACCTGTCATTATCGGCAGTGACCCTCGGCAAACAGGTGGGCGTGGTGTCGTTTCAACTTGTAGCTATGAAGCGCGAGCTTTTGGTGTCCATTCAGCCATGAGCTCTAAGGAAGCCTATGAGCGTTGTCCCCAGGCAATCTTCATCTCAGGGAATTATGAGAAATACAAATCTGTGGGGCTCCAGATTCGAGCTATTTTTAAGCGCTATACAGATTTGATTGAACCTATGAGTATTGACGAAGCCTATTTGGATGTGACAGAAAATAAACTCGGTATCAAGTCAGCGGTCAAAATTGCTCGCCTCATTCAAGAGGATATCTGGCAAGAACTCCATCTAACTGCTTCTGCTGGCGTTTCTTATAACAAATTCTTGGCTAAAATGGCTAGCGATTATCAAAAACCTCATGGTCTGACAGTGATTCTACCTGACCAAGCTGAGGATTTTCTCAAACAAATGGACGTGGCCAAGTTTCATGGAGTAGGAAAAAAGACAGTAGAACGTCTTCATCAAATGGGCGTTTTTACTGGCGCTGATTTGCTTGAAGTTCCTGAAGTGACCCTAATAGACCGTTTTGGCAGACTGGGCTATGACCTGTATCGAAAGGCTCGAGGTATCCACAATTCCCCAGTCAAATCCAATCGTATCCGTAAATCAATTGGCAAGGAGAAAACCTATGGAAAGATTCTCCGTGCTGAGGAAGACATCAAAAAAGAGCTAGCTCTTCTATCAGAAAGAGTCGCTCTCAATCTCAATCAACAAGAAAAAGCTGGAAAAATTGTCATTTTGAAAATCCGCTACGAGAACTTTTCAACTCTTACTAAACGAAAAAGTCTTTCTCAAAAAACACAGGATGCTAGTCAGATAAGTCAAATAGCCCTGCAACTCTATGAAGAATTAAGCGAGAAAGAAAGAGGTGTCCGCCTGCTGGGGATTACCATGACTGGATTTTAAAACCTTGAAGAGTCTGAACCCTTCAAGGTTTTTCTTATACAAATAAACGGACAAAACTGTAAAGTAGCAAAACACTACCAAGCACGATGCGGTATTTACCGAAAAGGGTAAAGTCGTGTTTTTTCACATAGCTGGTCAAAAAGCGAATAGCGACCATGCTGACTGCAAAAGCGACTCCCATCGCAACCAAGAGCAAGAACAATTGCCCAAAACTCAAGAACTGTCCTACTTTTATAAATTTGAAAATCTTTAAGGCACTGGCTCCAAACATAACAGGAATTCCAAGATAGAAGGTAAATTCTGTCACAACAGAACGACTGGTTCCATTTAACAAACCACCGACAATTGTTGCCCCAGAACGGCTTGTGCCTGGTAAAAGGGCAAGAACTTGGAAGAGTCCGATATAGAAAGCTGTCGTATAAGGAAGCTTGTCCAACTCTGTTACACTTGGCTCGATAGCACGCGCTTTATTGCGCTTTTCCAAATAGATAAAGGCAATCCCATAGATAATCAACATGAGAGCAACAGAAACCATATTATGGAAGTGGGTATCAAACCAATCATCAAACTTAAATACTGCAAGCAAAGGTAAAGTGGCAACCAAGACCTTCAACCACAGTCTCCAAGTCTTACGAACTTCCTGCTTGTCCTTAGTCGGTTTGAAAGGATTGAGCTTGTTAAAGTAAATGACCATGACTGCTAAAATAGCACCAAGCTGAATCACAACATTAAACATGGACATAAAAGATTCATTCTGATTTTGGTATTGGATAAACTCCTCTGCTAAAATCAAGTGACCTGTACTGGAAATCGGCAACCATTCCGTAATCCCTTCAACAATACCGAAGAAGATAGATTTTAAAATTTCAATAAGATACATAGATTACTCCTTTTTCTATCTTCCATTATAGCATATTTTTTCAGCCAGTGATAGCTCTCTTTAAAAGGCACCGATACTGCCGCCACCTCCGCCTCCAGAGAAGCCACCGCCAGAACTTCCACTTCCAGAAGATACGGAGTAGGTACTTGCTGTATTTGCGACACTAGCATAATGGCTCATTTGCGCGCTTGAATGATAAAACATACTATGCCAGCCATAAGCTACATAGAGATTGATATCTGGATTTTCTACCTGGATGTGATGAACCTTCATCAAATGACTGACCTTGTCCGCATAGCCAAATAAGGTCGCATAAACCAAGAGGCGATTCCAAACCACAATACTTTCCAATTCAGCCTGATCCAATCGTGCAATCTCACGCAACATATTTTCAAAACTGGTCCAGAGATAGTATACTTCTGCCCCTGCTTCATCTAGGACACCATCACGATTATCTAGCCGAAGCTTCCAATAATAGAAAACAGCCAAAACCAAACCTAGAAAACCAAGTATAGGCAAGGGGAGGAAAAGATAGCCATAAACATCCAAACTGTACAAGAACAAACCAAATCCGATAAATAGGGGTAGGATAGTAGAGAGTCCCATCCCCACTTGCAAGGCCTTTTCTCCACCAGTCAAGGGACGATAATAATCCGGAAGCCCCCAGAAGGTAACCCGATTTCTCACTCCTTCTTGCATCTCTTTCAATACTTCTTCAAAAGAAGATTTGAGTTGAAGCCCTCTTGCTTGAATCCGTTTTTCATCAGAGACTTTTGCTCTACGATAAAGACTATCAGATACCTTGTAATCCGCAAACAAATTGGAAAGAGTTTCTTCTTTTTTGCCTGAAAAAGCCAGATTTAGACAGTCTTTCTCAAAGCTTGACAAACCATCTTCTTTTACTAGCCTCAAACCAACTGCATCTCCTTCTGAAATGATAGAGACATTCCCACGGTCTATCACATCTAGCAAGGTAGCTTGAATAAGTTGATCAAAGGTGAATTTTCCAGCTCCCTTGACCAAGGGACTCACTTCCTCCAAGGAGGTCGAGTAGACTGCCTCTGATAAAACCATAGGCTCTAATTCCATTGGTGGTTCATAGATACGATGATTTTTGGCATATTTGACCGAAGGAGTGGTCTTTCTTCTATAAATAAAATAAAAGCAAATACTCAATAACAAGGAGATAGAAAGTATGGAAGGGAAGACCCAAGTAACGAGTTGTTTACTTTGCTCTTTTTCTTTAAAAATCGAGTCTTCTATCTTATTAAACTCTTCTAAACGATTCCCTTTCAATCCCTGATCCCTAGCGCTAGCAAAATCGGTCCGAGGCCAATAGGCATGTAACTCAACTCCACGTTTAGCCGGAAGATTGTCTAAACGGATAGTATAATCAAGGTTACTCTTTTCAACCGTTCCCTCTCTAAAAAGTTTCCCTGTATGGAAAAAGAGTTTTTCAGCCCCCTTGTCTCCCCTTACATGAAATTCAAACTTCCCAATAGCCCCTGAACTATCTGTCAGAGGTTGCCAATTTAATTCAGCGATATCATCATAAAGGAAAAGCAAATTCTTTAAGTTCCAGATAAGGTCAACTTCAACTGTGTCGCCTTCCTGGCCTGGATTATAAACTTTAACAGTATAACCATCTGCTCCTTCTATCACTTCGCTAGTAACATCTGCTAGTTCAGCACCATTTTTCGAAGCCTGAACCTTTGGATGAGGGTCAATGTCAAATCCGCTAGGCATCTTGCCTGCACGTCCAAGTCCCACGATTTGACCCTTAAAGTCCTCCTCAAACTGGTAAACTATCTTCTGTCTAAATTCTGCCCTATTGTCTGCATGAATATACAAATCACCTTGATAAGAGTTTATCTTGAAATCAATGGCAAAAACAGAGAATGGCAGAAGACAAAACAAGCCTAACACTAGTAAGAAAAAAGTTTTTTTCATCAACTAAGCCCCCCTTTTATCTTTGCTATCATTATATCATTTTTTCTCAAGTAAGGGCTTACCTATATTGAAAAATAGAGTTTTTTTCGATAAAATAGGAGACAGTTATTTTTTAATAGATTAGAAATAGGAGAAATCATGAGAAAAATATACTTATCTATTTTCACAAGTCTCTTGCTGATGCTGGGACTTGTCAATGTTGCCCAAGCCGATGAATATTTACGCATCGGGATGGAAGCAGCATATGCTCCCTTTAACTGGACTCAGGACGATGATAGCAATGGAGCTGTCAAAATCGATGGGACTAACCAGTATGCTAACGGATATGATGTTCAAATCGCCAAGAAAATCGCTAAGGACTTAGGTAAAGAACCTTTGGTTGTTAAAACAAAGTGGGAAGGTCTAGTCCCTGCCCTTACTTCTGGTAAGATTGACATGATTATCGCAGGTATGAGTCCTACTGCCGAGCGTAAACAAGAAATTGCCTTTTCAAGCAGTTACTACACTAGCGAACCAGTTTTGCTTGTCAAAAAAGATTCTGCCTACGCAAGTGCTAAATCTTTGGATGACTTTAACGGTGCGAAAATCACTTCTCAACAAGGTGTCTACCTCTACGACTTGATTGCACAAATCCCGGGCGCTAAAAAAGAAACAGCCATGGGAGACTTCGCTCAAATGCGCCAAGCTCTTGAGGCTGGTGTCATCGATGCTTATGTTTCTGAACGCCCAGAAGCTCTGACTGCCGAAGCTGCTAACTCTAAGTTTAAAATGGTTCAAGTAGAACCAGGTTTCAAAACGGGGGAAGAAGATACAGCTATCGCCATTGGACTTCGTAAAGATGACAACCGTATTAGCCAAATCAATGCCAGCATTGAAACCATTTCAAAAGACGATCAAGTTGCCTTGATGGATCGTATGATCAAGGAACAACCTGCCGAAGCTACAACAACTGAAGAGACTAGCAGTAGTTTCTTTAGCCAAGTCGCTAAAATTCTTTCTGAAAACTGGCAACAACTTTTGCGTGGTGCTGGTGTCACTCTTTTAATCTCTATCGTCGGAACCATCACAGGTCTCATTATCGGCCTTGCCATTGGTGTCTTCCGTACTGCTCCTCTATCTGAGAATAAAGCCATTTATGGTCTACAAAAACTAGTCGGCTGGATCCTCAATGTCTACATTGAAATTTTCCGTGGTACACCTATGATTGTTCAATCGATGGTTATCTACTATGGAACTGCCCAAGCTTTCGGTATCAACCTTGACCGTACACTGGCTGCTATCTTCATCGTTTCGATCAACACCGGTGCCTACATGACTGAAATTGTTCGTGGTGGTATCCTAGCAGTTGACAAGGGACAATTTGAAGCCGCGACTGCTCTTGGTATGACCCATAACCAAACCATGCGTAAGATTGTCCTCCCTCAGGTAGTTCGTAACATCCTACCAGCAACTGGTAATGAATTTGTCATCAATATCAAAGATACATCTGTATTGAACGTTATCTCGGTTGTCGAACTTTACTTCTCAGGAAATACCGTAGCAACACAAACCTATCAATACTTCCAGACATTTACAATCATCGCCGTGATTTACTTTGTCCTCACCTTCACCGTAACACGTATCCTACGATTCATCGAACGCCGCATGGACATGGATACCTATACTACAGGTGCTAACCAAATGCAAACGGAGGATTTGAAATAATGACACAAGCAATCCTTGAAATTAAACACCTCAAAAAATCCTATGGACAAAACGAAGTGCTAAAAGACATTTCTCTAACTGTTCACAAGGGTGAAGTTATCTCTATCATCGGAAGCTCTGGAAGCGGAAAATCAACCTTCCTACGCTCCATTAACCTACTTGAAACTCCAACTGATGGACAAATCCTTTATCATGGACAAAACGTTCTCGAAAAATGCTATGACCTCACGCAATACCGTGAAAAGTTGGGGATGGTGTTCCAATCCTTTAACCTCTTTGAAAATCTTAACGTACTTGAAAACACAATTGTCGCTCAGACAACTGTCCTTAAACGCGAACGTACAGAAGCTGAAAAGATTGCCAAAGAAAACCTAGAAAAGGTCGGCATGGGAGAACGCTACTGGCAAGCCAAACCAAAACAACTCTCAGGTGGTCAAAAACAACGTGTAGCCATCGCTCGTGCCCTTTCAATGAATCCGGACGCCATTCTCTTTGATGAACCAACATCAGCTCTCGATCCAGAAATGGTTGGAGAAGTCCTCAAAATCATGCAAGATCTGGCTCAGGAAGGCTTGACTATGATTGTCGTAACCCACGAAATGGAATTCGCCCGTGACGTCTCTCACCGTGTTATCTTTATGGATAAGGGTGTGATTGCTGAAGAAGGCAAACCAGAAGACCTCTTCACCAATCCTAAAGAAGACCGTACAAAAGAATTCCTTCAACGCTATCTCAAATAAAAAGAAAAGGCTGCATCAACCGTGCAGTCTTTTTACTAGCCAAAAAATGAAAAGGCAGACCCTATTCAAGAATCCACCATTATCCAAAGATTAATCTTCAAATTTTTCATGATTTTTATCATAGAAATCAATTAAACCTAGAGCCGTTTCAAACGAAATATTTTTAACTTTTGCACGCCCCTGAGCTAGAGCAATGATAGACATTTCACGCGCATTCGTTTCTTTAGAGATACGGTAGCCTGTGATTTTCTTATCACGAACCCAGCCAACAACTGATTCTACTTTTTCAAAGTTTGACTTAGCCATGTCTTTCTCCTATTTTCTTATTTACGATATCTAATTGTATACGCTTTTATGCTTTTTGTCAATAAAAAAACATATATTCAATAAAATAAACGCCCTTATTTTTACTTACTATCTTATTAAAGCTGATAATATGTAGGTTTTTCATTGTCGAAAACAATTTTTATAGTTCTTTAAAATAACTGTATTATTAAATCTTATTTATGTAATAATATTCGTATTTGACAGATGCTGATTCTCGATAATCTAGACATATTCTAATCTTATTTCATATTATTTATTCCACTGTAAAACAAAAAAATTTGACAAAATAATCTTCTGCTCTAAACCATTTCTAACGAGTATTTTTCTCCTTTTAGACTTTTTCATGTCTGCACCAGCATTCAATCATTTGGTCAACTGTACCAGTTATTTACTTTATCAAGTTTACTTTTTATTTCTCCTACCCATTAAAATACAAATAGCTAGGAAACCGTAGTATTCTATGCTTCATTTTTTTACTGTTTTCATCTTACGAATATTCCATCACTCTTCTCAGTAATCTCAGTATAATAAGGCATCTCATTAGTATTGATTATTTTTTCTAATCCCTATTATATTTAGCTAAATTTCAGATTAGCTATATATAAAATAGTAGATTTCAAAAAACTCCTAACATATAACAAGTAATTTTACTCCCTTACTATAAACTGAATCAAAAAAACATAGGTACTATAATGAGTTATGATAGAAATAGCGTAATCGATTTCCTAAGTCCATAGGAATCGCCCCCTTTCTTCATCTTCATTATAGCACCTATACATCAATTGTGCAAATAATATGATATTTTTTTATTAGTCCTCAGACAAGCATATTATAGAGCGTTTCGTTACCATTTAAGTTAATATAAGCTGGATCAAAACCTTCCATTCGACGAATCAAGCCTGCATAATCATGCTTATCTGCCAAGGCAATCCCAATCAATACTGGGCCTGTCCCCTTGCTAGCTCGTTTGATATACTCAAAACGTGTGATATCATCATTTGGTCCCAAGATATCATTTACAAACTCACGCAAAGCCCCCGGACGCTGTGGAAAATTAACCACAAAGTAATGCTTGATCCCATCATAAATCAAGGCACGCTCTTCCATTTCCGGCATACGGTTGATATCATTATTTCCTCCAGAAATGATACAACAAATGGTTTTCCCCTTGATATATTCAGCCAAAACCTCTAAAGAAGCGATACTAGCAGCTCCAGCAGGTTCTGCGACAATCCCTTGCTTAGAGTAGAGGTCAATCAAGGTTTCAGAAATCAATCCCTCATCGACACCTACTAAGGTTTGAACATGTTGACGAGTTGCTTCATAGGTCAACTGACCTACCTTTTGCACAGCAATCCCATCCGCAAATTTGTCAATTTCTGTGAGTTTGACAGGCCCACCAGCTTCAAAGGCTGCCTTCATGGAACGTGCCCCATTAGCCTCTACTCCGATGACTTCAATTTCTGGACTTGTTTCCTTGATATAGGTAGAAACCCCAGCAATGAGACCACCACCTCCAACAGGAACTAAGACAGCATCAAAATCAATTGATTCTTTTCGAGCTTCTTCTAAAATCTCATAAGCAACTGTCCCTTGACCCGCTTGAACATGGGCATCATCAAAGGGATCAATAAAGGTACGATTTTCAGAAACTGTAAATTCTTGAGCTGCTTTGGCTGAGGCATCAAAGGTATCCCCAACTAGTTTAATGGTTACAAAATCCCCACCAAAAAAGCGAACTTGTCCAATTTTTTGTTGCGGAGTAGTAATGGGCATAAAAATAGTAGCAGGAATTTTCATTTCATTACAGGTATAGGCTACTCCCTGCGCATGATTTCCCGCAGAGGCACAGACTACCCCACGCTCACGCTCTTCCTTGCTGAGCTGCGAAATGGCATAATAGGCACCACGGATCTTAAAAGAACGAACACGTTGAGCATTTTCCTTTTTCAAATAAATCTTAGCGCCATACTTCTCCGATAAATAATGGTCGTAATCCAGTGGGGTATTCACAACCACACCGTTCAAGACTTTATGAGCCTTGATTATATCTTTTGAACTTAACATCATTTTCTCCTAGACTATCTCATACTATCACAATCCATCCTCTTAAAAGAGAGATGAGTTGATTATAAAAGCGAGTTAGTCCCCCAACTCGCCTTCACCTTAATTTCTATCAATTAGTTATAGATTTTGAATGCATCATCGTCGCTTTTACCAACGAATGGCATTGCTTTACGCAATTCTGCACCAACTTTTTCAATTTCAAGGTTAGCTGCTTGTTCACGGTAAGCAGTCAATTTTGGACGTCCAGCTTTATAGTCATTTACAAAGTCATTTGCAAATTTACCATTTTGGATGTCTGCCAAGACAGCTTTCATATTTTCTTTAACTTGCTCAGTAATTACACGTGGACCTGATACATAGTCACCGTACTCAGCAGTGTTTGAAATTGATTGACGCATTTTCTTGAATCCACCTTCGTAGATCAAGTCAACGATCAATTTCATTTCGTGAAGAACTTCAAAGTATGCCAATTCTGGAGCGTAACCTGCTTCTGTCAAAACTTCGAAACCTGCTTCGATAAGGGCAGTCAAACCACCACAAAGTACAGCTTGTTCACCAAACAAATCTTCTTCAGTTTCTTCTTTGTAAGTTGTTTCAAGAAGACCTACACGTGCTGCTCCAACACCTTTACACCAGTCCATAGCAATGTTTTTAGCATTTCCTGTTGCATCTTGGTATACTGCGTAAAGAGCTGGAACACCAAATCCTTCTTCATAAGTACGACGCACCAAGTGTCCTGGTCCTTTAGGAGCACACATAAAGACATCTACATCCGCAGGAACTTTGATAAATTCAAAGTGGATGTTGAAGCCATGGGCAAACCCAACTGCATTTCCAGCTTCCAAGTTTGGAGCGATTTCTGCTTCGTACAATTCTTGTTGGATTTCGTCTGGTGCCAAAATCATGATAACGTCAGCCAATTTAGTAGCTTCTGCTACTGTGTAAGTGTCAAATCCATCTTCTTTTGCTTTATCAAAAGATTTACCTGGACGTACACCGATGATGACATCGCGACCTGAATCACGCAAGTTTTGCGCATGCGCATGTCCTTGTGAACCATAACCGATAACGGCAATTTTTTTACCGTCAAGTGCTGCTACTTTAACATCTTTTTCGTATTCCATTTGAACTGCCATAGTTTTTTCTCTCTTTTCTATTATTTATTGCCTTTTAGGCTGGATTAACAAATTTAAGTTGGATTTTTAATCACGGGTAAATCCAGTTGCACCAGTTCGAGCAATATTGCGAATACCGTATGGTCGAATAACTCGCAACAGAGCTTCACTCTTTTCAGCATTTCCTGTCATCTGAATGGTAATCGAGCTTGGTGCTACATCTACAACTGTTGCACGGAAAGGTTGAATAATCGCTAGAATCTCAGCTCGCTTCTCAGCTGGCGCTGACATCTTAACCAAAATTACCTCGCGCTCCAAATGAGGCTTGTCTGTAATATCACGAATGCGAATCACATCAATCTGACGATTGAGCTGTTTGATAATTTGCTCCACCTCATCATGTGAAGCAACATCAATAATAATGGTGATACGCGATACATTCGGATCTTCTGTTGCTCCAACAGAGATACTTTCGATATTAACCTGACGACGAGACAGGACACCGGTAAAGCGATTGAGGACTCCTGATCGATTCTGTAGTTTTGCTGTTAACATTCTACGCATGGAACTTCACCCCCAACATCTCATGATTACTCTTACCAGCTGGTACCATTGGTAACACCTGTTCCTTACGAGAAATATCTACCTCGATTAGCATAGGAACATTCTCAGTGATCACTTCAAGGTCTTGAGCCAAGGTCTCAGGATTGTCAAACTTATAGTTTTTAATGCCATAAGCTTGTGCCATCAATTGGAAATCAGGAAGGGTATCAAAGACTGACTCAGATGTTCTACCTTCATAGAAGGATTCCTGCCATTGGCGAACCATTCCAAGTGAGTGGTTATTCAGCATAACCACCTTGATTGGCACCTTGTAAATGTTCAAAATAGCCAATTCCTGGTTAGTCATTTGGAAACCGCCATCCCCAACAAACAAGACTACTTCCTTATCTGGGTTAGCAATTTTAGCCCCGATTGCTGCTGGAATTCCAAATCCCATCGTTCCCAAACCACCTGAAGTCACTAACTGACGTTCATTTTGGTAAGGATAATACTGGGCTGTCCACATTTGGTGTTGACCAACGTCTGTTACCACAATGGCATCTCCATTCGTCAATTCACCAATTCGTTCAATAACAGCTTGCGGCTGGACCACACGCTCTTTCTTATCATAAGAACGAACGCGGTTCTTGTCTTTGGTAACTTTTTCAATCCATTTCTCAGTATTGTTATGAACGGTTGGTTCCGCCAACAACATTTGCAAAGCTTTCTTAGCATCTCCAACTACAGGAATATCTGCACTGATAATCTTGCCAATCTCGGCTGGGTCAATATCAATGTGAGCAACCTTAGCATTCTTAGCAAAGGTCTTAGGATTCCCCGTCAAGCGGTCATCGAAACGACAACCAATACTAATCATAAAGTCCGCTTCCGTCATGGCAATATTAGCTGCGAATGACCCGTGCATGCCTCCCATTCCAAGGAAGAGTGGATGACTCGTTGCAATCGTTCCTTGTCCCAAAAGACTGGTTACCACTGGAATTTGATAGCGTTCTGCAAATTCATTTAATTCTGCAGCTGCTTCAGCATAACTAATCCCCCCACCAGCTAACAAGACTGGTTTTTTAGCCTTGGACAATTGCTTCAAAATTTTCTTGATTTGCATATCATTTGGCTCAAGAGTCGGTTGATAGCTTGGTAGGTTCACTTCTGGTGAATAGATGAAGTCGGTTTCCAAAGCAGATACGTCTTTAGGTAGGTCAATGACAACTGGCCCTGGTCGACCTGTAGTTGCGATATGGACAGCTTCCGTAATGATACGCGGAATATCAGCTGTCTCACGAACTTGGTAATTGTACTTAGTGATTGGCATGGTAATTCCCACAATGTCTGCCTCCTGAAAGGCATCCTTCCCAATCCCTGCTCGCGCCACCTGACCTGTAAAGACCAAAAGGGGAACACTGTCGCTCATGGCATCCGCAATCCCTGTAATGGCATTTGTTGCTCCCGGTCCGCTAGTGACGACGGCAACACCCAACTTTCCAGTTGATTTGGCATAACCTTCAGCTTCATGCAGACAACCTTGCTCATGGCGTCCTAGAATGTGGCGAATGCCTTTAAAATTATATATCGCATCATAAAAAGGCAAGACTGCACCACCAGGATAACCAAAGATGGTATCAATTCCTAAATCACGAAGTGTTTCCAAAACTAGGTCCGACCCCGTCTTAGGAGATTCTAAACTGATTTTCTCCATTGTTCCCCTTTCTCTTCTCTTAAAAATAACTTGTTACTATCATACCATTTTTTCAAAATTTTTCAAGAGAAAAGAAGAAATTTTCTGAATTTTCTATTTTAACGTTTATTTATGAATGTTATTTTTGTTTTTATTAAAAAGATACCGATTTCATTTACTAAAAAAGAAAAAAGAACTGATTTCTCAGTTCTTCATTAATCTTATTCCACACTGAATAGGTATGGGTAAACAGGTTGTTGACCTTGGTGAATCTCGACTTCAACGTCTTCGAATTCTTCTGCGATTTCTTGAGCAATTTCATTGGCAAGTTCTTCGCTTCCATCTTCACCGACATAGAAGGTTACAATTTCACTATCTTCATCCAACATATGTTTCAAGGTTTCTGTCAAGGTTTGATGCATATCAGGGTTTGACACGAGGATTTTCCCATCAACCATACCAAGATTATCGTTTTCATGGATTTCTAAGCCATCAATGGTTGTATCACGCACAGCTGTTGTGACGCTTCCACTAACAACATCGCTAAGAGTAGCAGTCATACGCTCTTGGTTTTCTTCGATTGACTTGCTTGGATCAAAGGCAAGAAGACTTGTCAAACCTTGGGGAAGAGTGCGAGCTTCCACCACTACTGCTGGTTGCTCCAAAACTTCTGCTGCAGATTGAGCTGCCATGAAGATGTTTTTGTTGTTTGGTAGAAAGATAATGTTACGAGCGTTGACCTGTTCAACAGCCTTGATAAAGTCTTCAGTTGAAGGGTTCATAGTTTGACCGCCCTCGATAACATAATCCACACCTTGAGAACGGAAGATATCTGCGAGACCTTTACCAGCCACCACAGCAATCAAAGCATACTCTTTTTCTTCAGCAGGCTTGCTAACTTGAGCAGCTTCTTTCTCAACCTGCGCTTCGTGTTGGTTACGCATATTGTCAACTTTTACCTTGACCAAGCTACCATATTTAAGACCTTCTTGCATAACAAGTCCTGGATCTTCTGTATGGACATGAACTTTGACAATTTCATCATCATTGACAACAAGGAGAGAATCCCCGAGTTCATTCAAGTAGTTACGGAATTCGTCGTAGTCAAAATCTTTGGCATAGGTTGGACCTTGCTTAAGGGCTACCATGATTTCAGTACAATAACCAAACGTGATGTCCTCAGTCGCTACATGACCAGCCACAGACTTATGATGCTCTGCATTGATCATCTCACTCATGTTGGCAGGTGTCGCTACAAAGTCCTCAGATGCAATATATTCGCCAGTAAGGGCTGAAAGGAAACCTTCATAGATGAAGACCAGACCTTGACCACCTGAGTCCACAACGCCAACTTCTTTCAATACTGGAAGCATGTCTGGCGTTTTAGCTAGTGCTGTTTTAGCACCTTCCAAGGCTGCGCGCATGACTTCAACAGCGTCATCTGTTTGCTCAGCTTTTTTCTTAGCACCGATAGCAGCCCCACGAGAAACTGTCAAAATCGTTCCTTCAACTGGTTTCATCACTGCCTTATAGGCAACTTCTACACCTGATTGGAAGGCAAGGGCCAGGTCTTGACCTGTTAACTCGTCTTTATCCTTGATGGCTTGTGAAAATCCACGGAAAAGCTGAGATGTAATAACTCCTGAGTTCCCACGCGCACCCATCAAAAGACCTTTGGCAAGAATGCTCGCTACCTCTCCAACAGTAGAAGCTGGCTTGTCTGCAACTTCTTTAGCTCCATTTTCAATGGTCATTCCCATGTTTGTTCCAGTATCTCCATCTGGAACTGGGAAGACGTTTAATGAATTGACATATTCAGCTTGCTTATTCAAGCGAGTTGATGCAGCCTGCACCATTTCTTGAAATAAGCTAGTAGTAATTTTTGACACGGTTATTCTCCTACAACTTTGATATTTTGAATGTAGACATTTACAGTCTGAGCAGTAATTCCAAGTTGGTTTTCCAAACTAAAACGAACACGCTCTTGAATGTTTTTTGACACTTCGCTAATCTTTGTTCCGTAGCTCAACACGGTATATACATCAACTGCAATACTGCCATCTTCGGCCGCTTTTACGACGACACCTTTGGAATAATTTTCCTTACCTAGAAGGGCTTGGAAATTATCTTTGAGGGCATTTTTACTAGCCATACCGACCACACCAAAAATCTCAGTTGCTGCTCCACCTACGACGGTTGCAATCACTTCATCTGTTAGTTCGATTTGACCATCTTTTGTATTAATTTTTACAGTCATCCTTTTTACCTCAACTAGTTGATACTCTATTTTATCATATTTCAGCCCAAGTGTAAAAGCAGAATACTGTATCAGCGGATATTTACTCTATTTTTCAAATGATTTTATATCTACAGTAAAAGAAAAAAGACCCTAAGGTCTCCTCACTTTTATTATTAAACGCGTTCAACTTTACCTGATTTCAAAGCACGAGCTGAAGCCCAAACTTTTTTAGGTTTACCATCGATAAGAACAGTAACTTTTTGAAGGTTTGGTTTTACGGCACGTTTTGTTTGGTTCATCGCGTGTGAACGGTTGTTTCCTGATACAGTCTTACGACCTGTAAAGTAACATACTTTAGCCATTGTGTTTTCCTCCTATTAGATCTAATATAGCGGATGTGCTAGCACCACATACCGTACTATGTTATCACACTTTCTTCATTTTTGCAAGGGAATTGGAAGATTTTTTTATTCAACGTAAACAACTCCTAATTTCCCAAAGGCCACATCTCCACGGATAATCAAGGTTTTGCTGGTTGGGGCTAGAGGAGTATCTGCCTTGGCTACGCCACAGAAAGTTTCTACCTTTAAATCAACTCCCCAATGTTGAGGAACATAGATAACTGCATTCCCAAAACCGACTTCTATCTTCAAGGTTGCGCTATCTCCCAACATCTCTGCATTGTCATAGTAGATTTTTGCATTCCCAAAACCAACTTCTACTTGATCCTCTACCAATTCTTGCTCTTGCTTGTAGAAAGTCCCACTTCCAAAAGCGACTTCCTTATCTGAAAGAATAGTCTTTTCACCATCATACCACCATTTTTTCCCATTCCAAGTTCTGTTAGAATGAGTGAGTGCGCTGACACCCATTACGATTAAAATACTAGCCAAAATAAGTGAAACAGGAGATAGCTGAATCCAATTATAAAAAAGATTCACTATATTTAACGCTATTAATGCTAAAAAAGTAGCTCTTGTCCAATGATGCCTAAGAAAAGATTCTACCGCCTTATAAAGGAGAAAAGCAATAAAGACGAAGGGAGAATACTTAGTCTCCAAGGATGGGACACCATAATGTCCCTGAAACAGAATCCATGCCGCCAAAATAAGCAACACAATACCAAATGCTTTCTTTTTCATGTTCTTACCTCATGTTTCTTAGATTTTCTTTTAGGAGGGATTGGTAATGTCGTGAGACATGAACCTCCTTATGGGTCTGATAAAAGGAAATGGTGCCCGTTCCTGAAAAGGACTTGTCCACCGAGTAAACCTGACGGATATTTGCGATAGTTGACTTGGATACTCGACTAAAATAGCGAGGCAGGATCGACTCTAACTCA
The DNA here is from genome assembly GCF_946188685.1 of Streptococcus mitis. GTDB lineage: Bacteria > Bacillota > Bacilli > Lactobacillales > Streptococcaceae > Streptococcus > Streptococcus mitis_CC. The sequence continues at coordinate 91,299 of NZ_CAMHWH010000001.1, forward strand.
TAGAGTTTGAGCCGAACTTCGTAGGCATCTTTCTGGGTATGGGCATAAATCTTGCTACCTTCCGTCTCAAAGAAGAGAATTTCCGACAAATCCAGATAATATTCACCCGTCCCCTTGTAAAAAATCAACCGAGGAGACTTGGACTCTTGCAAGAGCCGCTGCAAATCCGCAATTTCATCTGTCAAAGCCGCCGCCTTGATGACAATTTCAGTTTCCTCTAAATTGCTGTCAATTTCGATTCGTAACTTCATTCCATCTCCTTTCTGACTCTACTATATCAAAGCCAAAATAAGAAAACAAGAGCAAAAAAGCAAGTGGTTACTTTAACCCCGTAAGTGGTTGTAGGGTTACCTTAACTTGCAGGTCAAAATAGAAAGAAAATCACACCCCACACAAGACCACAAATATAACCAACCACTACATCCTTGGGAAAATGCACTCCACCTAAAACTCTCACGAGACCGAGGAGGGCTGACAAGACCAACAAGATAAAGCCCACAGTTAGACTAGCATGCAAGCAAGACATGGAGATAATGGTTGCTGAAAAGACATGACGGCTGGGCATAGACTGACCAGGACTATCTCTGTCAAGCAAGGGTTTAATATCCCATTTCTCATAAGGCCTAGGAGTATTGATTTTCTTACGAAGAAAGGACAAAATCACAAAACCTGATGCAGGGATAAACAAATAGATTCCGACCTGTTTCCCAAGTCCTTGTTGGAGATAGATAGTTGCTAACAAGGTTAGATAAATTATAGGCATAACTACCGTCATGAAGCGATTGAAAGTTCTTAACAAGCTCAGAAGAAAGGGCCTATTTTCAATGTTAGCAGCAACGTAGTCATACCATTCTTGATAATTTTTCATATATTTTCTCATCACTTACTCAAATTTTGCTTACAGGGAAGCACTTGTCTTCTAGTATAGTGCAGAAAAAGAAGGCCGTCAAGCCTTCTTTGGGTTTATTCTTCTGCTTCGTCTTCTGTAAACTGACTGTTGTAGAGGTCAGCGTAGAAACCAGCTTGCGCCATCAGCTCATCATGATTTCCTTGCTCAATGATATTGCCATCTTTCATGACAAGAATCAGATCTGCATTACGGATGGTTGACAAGCGGTGGGCGATGACGAAGGAAGTTCTGCCCTCCATCAAACGGTCCATGGCTTTTTGGATCAATTCCTCCGTCCGAGTATCAACAGAAGAGGTCGCCTCATCTAGGATTAGGAGTGGCGCATCTTTCAGCAAAGCACGAGCGATGGTCAAGAGTTGTTTTTGCCCGACAGACAAGGTTACCGTGTCGTCCAAGACTGTATCGTAACCATCTGGTAGTGTCATGATAAAGTGGTGAATCCCTACAGCCTTGCTGGCTTCAATCACGCGCTCATCACTGATACCTTTTTGGTTATAGATAAGATTGTCGCGAATGGTTCCTTCAAAGAGCCATGTATCCTGCAAGACCATTGAAAAGGCATCGTGTACTTCCGAACGCTTCATCTCTTTGGTATCTACACCATCGATACGGATACTTCCCTTATCAATCTCATAGAACTTCATCAAAAGGTTGACAATAGTTGTCTTACCAGCTCCGGTCGGTCCGACAATGGCAACCTTTTGACCTGCATGAGCGGTCGCAGAAAAGTCATGAATAATGGTTCGCTCTGGTGTATAACCAAAGGAGACTCGATCAAAGACTACTTGACCTTTCATATCACTCAATTGTCTTTCTTTATGGGATTCGTCTCCCATTTCCTCTTCAGCCAGGAATTCGAAGACACGTCCCATGGCTGCACTAGCCTGCTGAAGACTGGTAATCCCTTGAGCGATTTGTGAAAGGGGCTGAGAAAAGATACGCACGTAAGCCATAAAGGCAACGATAATCCCGATACTAATCTGCCCATTTAAGGCCAAGGCTGCACCGACGATAATCACTAAGGCATAGCTAAAGTTCCCAATGAACATCATGATCGGCATCATAATCCCTGAAATAAATTGAGATTTCCAGATACTGTCATACAGACGATGGTTTAAGGTCGCAAATTCTTCTTTGGTACTCTCGATAGCATTATAACTGGTCACCACATTATGGCCAGAGTACATTTCCTCCACATAGCCATTGACAGCCGCCAAATCCTGTTGCTGACTCTTAAAGAATCCCTGCGATTTGCCCATAAAAACAGACACGAAAGCAAAACCAATAAGAGTTGAAACAACCGTCACTAAAGCTAAAATCCAGTTCATCCCAAACATGGTTACCAAGACTGCCACGACCAGTAAAGTGGATGAAAGAACTGTTCCCAGACTTTGATTGAGGGACTGGGCTGCAGTGTCAACGTCATTGGTTACACGAGACAAAGTATCCCCCTGAGAGTGTCCATCAAAATATCCCAATGGTAGGCGATTGATTTTCTCTGCAATGGCTCTTCTCAAACGCTCTGAAAAACGTTGAATAGCTGTTGTAAACAGAAATGCCTGTAAATAATTTGATAGAAGTCCGATCACATAAATGACGGCCAAAAAACCACCAATAGCTGCAACCGCAGCGACATCCACACTTGTTTCCAGACCACTGGCAATGATATTAGTCATTTCCTTGATGCGAGTCGGCCCATAAACAGTAATGATATTGGATACGATTGTTGCTAGAAAGGCTATCAGAAGGGCAAACTGGAGGCCTGCAAGATAGGGTTTACTCTGTTTCCAGAGAGACATTTTCTTATTTTCCATGTTCCAATTCCTCCTTCGATAGTTGTGAATAGGCAATTTCTTGGTAAACTTCATTATTAGCTAGAAGCTCCTTGTGGGTGCCTTGTCCCACGACTTTACCTTGATCCAAGACCAAAATCAAATCTGCATCCATAATCGTTGAAATACGTTGTGCAACGATAAGTTTGGTCATAGATTTTGTTTTCTCTGCTAACTCTTGGCGTAGGACACGATCTGTCTTGTAGTCCAAGGCTGAGAAGGAGTCATCAAAGATGAGGATTTCTGGCTTCCGAGCCAAGGCACGCGCAATGGCTAGACGCTGTCTTTGACCACCTGAGAAGTTAATTCCTCCTTGGACCACTTCTGACTCTAAGCCCGCTTCCTTGTCTTCGATAAAGTTCTTAGACTGGGCCAATTCCAGAGCTTGCCACATAGCCTGCTCACTAAGCGGTGTTTCTTGACTGTGTCCAAAGTCTAGATTACCCTTGACATCACCTGAAAAGAGAACCGCTTTCTGAGGAATATAACCAACCTTGTTGCGCAAATCTTCTAGAGAATAGTCTTGAACATTGACACCATCCACCAGAATTTCTCCTTCTGACACATCGTAGAAACGTGGAATCAGATTGACCAGAGTTGATTTACCAGAACCAGTTGATCCTATAAAGGCCACTGTTTGACCAGCTTCTGCTCTAAAGCTAACATGCTCAATAACCGCCTCCGAATTTGCCGCATAGCGGAAGGTCACATCCTTAAACTCGACCTGACCTTTGAGGTTTTCATCAGCCAGCTGCACTTGAGCAGGGTTTTGGATAGAAGAATGCAAATCTAAAACCTGATTAATCCGCTTAGCAGAGACCATGGTTCGGGGAAGAACGATGAAGAGCGCCCCCATAAGAAGGAAGCCCATGACAACTTGCATGGCATAAGACATGAAAACAACCATGTCACTAAAGAGAGGCAGACGCGCCGTCGGAGCAGCATCGTTGATTACATAGGCCCCAATCCAGTAAATCGCCACACTCAAACCACTTGAAATCCCCATCATAATGGGATTTAGAATGGCCATAAGACGGTTGACAAACAAATTCAAGCGTGTCAATTCATCATTTGCTGCAGCAAATTTTTTATTTTGGTAATCCTCTGCATTGTAGGCACGAACAACACGAATACCTGTTAAACTCTCACGAGTGATACTGTTCAGTTTATCTGTCAGCCCCTGAATCAAGGACTGTTTTGGAAAGGCTAGCGTCATCAAAACGGTCGTCATCAAAACATTGACAATCACTGCCACAAGTACGGCCCAGAGCCAGTATTCTGAATGACCTAAGATTTTCCCAATAGCCCAGATAGCCATAATCGGACCACGCGTAACCACTTGCAAGCCCATAGTAATCAACATCTGAACTTGAGTAATATCATTAGTGGTACGCGTTAAGAGACTAGGAATAGAGAATTTCTTAATCTCTGTCTGTGAGTAGTCTAAAACTCGATTAAAAATATCACTTCTCAGCCTACTAGTATAAGAAGCAGCCACTCTGGATGCAAAAAATCCAACTGCGACTGCGGATAAGAAGGCTAGAAAGGACATTCCCACCATCATACCTGCTGGTTGCCATAACTCATCCAAGTTGGTAGCCTGAGTTCCAAGTAAATCCGTGATTTTAGAGATATAGGTCGGCACTTCCAACTCTAGATAAACTGAAAAGCAGGTAAAGATAAGGGCTAGTAAAATCATCCCCCATTCTTTTCCACTAATTCGTTTTGCTAATTTCTTCATTATCTCCTCCTATTCTCTTGATATTTTCCTGTAGTTGAGCAAGGACTTTCTCAAAAATCAGTAATTCATCTTCATCTACGTCTTCTATCAACTGGTTATCAATGCGTTCAAAAAAGGCCTTAACCTGTTGCACTTGAGAACGCGATTTGTCCGTCAGACGAACAAACTTAGCCCTCTTATCAACAGGACTCGCCTCCAACTCCACCAAACCATTTTGCACCATACGCTTGACCAAATTACTAGCAACAGACTTGGTAATATTGAGTTCCTGCTCGATATCCTTAATCAGGACCAGTTCCTCTTTTTGTTCACAATGATCTAAAAAACGCAGAACCTGCCCTTGAGGCCCACCCATAAATTCAATACCACAACGTTTGGCTTCCTTTTGCACCATGAGGTGAATCTGATGACCAAAACGCTTAAAGACTAACATCGGTTTATCCATACTAACTCCTTTCTAACCATCGCATTTAGTTCTCCTAGGAACTAAATAAGTTTCCGTGAGAACTATTTTATCATTTTCAAAAAAGATGTCAAGAAAAAAGTTTCCTAGAGAACTATTTTCTTGATTAAAAAAATCCCAAGTGATTTTTTCACTTAGGATTATGTTCTCTAGGTTAAATTAGAACCCGTCTACGTTCGTATAAATCTTTTGTACGTCTTCGTCGTCTTCAAGAACGCTGTAAAGTTTTTCAAAGGTTTCAAGGTCATCGCCTGACAATTCCACTTCTGACTGAGGAATCATTTCCAATTCAGTAACTTGGAATTCTTCGATACCTGACTCACGGAGGGCAACGATAGCCTTATGAAGGTCAGTTGGAGCTGTGTAAACTGTGATTGTACCTTCTTCTGCTTCTACATCATCCACATCCACATCTGCTTCAAGCAATTGCTCAAAGACTGCATCGGCATCTTCACCTGCAAATACAATAACACCCTTGTTATCGAAGAGGTATGAAACCGAACCTGAAGCACCCATGTTTCCGCCATTTTTACCAAAAGCTGCACGGACATTGGCTGCTGTACGGTTAACGTTAGAAGTCAAAGTATCAACAATCAACATAGAACCATTTGGTCCAAAACCTTCGTAACGTCCTTCTGTAAAGGTTTCGTCTGTGTTTCCTTTAGCCTTATCCAAAGCTTTATCGATAACGTGTTTTGGCACTTGGGCTTGTTTAGCACGGTCGATAACGAATTTCAAAGCTGAGTTTGATTCTGGATCTGGATCACCTTTTTTAGCTGCTACATAGATTTCTACACCAAATTTTGCATATACTTTAGAGTTAGCTCCATCTTTAGCCGTTTTCTTGGCTACGATATTGGCCCATTTACGTCCCATTAGGAATCTCCTTTTTTCACATTTTAATCTTTCTTATTATAACACAAGTTTTTTCGATTTTCACTAGAGGAAATGGATTTTATTCAGCAAATCGAGCTATGATGACACTTTTGTTGCCAAGATGGCCTTGCCTTCTTTTATCAAAGGATGACGGAACAGTGAAAAGTACAGTTGAATGGTCATAGCAACCCAGATAAGGGGTTCACAAAGGATAACACCCTTATAGCCTGCCCAAGGAATAATAAAGACCACAAAAGCGATTTTCCCGATTAGTTCAATAAAGCTGGAAACCAGAGGAAGGACCTTTTGCCCCAAGCCCTGCAAGCAATTGCGATAAATCAACAAGAAACTCAAAATAGGATAAAAGGCTGAGCTGATTTGCAGATAGAGACTACCATTTTCTACCAAGTAACCATCCGTTGAACTGGCCAAGAAGGAAACTAAGGCTGGACTGGCAAAAAAGAGGAAGATACAAACAAAAACTGCCCAGGACATACTCAAACGACTGCCGATTCGAAGTCCTTGAACAATACGGTCTGGTCGCTTGGCCCCAAGATTCTGCGAAGCAAAAGTTGTCATCGAGGCAGAAATAGCGGTCATAGGAAGAAGGGCGAAGGCCATAATGCGTCGAGCTGCCGTCTGGGCACTGATAATTACGGCACCAAAGGTATTAACAGAAGACTGTAAAATCACACTACCAATGGACACAATTGAACTCATCAAGCCCATAGCCAAACCTTGCTCCAAGAGATCGGCGTATAAGGCCTTGTCCCATTTGAAATGCTTGAGTTGAGGGAGTAGCTCAGGCACACTCTTACGGATATAATAAAAGCAAAGAACCGCTGATAAACCCTGCGAAATGATGGTAGCAAGTCCCGCCGATTGAACTCCAAGATGCAATTGCGTAATAAAATAGAGATCCAGAACCACATTGACCAGAGCAGAGAAAATCAAAAAACCAAGCGCAGCCAGACTGTCCCCAATAGACCGCAACAAGCCTGCAAAAAGATTATAGGCAAAGCTGACACCGACACAGGTTACAATCATAGAAATATATTGATAAGACTGAGGAAGGATTTCTGCAGGAGTATCTAGGTATTGCAAGAGAGGATACAAACCAAGAAAGCCCAGCAGCATAACTACAACACTCAAAAGAGCACCTAAAATCCAGGTGGCTGCTACTGCTTCCTTAATTTTTATAAAATTCCGAGCCCCGTAATAACGGGCAATGACAATTCCCATGCCATTACCAACACCAAGAGTAAATCCTACAATCAAGTCAAAAATTGCTGTCGTCGCTCCTACTGCAGCCAAGGATTCTTGACCAAGAAAACGCCCAACAATCAAGACATCAGCAGTATTATAGAGCTGTTGAAAAATATTTGATAGCAAGATTGGGAAGGCGAAGCTTAAGAGCGAGGGAAGAATCGGACCATGTATCAGGTCCACTGTTCGTTTTTTATTCATAAGGCTATTATATCAGCTTTCGAAAGGAGCGACAAGAAACAGCAAACTATAGATGATCTAAAAACTTGAATCAAAAACCAAAAAAGCAGCGGATGTTCTCCACTACTTTAACAGCTTATTCTTCAATTTCGATTTCAAGCTCGTCGCCTAGGTCAAGTGTAACTTCTTCATTCACAGAGTCTACTTGAACTGCTTCATCTTTTTTAGTTTCAACACCTTCTACAGAAGCTTCCTCTCCATCAATCAAACCAAATTGAACACGGACTTGATGGTCAATCTCATCAAAGACTTCTGGGTTATCTGCCAAGTATTTCTTAGCATTTTCAGAACCTTGACCGATTTTCTCATCCTTGTAAGAGTACCAAGCTCCTGCTTTTTTGATGATATCCAAATCGCTTGCGATTTTCAAGAGCTCACCAGTCTTAGAAATCCCTTCTCCGTACATAATTTCAACGAAGGCTTCCTTAAATGGTGGAGCTACCTTGTTTTTCACGACCTTGATTTTAGTTTCTTTACCGACATTGGTATCTTTTTGGTCACCAGTTCCCTTGATTTGTGTGCTTCCACGAACATCCAAACGGACTGATGCGTAGAATTTCAGAGCACGTCCACCAGGAGTTGTTTCTGGATTTCCAAACATGACCCCAACTTTTTCACGCAATTGGTTGATAAAGATGGCAATTGTTTTGGTTTTATTGATAGAAGCACCAAGTTTACGCATAGCCTGGCTCATCATACGAGCCTGCAAACCAACGTGGCTATCTCCGATATCTCCATCAATTTCTGCACGAGGTACAAGGGCAGCAACTGAGTCGACCACGACAAGATCTACAGCACCTGAGTCAATCAATTTTCCTGCAATCTCAAGACCTTGCTCTCCTGAATCTGGTTGAGACAAGAGCAATTCGTCAATGTTGACACCAAGGGCCGCAGCATAAGCTGGATCGAGGGCATGTTCCGCATCGATAAAGGCTGCAATTCCACCTTCTTTTTGCGCTTGCGCAACTGCATGAAGAGCAACCGTTGTCTTACCAGATGACTCTGGTCCGTAGATTTCGATGATACGTCCCTTAGGATAACCACCTGAACCAAGGGCAATATCAAGAGCCAAGGAACCGGAGCTCATCACTTGCACCTTTTGCTCAGCACGTTCACCCAAACGCATGATTGAACCCTTACCAAAGTCTTTCTCAATCAATTTAAGAGCGTCATTCAAGGCTTTTTCACGTTCTGCCCCGAATTTTTTTGAAATTTCATCTAATTTTTTTGGTTTTTTCGCCATTCTATTCTCCTACATTCTAATGGTCCTCAGACCTATCTACTATTATATCAAAAGTTAGTCACTTAATAAAGCCTTGCGAACTAGGTTAAAGGCATGCATAACCGCAATGTGACGTACATCTGCTCGACTTCTACCTCCAATATTAACCTTGATGACCTTAGTTCCATGCTCCTGTGCCAAGCCTATGAAGACTGTTCCAGCCGGGTGTCCTTCGAGGCTATCTGGTCCTGCCACTCCAGTCAAACTAAGGCCAAAATCTGACTGGGTCTTGCTTCGTGCCTGCTCAGCCATCTTCTGAGCTGTAAATTCAGATACCACACCCTGTTCTTCCAAGTCCTTGACAGGAATATCCAACATCTTTGATTTTTCCTCCAGGCTATAGGTCACGAAACCACCCTTAAATATACTTGAAGCTCCTGAAAAATCCGCCACAGTAGCTTGGAAAAGCCCTGCCGTCAAACTCTCTGCAGCCGTGATAGTTTTCCCTTGTTTTTTCAGTTCTTCTACCACAATGCTGGCCAAGCTAGCCTCCTCTCCATAACCATAACAGAGGTCTCGTAAAGAAATTCCTTCGAAAGTCTGGCAGTCCAAGATTTGATTTCCCAAGATATCCAGCGCTTGATTCGCCTCTTCTTGGCTGCTAGCTTTTGTTGACAGACGCAGAGTGACTTCTCCTGTCTTGGCATAAGGGGCCAAAGTCGGATCTGTTTGATTATCAATCAAATCAGACAAAATCGTAACCAACTGACTTTCGCCAATCCCAAAGAAACGAAGAACTCGGGAATATAGCTTACTCCCTGTCATCAACTTAGGTAGAAGTTGGTTTAAAACCATGGGTTTTAATTCACTTGGTGGACCGGGAAGGACGACATAGGTCACTCCATCGACTTCCAATATTCCCCCCACAGCCAGTCCTGTTTCGTTTGGTAGCGGAGTCGCTCCTTCTACAAGTTGAGCTTGTCTTTCGTTATTCGGTGTTCGGGCATAGTCTGGTCGCTGGGCAAAAAAGACATCCAACTTCTCCTGAGCCTGAGGATCGAAGACTAATTCTTTCCCTAAAAATTTAGCCAGAGTTTGTTTGGTCAAATCATCCTCAGTTGGCCCCAAACCACCTGTCAAAATCACCAGACTGCTGCGTTGACTGGCAATCTCAAGCAGGGACAAGAGACGAGCTTCATTGTCTCCTACAGCCGTTTGAAAATATACGTCTACCCCAATCTCTGCTAGTTTTTCCGATAAAAACTGGGCATTGGTATTGACAATCTGTCCTGTCAAAATCTCTGTTCCAACAGCAATGATTTCTGCTTTCATGTTTCCTCCTACCTATCTATTCGTATTTTTTTGAAAAAATCGCAGGAAATTTCCCACGATTAATTTTTTATTTGTATTAAAAAACGAACTATTCTACTTCATTTGTTACAAAAACACCTTGTTGTTGATTCTCCCCATCACCAACAGGCACCCGTCCAAACAAATCTTCAAATAAGACAACATTTGTTTCAAGCTGAGTGACTTCTTCTTGTCCCAAAGAACGTCGCAATATATTCTGCATTTCCAACATATGCTCTCTCGAAACAATCTGGTAAGAAATACCTTGCAACATCTCTCCCTCACCCTTCAACTGTTGTGATTCAATGGTTTTAAATGAATCTTTATAGCCCAACAAGCTTGGAATACTTTTTGCAGATAAATCAATGTTGGTTTGCATATTAGTACTTAGGGCTTTTAAAATAGATTGGTAGTGACTGACACTATTCAAACTAAGAACTTTTTCGACAACCTTTTGAATAACTTCACGTTGTCTCTTTTGACGACCATAGTCTCCTTCAGGATCCTGATAGCGCATACGGGAATAAACAAGGGCTTCTTCTCCATTTATTGTCTGCTCTCCAACACCGATAGAAATGGTATTAAATTCCTCTTGATCACTGATAGAAATTGGGAAGCCTAGCGTGTTATTGACAGTTATACCACCCACTGCATCGACTAATTGTTGCAATCCTTGCATATTAACCATAATGTAGCGATCGATATGGATATTCATCATCTTTTGAATCGTTGAAATAGCTAATTCTGCACCTCCACCAGCATAGGCAGCGTTTAACTTCGCTTCCTCAATCTGGCCATCTTTATGCTGAATTTTAGTCAGGATGTCACGTTCCAAACTCAACATCATGGTTTTCTTAGTATGTGGATTCACCGTCAAGAGAATCATGGAATCACTATTTCCAGCCCATTGATCTGTACGCTCTACATTCCCAGTATCAACCCCCATCAAAAGAATCGTTAAGGGTTCAGTCGCCTCAATAACATTGGTTTCTTCTCCGATTTTTTTATAGGTTTTTGATAAGGTTTGTGTACCTTGCTGATAAATAGTATAAGCAAAAACACCCACACCCAAAACCGTCACAGCTAGAAAAGCTAGCACCATTCCAATAATTTTTTTAACCATATTTCTATTAATCTATCAGCCTACCCATCAGGTAAACATCGATAAATTCCCCTTCTTCTATGTACGCACCGCGCTCTTGTCTACCTTCAATTACAAAGCCATGTTTTTGATATAGATAAACTGCAGCCTGATTACGAGTTTGGACAGTAAGTTGAAGTCGACGAAGAATGCCACTAGCCTGTGCCCATTCTATGACTTCTTCAAGTAACAAACTTCCCAGCCCATTATTCCAATATTTCTTACCAATCACAATAAAGATATCTCCAATATGACGAACTCTCTTGCGTTGATCAGCTGTGATATTTACCAGACCAGCAATTTCATCATTCAGCAAGGCCAGTAAAGTGATTTGATTTTCCGAGTGAGCATGTTTATCCAAAAACAACTCCATCTCAGTATCTGTCATCAAAATGCCATTCCTGTCCAGACTGGTAAAATCTGTTTCTACACTGACACGATTTAAAAATGTCACTAATTCAGCCGCATCACTAGGTTCTGCTTCTCTAATGAGCAATTCATACTCCATGTTGAAGCTCCTCTAAGAGTTTTTCTGCACGCAAACCCTTTGCTTGGAAATGTAATCTGCGACCGTCTTCTTCTTTTAGAATTTCCAATTCTAAATAGGTATCTGGTAAGGCATCACCTAAAAGATGTCCCCACTCGATGACAGTTACCCCACCACCAAAGAGAAACTCATCCAAATCAATAGAATCCGCATCTCCCTCAATACGATAAACATCTAGGTGGTAAAGCGGAAGACGACCTTCATACTCTCTTACGATAGTGTAGGTTGGACTCTTAATCATCTGGGAAATCTGTAACCCTTTAGCTAGGCCTTTTGTAAAGGTCGTTTTGCCCGCACCCAGTTCTCCAGTTAGAATTAAGACATCATTCTTTTCCAATAAATAGCCCAAACGTTCACCTAAGGACTGTAACTCTTCTTCGTTTTTAGTGTACATGTTTCTATTATACCAAAAAGTTGTTCTTTGTCGAGATATTATCTGTGAATTTCATATTATGAATTGTAAAAACTTCGGTCAGTTCTTGTTTTGATTTTAAAATAGAAACAGTAAGAATACAACCAACAAGATATCTCTCATCAGGTGGCTATAAAATGAAACTTCCCAACGAATGACTTTTGGCACCAACAGTCCTAGAAATAGCATTCCTAAGGTAATATAAAAGGTCATGGATAATAGCATCCAAGGATTTCTGAGAAAGATTAGAATAGCTAGTCCACTAATAAAACAGATTTCCTTCTTACCCAAAATCTTTTTCAATCCATTTACATACTTCTGAATCGGTAGAAAAACTAACAAATCAATACCAAATAAGAAAAAGAAACTTGGTAGAAAGGCTTCCACAAACCCTTCTACGGATGTATTTCCTGCAAGGATATGGTCTATGACAATTAAAGCTAAACCCAAAATGTTTACTAAGAGCAAGAGACTATACAAGAATTGTTGCTTATCTTCCTTAAAAACTGAATAAGATTGATTTCCCTTTCCACTATAGTAGTTTAGCCCTGCACCAATACTGGCAAGGAGCAACATGCCAACTAAATAATAGAAGCAGTTTTGATTTAACATCAAGGCCCAAGTTGATAAACTTAAACAAGAACAGCTACTAATACCAAAAATAGTAAACAATAACAAAACACGAATTTGCTTTTTCATTTTTTCCATCATTCTTCCTCCCTACTTGCTCTTATTATAGGCTAGAAATTCTTACCATTGCTAAAATATTTCTCAACTGTCAGTTTTCTACTCTAAAATGCAAAAAAGTTTGATGCAAGTATCCCTTACATCAAACTTTTATTATTTCTCTTAAAACCAAAGAGCAATTTCTCTCTTAGCTGACTCTTCTGAATCTGAACCATGTACAACATTTTGGATAGCTTGGTTTTCTCCAGCAGCTTTTGCAAAATCACCTCGAATAGTTCCTGGTAAAGCTTCTTCTGGACGAGTTGCCCCCATCATGCTCCGCCAAGTTTCGATTACTTTGGGACCAGAAATGATGCCCACAAGAACTGGTCCTGAAGTCATGAATTCACGAATCGGTGGGTAAAAACTTTGGTCAACCAAGTTCTGATAGTGCTGGTCAATCAACTCTTCTGAAACCTTTGTACGCAACTCCAATTTTTCGATTGTCAATCCACGTTGTTCGATGCGTTTCAACACCTCACCCACTAATCCTCTTTTTACACCGTCTGGTTTAATGATAAAAAATGTTTGTTCCATACTTGTCTCCTTTGTCAGCTTCTTTCTTTTATACTCTTCGAAAATCTCTTCAAACCACGTCAACGTCGCCTTGCCGTAGGTATGGTTACTGACTTCGTCAGTTCTATCCACAACCTCAAAACAGTGTTTTGAGCTGACTTCGTCAGTTCTATCTACAACCTCAAAGCAGTGCTTTGAGCAACCTGCGGCTAGTTTCCTAGTTTGCTTTTTGATTTTCATTGAGTATTATTTTACCACATTTCATGGAAAAATGGAGAAAGTTTTCAGAAAAGAGAAAGAGAACCCGAGGGCTCTCTTATTCTCTTTTATTCTACTGTTTCTTCCACAGTTTCAACGGCAGTATCCACAACTACTTCTGTTGTTTCTTCATTTCCTTCTTCCTCTACTGGAGGATTAAGGTATTCTTCTTCGTTGACAGCATGTGGTTCAAGGTTACGGTAGCGAGCCATACCAGTACCTGCTGGGATGATCTTACCGATGATAACATTTTCTTTAAGTCCAAGGAGATGGTCTTTCTTACCACGGATAGCTGCGTCAGTAAGGACACGAGTTGTTTCCTGGAAGGAAGCCGCTGACAAGAAACTGTTGGTTTCAAGTGAGGCTTTGGTAATTCCCATAAGAACTGGTCGACCAGTCGCTGGAACTCCACCTGCGATAAGGACATCTTTGTTGGCATCTGTAAAGTCATTGATATCCATAAGGGTACCCATGAGAAGATCTGTGTCACCTGGATCCATGACACGGACTTTACGGATCATTTGACGAACCATTACCTCAATGTGTTTGTCACCGATTTCTACCCCTTGGCTACGGTAAACTTTTTGTACTTCACCAAGAAGATAAGTTTCAACTGACAAGACATCACGGACTGCAAGGAGACGTTTTGGTTGGATAGAACCTTCTGTAAGAGCAGCACCACGCGCTACTTGGTCTCCAACTTCGACACGCATACGAGCTGTAAATGGAACGACATATTCCCCTTCGCCAGTTTCACCCTTAACAAAGACTTTCTTAGTACGAGTTGATGCATCCTCTTCGATAGCGGTAACTTGTCCTTTAACCTCTGTGATAACCGCTTCCCCTTTAGGATTGCGGGCTTCAAAGATTTCTTGGACACGAGGAAGACCCTGAGTGATATCGGTATTTGAGGCAACCCCACCCGTGTGGAAGGTACGCATTGTAAGCTGTGTACCAGGTTCCCCGATAGATTGGGCAGCGATTGTACCGACTGCTTCACCAACTTCAACCGCATCACCAGTCGCCAAATTGATACCATAACAGTGACGGCAGACACCATGACGAGTGTTACATGTAAATACGGAACGGATAGTGACTTCTTCCACACCAGCATTGACAATTTCACGCGCCTTGTCTTCTGTAATCAACTCATTTGGACCAATAATCACTGCACCAGTTTCTGGATGTTTAACAGTTTTCTTAGTGTAACGACCATTGAGACGCTCTTCGAGTGACTCGATCATTTCTTTTCCTTCTGCGATAGAGCGGATCAAGAGACCACGGTCAGTTCCACAGTCGTCCTCACGGATGATCACGTCTTGGGCAACGTCAACCAAACGACGAGTCAAGTAACCTGAGTCGGCTGTCTTAAGGGCCGTATCGGTCATACCTTTACGCGCACCGTGAGTTGAGAAGAACATTTCCAATACCGACAAACCTTCGCGGAAGTTTGAAAGGATTGGCAATTCCATGATACGTCCGTTCGGAGCAGCCATCAGACCACGCATGCCGGCAAGCTGTGAGAAGTTTGATATGTTACCACGGGCTCCAGAGTCCATCATCATAACGATTGGGTTCTTAGGATCTTGGTTGGCAATCAAACGTTTCTCAAGTTTTTCACGGGCAGCACGCCATTCGGCTGTAACAGCATTGTAACGCTCGTCGTCTGTGATCATACCACGACGGAATTGTTTGGTGATTTGTTCTACACGTTTGTGTGATTCTTCAATGATTTCAGCCTTGTCATCAACGACTGGGATATCGGCGATACCCACTGTCAATCCTGCAAGAGTTGAGTGGTGGTAACCGAGGTTCTTCATACGGTCAAGTAGGGCAGAAGTTTCTGTCGTACGGAAACGTTTGAAGATTTCAGCGATGATATTTCCAAGGTTTTTCTTCTTGAATGGGGGGTTGAGTTCAAGTTTGCTGATTGCTTCCTTGATATCTCCACCAAGTGGCAAGAAGTATTTAGCTGGAACACCTTCTGTCAAGTTGGCATTGTTTGGTTCTTGCAAGTATGGTAGACCCTCTGGCATGATGTCGTTGAAGAGGATTTTACCAACTGTTGTAAGCAAGACCTTGTGTTTTTGCTCTTCTGTCCAAGGCTTGTTGAGGCTGTCTGTTGCGATACCAACACGTGAGTGAAGGTGAACATAACCATTACGGTAAGCCATAACCGCTTCGTCACGGTCTTTGAAGACCATTCCTTCACCTTCACGACCAGCTTCTTCCATAGTCAAGTAGTAGTTACCCAAAACCATGTCCTGAGATGGAGTAACAACTGGTTTACCATCTTTCGGGTTCAAGATATGCTCAGCAGCGAGCATCAAGATACGAGCTTCTGCTTGGGCTTCTTCTGAAAGCGGTACGTGGATGGCCATTTGGTCCCCGTCAAAGTCGGCATTGTAGGCTTCACAGACAAGTGGGTGCAAGCGAAGGGCCTTACCATCAATCAAGACTGGCTCGAAGGCTTGGATACCCAAACGGTGAAGGGTCGGTGCGCGGTTCAAAAGTACTGGGTGTTCTTTAATTACTTCTTCAAGAATATCCCAGATACGCTCATCTCCGCGTTCCACCAAACGTTTAGCTGCTTTGACGTTTTGCACGATATCACGGGCAACAATTTCACGCATCACGAATGGTTTAAAGAGCTCGATTGCCATTTCACGTGGCACACCACATTGGTACATCTTAAGAGTTGGACCAACGGCGATAACGGAACGTCCTGAGAAGTCAACACGTTTACCGAGCAAGTTTTGACGGAAGCGTCCTTGTTTACCTTTAAGCATGTGGCTCAATGATTTCAGTGGACGGCTACCTGGCCCTGTGATTGGACGACCACGACGACCATTGTCAATCAAAGCGTCAACCGCTTCTTGAAGCATACGCTTCTCATTTTGAACGATGATACCTGGTGCATTCAACTCAAGCAAGCGAGCCAAACGGTTGTTACGGTTGATAACACGGCGGTAAAGGTCGTTCAAGTCAGATGAGGCAAAACGGCCACCATCCAACTGCAACATTGGACGAAGATCTGGTGGAATAACTGGAAGGATGTTGAGAATCATCCATTCCGGTTTGTTTCCAGATTTGTAAAAGGCATCCAAAACATCCAAACGACGGATGGCTTTGACACGCTTTTGTCCAGTAGCTGTTTTCAACTCTTCTTTGAGTTCAGCAATTTCTTTTTCAAGATCTACTTGTTTCAAAAGGTCTTGGATAGCTTCGGCACCCATCTTGGCAACGAACGATCCATAACCATACTCACGCAAGCGCTCACGGTATTCGCGCTCTGTCATGATAGACTTGTGCTCAAGTGGTGTATCCTTAGGATCAATCACCACATAAGCCGCAAAGTAGATAACTTCCTCGAGGGCACGAGGGCTCATATCAAGGGTCAAGCCCATACGGCTTGGAATCCCCTTGAAGTACCAGATGTGAGATACAGGAGCTTTCAACTCAATGTGCCCCATACGCTCACGACGAACTTTTGTACGCGTTACTTCAACCCCACAACGGTCACAAACAATTCCTCTGTAACGAATGCGTTTGTACTTACCACAAGCACATTCCCAGTCTTTTGTAGGACCAAAGATAACTTCATCAAAGAGCCCTTCACGTTCTGGTTTTAAGGTACGGTAATTGATTGTTTCAGGTTTTTTGACTTCTCCATAAGACCATGAACGGACTTTGCTTGGAGAAGCTAGGGTGATTTGCATACTTTTAAAACGATTTACATCAACCACTATTTCTTCCCTTTCTATTCTAAGTGAACTGCTTATTCTTGTTCAGCAGCTTCTTCTGTTGCTTCCGCTTTTGTTGCTTTCTCAGCTTCTTCAGCTTCAAAGGCTGCTTTAGCCTCTTGTGCTGCTTTTTCGCGGGCTTTTTCAAGGTCATCTACGTGGATGACATCTTCGTCCATTCCTTCATCCAAGTCGCGAAGTTCCACTTCTTGGTCATCTTCGTCTAGGACACGCATGTCAAGACCAAGAGATTGCAATTCTTTGACAAGAACTCGGAAGGATTCTGGAACACCTGGTTTTGGAATTGGTTTTCCTTTTGTAATGGCTTCATAAGCTTTCAAACGTCCATTGATATCGTCAGACTTGTAAGTCAAGATTTCTTGAAGGACATTTGATGCACCGTAGGCTTCAAGAGCCCAAACCTCCATCTCACCGAAACGTTGTCCACCAAACTGAGCTTTACCTCCAAGTGGTTGTTGAGTAACGGTTGAGTAAGGTCCAACTGAACGCGCATGCAATTTATCATCAACCATGTGGTGGAGTTTGATCATGTACATGACTCCGACAGAAACACGGTTATCAAACGGTTCACCAGTACGTCCATCATAAAGGATTGTTTTGGCATCACTATCCATACCAGCTTCTTTAACAGTTGACCAAAGGTCTTCAGAACTTGCTCCGTCAAAGACTGGTGTTGCGATGTGAATACCAAGAGTACGAGCCGCCATACCAAGGTGGAGCTCCATAACCTGACCGATATTCATACGTGATGGCACCCCAAGTGGGTTCAACATGATATCGACTGGAGTTCCGTCTGGAAGGTAAGGCATATCTTCTACAGGAACGATACGAGAGACAACCCCTTTGTTTCCGTGACGTCCGGCCATCTTATCTCCGACCTTGATCTTACGTTTTTGAGCGATGTAGACGCGAACCAGCATGTTAACACCTGATTGCAATTCATCTCCATTTGCACGTGTAAAGATTTTAACATCACGAACGACACCATCGGCACCGTGTGGTACACGAAGAGAAGTATCACGCACTTCACGAGATTTATCTCCGAAGATAGCGTGCAAGAGACGTTCTTCAGCTGAAAGGTCTTTCTCACCCTTAGGTGTTACTTTACCTACAAGGATATCACCTTCTTTAACCTCAGCACCGATACGGATAATACCCATTTCGTCAAGGTCTTTAAGGGCATCTTCACCAACGTTTGGAATTTCACGAGTAATTTCTTCAGGCCCAAGCTTTGTATCGCGTGTTTCTGATTCGTATTCTTCAAGGTGGACAGATGTGTAGACATCGTCTTTCACCAAGCGTTCGCTCATGATAACGGCATCCTCGAAGTTGTAACCTTCCCAAGTCATGTAGGCAACGATTGGGTTTTGTCCAAGCGCCATTTCTCCATTTTCCATAGAAGGTCCGTCAGCAATGAAATC
Organism: Streptococcus mitis; assembly: GCF_946188685.1. Taxonomy (GTDB): domain Bacteria; phylum Bacillota; class Bacilli; order Lactobacillales; family Streptococcaceae; genus Streptococcus; species Streptococcus mitis_CC. The sequence continues at coordinate 109,984 of NZ_CAMHWH010000001.1, forward strand.
GCCTTTTTCAACGACATCTCCAACTTTTACGAGAGTGCGTTGGTTGTAAGCAGTACCTGAGTTTGAACGACGGAATTTTTGGATGTGGTAAACATCCAATGAACCATCTTCACGACGAACTTCTACCTTGTCAGCATCTGCGTAAGTAACTTTACCATCATACTGAGCAATCACAGCAGCTCCTGAATCGTGGGCTGCTTGGTATTCCATACCAGTACCAACGTAAGGTGCTTTAGGATTAATCAATGGTACAGCCTGACGTTGCATGTTGGCTCCCATGAGGGCACGGTTGGAGTCATCGTTTTCCAAGAAAGGAATACATGCTGTCGCAACGGCAACTACCTGTTTTGGTGATACGTCCATATAGTCAACAACATTAGCTGGATACTCTTGGTTGACCCCTTGGTGACGTCCCATGACAACTTTCTCAGCAAATGTTCCATCTTCATTCAGACGAGAATTAGCCTGTGCTACAGTATATTCATCTTCTTCATCGGCTGTCAACCAAACGATTTCGTTCGTAACAACACCTGTTTCACGGTCAACTTTACGGTATGGTGTTTGAACAAAACCATATTTGTTCAAGTGTCCGTAAGATGACAAGTTATTGATCAAACCGATGTTAGGTCCTTCAGGTGTCTCGATTGGACACATACGGCCATAGTGAGTGTAGTGCACGTCACGTACTTCATATCCAGCACGGTCACGTGTCAAACCACCAGGTCCTAAGGCTGACAAACGGCGTTTGTGAGACAACTCAGAAAGTGGGTTGTGTTGGTCCATGAACTGTGACAACTGTGATGAGCCAAAGAATTCTTTAACCGCAGCTGTTACAGGACGGATATTGATAATTTGTTGTGGTGTCAAGACTTCGTTGTCCTGAACAGACATACGTTCACGGACATTACGTTCCATACGAGAAAGTCCAAGACGTACTTGGTTGGCAAGCAATTCACCAACCGCACGGATACGACGGTTCCCAAGGTGGTCGATGTCATCTACACGGCCAAGTCCTTCAGCCAAGTTGAGGAAGTAGCTCATCTCGGCAAGAATATCTGCAGGAGTGACGATACGAACCTTGTCATCTGGATTAGCATTACCAATAATAGTTACAACACGGTCTGGATCAGTTGGAGCAACAACCTTGAATTTTTGAAGAACAACTGGCTCAGTCACAACGGCTGCATCATTTGGAATGTAGACAATCTTGTTCAAGTCGCCATCCAAATGGCTTTCAATACTTTCAATCACGCTACGAGTCATGACTGTTCCAGCTTCTACCAAGATTTCGCCGGTTTCAGGGTCTACCAATGGCTCAGCAATAGTTTGGTTAAGCAAACGTGTTTTAACATTGAGTTTTTTATTGATTTTGTAACGACCAACTGCTGCCAAGTCATAGCGACGTGGGTCAAAGAAACGAGCTACAAGCAAGCTACGTGAGCTTTCAGCAGTCTTAGGCTCACCTGGACGAAGACGTTCGTAAATTTCTTTCAAAGCTTCGTCGGTACGAGAGTCCATTGGGTTCTTATGGATATCTTTTTCAACAGTGTTGCGAACCAATTCGCTATCACCAAAGATATCAAAGATTTCATCATCACCTGAGAAACCAAGCGCACGAACCAAGGTTGTAAATGGAATCTTACGAGTACGGTCGATACGAGTGTAGGCGATATCTTTTGAGTCACTTTCAAGTTCCAACCAAGCTCCACGGTTAGGGATAACAGTTGAACCGTAGCCCACTTTACCGTTTTTATCAACTTTATCGTTAAAGTAAACACCTGGTGAGCGGACCAACTGAGATACGATGATACGTTCACCACCATTGATGATGAAAGTACCCATTTCTGTCATGATTGGGAAATCACCAAAGAAAACTTCTTGAGTTTTGATTTCGCCTGTTTCTTTATTGATCAAGCGGAAGGTTACAAAAATTGGTGCTGAGTAGCTAGCATCGTGGATACGAGCCTCTTCTAGCGTGTATTTTGGTTCCTTGATTTCATATCCAACAAATTCCAACTCCATTGTGTCTGTGAAGTTTGAAATTGGCAATACATCTTCAAATACTTCCTTCAGACCGTGGTCTAGGAAATCTTTGAATGAGTCAGTTTGAATTTCAATCAAATTTGGTAAGTCAAGAACTTCTTTGATTCTTGAAAAACTACGACGGGTACGATGTTTCCCGTATTGAACGTCATGTCCTGCCAAGATGATTCTCCTTTGTAAATAAGTTCCAAGCCTTGTCAATCAGGCTTTTCTAATCGTCATATGGTTTTAAAAACCCCTATCACCGTGTCCTCTTGATAAATTTTCAGAATCTTTAAGTCTCTGTTACAAACACACAAAATCCTGAAAAAAAGCACAAAAAGAGCAGCTAAATCTGACTTTTTCAGAAGATTTAACTGCTGTGAGCCTTGTCTGGACAATATTTCAGACAAAACCTACGACAAATGATTATTCATATTATACCCTATTTAGCTAGATTTTTCAAGGGGATTAACGATTTTTTGACAAAATCTTTTCCTATAAGAAAGGCTGGCTGAATCGTAACAAAATTTGTTGCGATTTTTTCTTTTAGTTCAATTTTAGGAAAACGCTTGCATATTATTTTACTAAGTGCTATACTGATAAAGAAATTCATTTATAGGAGATTGATTATGAAAAGAACACCATCTCACACTGAGAAAAAAATGGTTTACAGCATCCGTTCCCTCAAAAATGGAACTGGTTCTGTCCTTATTGGAGCAAGCATTGTTCTGCTTGCCATGGCTACACCAACTATCTCAGCCAACGAAAATACTACAAGCACTAACGCAAGTAATAGTGAAACTACTACTGCCCTTGCACAACCTCTTACTGATACAGCAGTTAACTCTGTTAAGAAGGAAAGTGATATTTCTTCGCCCGAAAATGCAAACGCTTCCCTAGAAAAAACAGAAGAAAAACCTGTAACAGAGGCAACAACTCCTGCTGCAACTCCAGCCGATTCAGCACCACAAATCGGACAAGATCGTTCAAGTGACCCAACTACTTCTACGAGTCCAGTAACAAATGAAACTAAAGCAGAAGAGCCAATCGAAGACAACTACTTCCGTATCCATGTCAAAAAACTTCCTGAAGAAAACAAGGATGCTCAAGGGCTATGGACTTGGGACGATGTTGAAAAACCATCTGAAAATTGGCCAAACGGAGCCTTGTCCTTCAAGGATGCCAAAAAAGATGACTATGGCTATTACCTAGATATCAAATTAAAGGGAGAGCAAGCCAAGAAAATTAGCTTCCTCATCAATAATACAGCTGGGAAAAATCTGACCGGCGATAAATCGGTAGAAAAACTGGCACCAAAGATGAATGAGGCTTGGTTGGACCAAGATCACAAGGTTTTCTCTTACGAGCCACAACCTGCAGGAACTGTTCGCGTCAACTACTACCGCACAGATGGCAACTATGACAAGAAATCTCTCTGGTACTGGGGAGATGTGAAAGAGCCAAGTAGTGGTGAATGGCCCAACGGAACAGACTTTACGGCTACAGGCAAATATGGTCGCTATATCGATATTCCACTCAAAGATGCAGCTAAAGACCTTGGATTTTTATTACTAGACAGAAACAAACAAGGAGACGATGTGAAAATCCGTAAAGAAGATTATAAGTTCACAGATTTAAAAAATCATAGCCAAATCTTCCTAAAAGACGATGATGAATCGATTTACACAAATCCATACTATGTCCATGATATCCGTATGACAGGAGCCCAACACGTAGGCACTTCTAGCATTGAAAGTAGTTTTTCAACACTAGTCGGTGCCAAAAAAGAAGATATCCTCAAACACTCCAACATCACTAATCACCTAGGAAACAAGGTAACTATCACCGATGTTTCAATCGATGAAGCTGGCAAGAAAGTGACCTACAGCGGAGATTTCTCTGACACAAAACATCCGTATACTGTTAGCTACAATTCCGACCAATTCACTACCAAAACAAGCTGGCGACTTAAAGATGAGACATACAGCTATGATGGTAAACTTGGAGCCGACCTCAAAGAAGAAGGAAAACAAGTTGATTTGACCCTTTGGTCACCAAGTGCTGATAAGGTTTCTGTCGTTGTCTACGACAAGAATAACCCTGAAAAAGTGGTTGGAACTGTCGCTCTTGAAAAAGGGGAAAAAGGTACTTGGAAACAAACTCTAGATAGCACAAACAAACTAGGCATCACAGATTTCACTGGATACTATTATCAATACCAGATCGAGCGTCAGGGTAAAACTGTTCTTGCACTCGATCCTTACGCTAAATCCCTCGCTGCTTGGAATAGTGATGATGCCAAGATCGACGATGCCCATAAAGTGGCTAAAGCTGCCTTTGTAAATCCAGCCAAACTAGGACCTCAAGACTTAACTTATGGTAAGATTCACAACTTCAAGACTCGTGAAGATGCCGTTATCTACGAAGCTCATGTGCGTGACTTCACTTCAGATCCTGCCATTGCAAAAGACTTGACCAAACCATTTGGTACCTTTGAAGCCTTTATTGAAAAACTAGACTATCTCAAAGACTTAGGTGTGACCCACATCCAGCTCCTTCCAGTCTTGTCTTACTACTTTGTCAATGAATTGAAAAACCATGAACGCTTGTCTGACTATGCTTCAAGCAACAGCAACTATAACTGGGGATATGATCCTCAAAACTACTTCTCCTTGACTGGTATGTATTCAAGCGATCCTAAAAATCCAGAAAAACGAATCGCAGAATTTAAAAACCTCATCAACGAAATCCACAAACGTGGCATGGGAGCTATCCTAGATGTCGTTTATAACCATACAGCCAAGGTCGATATCTTTGAAGATTTAGAGCCAAACTACTACCACTTTATGGATGCTGACGGAACACCTCGAACTAGCTTTGGTGGTGGACGCTTGGGGACAACCCACCATATGACCAAACGGCTCCTAGTTGACTCTATCAAATATCTAGTTGATACCTACAAAGTTGATGGCTTCCGTTTCGATATGATGGGAGACCATGATGCCGCTTCTATCGAAGAAGCGTACAAGGCTGCACGCGCCCTCAATCCAAACCTCATCATGCTTGGTGAAGGTTGGAGAACCTATGCTGGTGATGAAAACATGCCTACTAAAGCTGCTGACCAAGATTGGATGAAACATACCGATACTGTCGCTGTCTTTTCAGATGACATCCGTAACAACCTCAAGTCTGGTTATCCAAACGAAGGCCAACCTGCCTTTATCACAGGTGGCAAGCGTGATATCAACACCATCTTCAAAAATCTCATTGCTCAACCAACCAACTTTGAAGCTGACAGCCCTGGAGATGTCATCCAATACATCGCAGCCCATGATAACTTGACCCTCTTTGACATCATCGCCCAATCTATCAAAAAAGATCCAAGCAAAGCTGAGAACTATGCTGAAATCCACCGTCGTTTGCGACTTGGAAATCTCATGGTCTTGACAGCTCAAGGAACTCCGTTTATCCACTCTGGTCAGGAATACGGACGTACTAAACAATTCCGTGACCCAGCCTACAAGACTCCAGTATCGGAGGATAAGGTTCCAAACAAATCTCACTTGTTGCGTGATAAGGACGGCAATCCATTTGACTATCCTTACTTCATCCATGACTCTTACGATTCGAGTGATGCTATTAACAAGTTTGACTGGACTAAGGCTACAGATGGAAAAGCATATCCTGAAAATGTCAAGAGCCGTGACTATATGAAAGGGTTGATTGCTCTTCGTCAATCTACAGATGCCTTCCGACTTAAGAGTCTCCAAGATATCAAAGACCGTGTCCACCTCATCACTGTACCAGGCCAAAATGGTGTGGAAAAAGAAGACGTGGTCATTGGCTACCAAATCACTGCTCCAAATGGAGACATCTACGCAGTCTTTGTCAATGCGGACGAAAAAGCTCGCGAATTTAACTTGGGAACTGCCTTTGCCCACCTCAGAAATGCTGAAGTTTTAGCAGATGAAAACCAAGCAGGACCAGTAGGAATTGCCAACCCTAAAGGACTTGAGTGGACTGAAAAAGGCTTGAAATTAAATGCCCTTACAGCTACTGTTCTTCGAATCTCTCAAGGCGGTGCAATTGTCGCCCCAGCTGTGGAAGAAAAATCAGAATTTGATCTTTCTAGCTTAAAACAAGAGCAAGAGCAATATAATAGCCAAGACAATATGTCAAACCGAGTAGTCAAACCGGAACAGCAAACTCCAGCTCCACAAACTAAACCTGATTCTGCAAAACCAGATGCCAAAGTAGCTGATGCGGAAAATAAACCTAGCCAAGCTACAACTGATTCACAAGCTCAACAACCAGCACAAGAAGCACAAGCATCATCTGTAAAAGAGGCGGTTCAAAACGAATCGGTAGAAAACTCTAGCAAGGAAAATATACCTGTTCCCCTAGCTAAACAAGCTGAACTTCCAAATACAGGAACCAAAAACGATCACAAACTCCTGTTTGCAGGAATTAGTCTCCTTGCCCTTCTAGGTCTCGGTTTCTTACTAAAAAACAAAAAAGAGAACTAAACTAGCCCTCCTATAGAACAATCCCCCAAGCCTTAACGCTCGGGGGATTGATTTTTGCCCTGATAAGCCTATCTATCAAATCATATATTCTACACTATAGGTCGCATCCGAAAGAATTCGTGCCAAAAATTGCTTGGTTCGTTCTTCCTGTGGGCGACTAAAGAAATCATGGGCATTATTTTCTTCAACAATTTTCCCGCCATCCATAAAAATGACATGATTGGCTACATCTCTAGCAAAACCCATCTCATGTGTCACTACTACCATAGTAACTCCTTCTTTAGCTAACTGTTTTAAAACATCTAAAACATCCCCTACCAACTCTGGATCCAAGGCCGATGTCGGCTCATCTAATAAAATGACCTCTGGTTTCACAGCGATGGCACGGGCAATACCGATTCGTTGTTGCTGACCTCCAGAAAGCTGAGAAGGATAATAATCTTTATAAGCTAGTAAACCAACCTTTTCTAAGGCAACTTCCGCACGTTTAGTTGCTTCTTCCTTAGGAATTTTCCGAGCAATCACCAGGCCCTCCAAAATATTTTCCAAGGCCGTTTTATTAGCAAATAAATTATAATGTTGAAAAACAAAGGCGGTCTTCTGGCGAATTTCTAAAATATCTTTTTTGGTCAATTTGCCAAGATCGTAGTCTTTGTCAGCAAGCTTCAAAGAGCCACTATCGGCTTTTTCTAAATGATTGAGACATCTGAGAAAAGTCGTTTTACCTGATCCAGATGGCCCCAATATTACAACCACATCCCCTTGGTTGACCTTGAGATTAACATCTTCTAAGACTTGTCTGTCTCCAAATTTTTTTGCAACATGTTCTACTTGTAACATTGTCTCCTCCTATGCTAAACCTGTACGGGGCACTACTTGTCCCTGTTCTCTTCGAATATAGCGTTTCTCTAAGAGTGAAAAACCCCATTGAATCAAACCGCAAATAAGAATGTACTGTAAAAAGATAACAAAGTATGATTCAAAATACTGATAACCATAAGACGCTTCAACACGGGCAATAGCTGTAATATCCTTAATGGTCATCACAAAGACCAAAGAGGTTCCTTTTACAATATTTATAACTAGATTAGCCAGATTGGGCAGAGCTGATCGCAAGGCCTGTGGAAAAATAATCCTCACATAAGCTTGACTAGTGGTTAAGCCAATCGCTTGTGCAGCTTCTAATTGTCCCTTATCCACAGTCAAAATAGCCGAACGTAAGATTTCTGATAAACTACCCGTTGTCATTAAGCTATAGATAATAAAGGCATAATAGATGGGATTGAGTTTAAAGATATCAACATTACTTCCTATGCTTTTAAGAAATTGATTGAGCAAACTCGGAAACAAACTATAAAAGAAAAGAATCAGCAAAATCGGAGGTGTTGCTCTTATAAAAGCTAGATACACGAGAGAGAAAGTTCGAACACCTTTGACTTTATATATTTGTCCCAGAGCTAAAAACAAGGCTGGTCCAAAACTTAAGACCATGGCTACAATCATGATAATCAAGGTGGTCGGTACCCCTTTTAAGGTCTCTAAAAAGGTTTTTGCAATATAGTCTAAATCCATATCCTATCTCCCTTTCGTTTCCAAAGATTTTTCTAACAAGCGACTCAAGAAGGAAACAGCCAAAGCTAACCCCCAATAAAGAATGGCAACCGCTGTATAGGTTTCAAGAGAGTAATTCCCCAAATTGCGACTGATTAAGAGATTCCCAGCCCCCATGACATCCACAAAACCAATCGTATAGGCTAGGGCAGCGTCCCGCATCAAATTTAGAATAGCGGTCGTCATATTTGGAAGAGCCACTTGAAAAGCCTGAGGAAAAATGATTCTCCAAAATGTCTGACTAGGGGTCAGACCAATACTGACTCCAGCCTCCATCTGACCTTTGGGAATTGCCTGATAGGAGGCCTTAAACACTTCTGCAATGATAGCCGCAAACAGCAAGACCATGGTAAATAATACGAAGACCGTTTTAGACCAGTTGTTAATATCTAAATTCAACCACCATTTTAAAAATTCAGGTAAACCATAAAAGACTAAAAACAGTAAAACAATTGGGGGAGTACAGCGAAGAGTGAAAATGTATCCCTTGGAAAGACCTGCAAAAGTCTTGTCTTCTCCCACTTGTGCCCAAGCCAGTAAGCCACCGAAAAGGGAGCCAAGGATTGTAGTAAAAAAGAGAACGGACAAGGTCATCGGAAGAGCCTGCCATAAGGTTGGTAAAAATTGGAACACTCTTGAAAAATCATATGAAACCATATAAACCTCTTTCTAATACTCAATAAAAATCAAAAAGCAAACTAGCCGCAGGTTGCTCAAAACAGTGTTTTGAGGTTGTGGATAGAACTGACGAAGTCAGTAACCATACCTACGGCAAGGCGACGTTGACGCGGTTTGAAGAGATTTTCGAAGAGTATAACATGCCTGATTGTTCATCTAATCTTTATCAACGTAGCTAAAGACGTCTTCTTTAAAGTATTTTTGAGAAAGTTTAGCTAGAGTACCGTCTTCTTTTAATTCTTTAATTGCTTTTTCATATTCTTTAGCAAACTTCTCGTCCTTTTCATCACGGTGAATCAATGGATAGGTCGGGATTCCTTTATATGGAAACCAGCTAAGTTTGTCCGCATATTGGTGGTAAGAACCATCCTCAGCTGTCACTGCTTTTTCAAAAGACAACTTGATATCAAAGAAGGCATCATATCGTCCTTCTAAAACCCAAGCATAAGCATCTGCCACTTTGAAGGATTCAGCAGCTGTCAACTCAATTGGTGTATCTTTATGCTTCTCGTTATAACTATTGATGACATTCCACTGGGCATTTTGAGGAGAGATTGGTACTAATTTTCCTTTATTTTTGGCAAAATCATCAATATTCTTATATTTGCCTTCATCTTCTTTTCTGACAGTAAAACCAATAATGCTAGCACCTACTGGCTCAGATGGAATAATGAATTTTTTAGCCCTTTCATCTGTATACCAAGCACCTTTTGTCCCAATATCGTACTTGCCAGACTCCAGTCCAATCAAGAGATCATCATCACTAGTTCCTGTATACTCAAATTTATAATCTGCTAATTTCTCATCAACCGCCTTTAAAACAGCGACTTCATAACCATCTGATTCCCCTTTTTCGTCAATAAAATCATAAGGGACATAGTTTTGGGTATGGGCAACCTTTAAAGTTGTTACTTGTCCAGATGAAGCTGCATCTGCGCCTTTAGCAGATGCCCCTGCCAAAGTTCTACCAACAATCGTTGCTCCAAGCACTGCCACAACCGCAACTCCACCAATAATCCATGTTTTCTTACTCATATTCTTCTCCTTTATTTATTTAATGCTTCTCTCACCCACTGGATACGTTCCACTGCAATGTCGCTCGGAATGGTACAATCTGCTCCAAGTATGAAGCCATCTTTACCTGTTTCTTCTATCAAGCGTTTGGTTTCAGCTTGAATTTCTTCCTTACTGCCTCGATAGAGAAGGCCATCTTTACCGTTTTCAAATCCTCCCAAAACAGCACGACCCTTGAAAATCTCACGACCTTCTTTTAAGCTAATCCCTTCTGGACCAACTGCCCAGTTAAAAACATGAGCTGGATAGTCAGCGAAGATATGAATATCGTTTCGGGCTCCTTCATAGCCACAGATGTGAAGGATATTAACCCCACCAACCGACTTAGCTGCATTTAAAACAGTCAGTTCACTCGGCGCAATAATCTCCTGATAGTCTTCAACAGAAACACGCGCATCCTGAATACTTTGCACACTAAGATAGATACCGTCTGCTCCTGCATCTTTAATAATAGCTTGACTCAAGCTAGCGATATCTTGCGCAATCACATCAAGTACTTTTTTCAATTTCTGAGAATCTTGAACTAAGAAATCTGCAATGAGATCATCTCCACCAGACACTTCTCCAAGTAACCATTTGAGGTAGGTCACAGGCGCAAAAATATTGTAAATAGCAACAATATCTTCCGTAAACTCCTGCTTAATCTTCTTCACTAATTCTACCTGCTCTCTAATCCACGGATGATCTTCACCCAGAGGTTGAATCTCCGACAGCTCTTGGAGTGACTTTCCTTTGGCAATAACTGGATTTGGATAAGCAAAATAGCCATCACTCATCAACTTGATAAAGTCTGGATGTAGGTCACGGATAAAACGTTTGTGACCTTGTATGTTCTTTTCAATAATCACAGGATTTGAAAATCCCTTTAACCATTCCTCTTCTGATGTAAAGTGGTGCCAAAAACCGACAGGCACACGGTCGACCGCTTCTCCTCTAAATGCTTTTAAAACCCATTCTCTTTTTTCTGACATCTCTATTCTCCATTTCTTTCTTTTTCGACTAATAAAACACTGGCAATATCATTGGTTTGAATAAAGGGAAGACTTTCTTTCTGAAAATCCTGAACTCCATGACATCTTGGCCCTTCCTTACAAGTAAGTCCCTTTGTAAGACTGATCGCAAGTAAGATGACAAAGCCGAGGGCCGTCCCTATCAATAGCCACTTTTTTCTTTTCATAAGGCCCTCCTATTCTAAAATAGCAGCCTGACGAATCCAGTCCAATCTTTCTAATTCAAAATCATCTGGAACTGTACAATCCGCTCCAAGAAGGACTCCTCTAGTCCCAGCTTCAGTTAACAAGCGTTTGGTTTCCACTTGTAGTTCAGCCTTGCTACCTCCATAAAGCAGGCTCTGCTTCCCATTTTCAAAACCACCCAAGACCGCTTTGCCATGAAATAGCTCCTGACCTTGAGGTAAACTGACTGCTTCATGGTGGGTTGCCCAATTGAAAACCTGGGCTGGATAATCTTTGAAAATAGTCACATTGTTACTGGCACCTTGGAAACCGCAGATATGCAGGATATTTACCCCACCTACCTGATTGGCAGCTTCTAAAACCTTTATGTTGCTTGGCTCAATATAGGTCTGATACAATTCAGCTGTGATGCGCTCATCCTGAATTTCTTGAGTACTGAGATAGATTCCATCTGCTCCACCATCCTGAATAATTGCCTTGGTTAGGATAACGATATCCTCAGCTATCACATCTAAAACCTCCCTGAATAGCTCTGGATTTTCGAGTAATAGATTAGCAACTTCCTTATCACCTCTAGAAGTCTCTGTACGAAACCACCGTTTCAGGTAGGAAATCGGAGAAAAGATATTGTAGAATGAAGCAATCTCCTCAGTGAAGGTTGCTCGAATAGCTTGTACTACTTCTACTTGTTGCTGAATCCAAGGATGGTTTTCACCAATCGACTCAATAGAAGCCAACTCCTGAATACTTGCAACCGAAGGACTATAGACATTACTTGGATAAATGAAAAAGCCGTCACTCATTATTTTGACAAAGTCAGGATGAACTCTTTCAACGTACTTACGATGTCCCTCTACACTTTTTTGAAAGACACGTGGGTTATTTAAACCTTTCCCTTTTTCCTCCAGTGTTACAAAATGAAACCAAAAGCCAACAGGAACTCGTTCCACCTCTTCTCCTCGGATGGCTTTAAAAACTAGCTCTCTTTTACTTGTCATACTTTTCTCCTTCCATTTGGATTGAAACCATCTTACCACTCCTTTTGACCTTTTCCCAATATATATTGACTATCGACTTGATTGGTATTGTTTATATCAATAGAGAAAAAAATCTCTGGAAAGCTTGATTTTACTAGCTTTTCAGAGATTCTTTTCTGTTTATTGCTTTTTTAAAATAGTTGTTATATAGATTTTTTATCAGCCTGATTAGGATTTTTTATTAAGCCTCTTTCATGGCAAAATAAGCCCGTACTTTGGGTGCAACTTGTGTGCCGAAGAGTTCAATAGCTCTCAGGACTTGTTCATGAGGCATAGAACCAAGAGGTAAGTGCAACATAAAGCGGTCCAAACCTAAGTCTTCAATCATGCGAATCAATTTTTCGGCCACCTGATCTGAATTGCCCACAAACATAGCACCATTTGGCCCAACTTGCTCCAAATATTGCTCATAACTCAATTCCTGCCAGTGCGGACGGTCTTTGGAAATAGCATCCACCACTTGCTTGGTCGGATGGAAATAATCTTTTACAGCCTGCTTGCCATCTTCAGCAATCCAACCCCAAGAATGGGCCCCAACCTTTAGTTCCTGACTGGCATGACCCGCTTCGCTCCCAATCTCACGATAAGCCTGAATCAACTTTTTAAAACAACGAGGGTTACCACCAATAATGGCATAAACAATCGGTAGACCAGCCTGAGCAATCTTCACTGTTGATTCGACATGACCACCTGTCGCTATCCACAAGGGCAATTTGTCCTGAACTGGACGAGGATAAACTTCTTTGCCAGAGATTGTTTGGGTCAAGCGACCTTTCCAGTCTAGCCTTGTCTCTTCATTGACCAACTGGAGCAAGTCTAATTCCTCATCAAAGAGGGCTTCGTAGTCTTTCAAATCATATCCAAACAAGGGAAAAGATTCCGTGAAAGAACCCCTTCCAGCCATAATCTCCGCTCGCCCATTTGACAAAGCATCGATAGTAGCATATTGTTGGAACAAGCGAATCGGATCCATGCTCGAGAGAATGCTGACTGCACTGGTCAAACGGATTTTCTTGGTATTGACTGCCCCAGCTGCCAGGATAATCTCTGGGGCTGATACCGCAAAATCCGCTCGATGGTGCTCACCAATCCCATATACATCCAAACCAACCTTGTCAGCCAGTTCAATCTCTGCCAGCAACTGGCGAATGCGTTCGGCATGACTGTAAGTTTGCCCAGTACCTTCAAGCTCCGTTGTTTCCCCAAATGTTGAAATTCCCAATTCTACCATTGCGATTCTCCCTGTCTATTTCTGTCCTTCAATTTGAAAAATTATTCTAACACGAATCTTGAGTACAAGCAACCGATTTGCTTACAAGAAAAAGCCTAGATAACTAGACTTTTTTAGCTTATTCTACCGTTACTGACTTAGCAAGGTTACGTGGTTTATCCACATCAAGGCCACGGTGCAGAGTTGCAAAGTAAGCGACCAATTGCGTTGGCACGACCATCGAAATTGGTGAGAGGTACGGATGTACGGTCGTAAGGACGATATCGTCTGTCTCTTTAGCAACATTTTCTTCTGCGATAGTGAGGACTTTGGCACCACGGGCTGCCACTTCTTGGATATTTCCACGAGTGTGGTTGGCAAGGACTGGATCTGACAAGAGGGCCAAAACAGGCGTTCCTTCTTCAATCAAGGCAATGGTTCCATGCTTGAGTTCTCCTGCTGCAAAACCTTCACACTGGATGTAAGAAATCTCTTTGAGTTTAAGGCTTGCTTCCATAGCCACGTAGTAATCTTGACCACGCCCAATATAAAAGGCATTGCGAGTTGTTTCAAGAAGCTCACGAACCTTGGCTTCAATGTTTTCTTTCTCTGAAAGAGTTGATTCGATAGACTGAGCTACGATTGACAACTCATGAACCAGGTCAAAGGCTTGCGCTTTAGCATTGCCATTTGCTTCTCCGACTGCTTTTGCAAGGAAGGCAAGGGCTGCAATTTGTGCTGTATAAGCCTTTGTTGATGCTACGGCAATTTCAGGACCTGCATGAAGGAGCATGGTATGGTTGGCTTCACGTGAAAGAGTTGAACCTGGTACGTTTGTCACTGTCAAGCTTGGGATTCCCATTTCATTAGCCTTGACCAAAACCTGACGGCTATCCGCTGTTTCACCAGACTGACTGATAAAGATGAAGAGTGGTTTCTTGCTGAGAAGTGGCATACCGTAACCCCACTCAGATGAAATTCCAAGTTCAACTGGTGTATCTGTCAATTCTTCCAGCATTTTCTTAGAAGCAAATCCTGCGTGGTAAGATGTTCCAGCTGCAAGGATGTAGATACGGTCTGCGTCTTGAACAGCCTTGATGATAGCTGGGTCTACGACAACTTGACCAGCCTCATCTGTGTAGGCTTGGATGAGTTTACGCATAACCGTTGGTTGCTCATCGATTTCCTTGAGCATGTAGTAAGGATAAGTTCCCTTACCGATATCTGACAAGTCAAGTTCAGCAGTGTAACTAGCACGCTCACGACTGTTGCCATCGTAGTCTTGAACTTCCACACTATCAGCCTTAACAATTACCAATTCTTGGTCATGGATTTCCATGTATTGGTTGGTTTCACGAATCATAGCCATGGCGTCTGAACAAACCATATTGTAGCCTTCCCCAAGACCAATCAAAAGTGGTGATTTATTTTTAGCCACGTAGATGACTTCAGGATCTTGTGAGTCAACCAAGGCAAAGGCATAAGAACCACGGATGATGTGAAGAGCTTTTTTGAAGGCTTCAAGAACTGACAAGCCATCTTCTTCCGCAAATTTTCCAATCAAGTGAACAGCGATTTCAGTATCTGTTTGCCCCTTAAAGTGGTGACCTGCAAGGTATTCTTCCTTGATTTCAAGGTAGTTCTCAATCACCCCATTGTGCACCAAAACAAAACGTTCAGTCTCAGAGCGATGTGGGTGAGCATTGTCTTCCGTTGGTTTTCCGTGAGTAGCCCAACGAGTATGTCCGATACCCGTTGTCCCCTCAACACCAGCTGTCTTAGCAGACAATTCTGCGATACGACCAACAGCCTTCACCAAGTGGTTTTCAGCACCACCTAGGACAAAAATCCCCGCAGAATCATAGCCACGGTATTCGAGCTTTTCAAGCCCTTGAATCAAAATATCAGTTGCATTTGTGTTTCCAACAACACCAACAATTCCACACATAGTATATACGACACAGACCAGCTGTGCTTTCTCCTTAAAATTGGTATAGTCTAATTCCTCTTTTATAGAATCAGCAAAAACAGTATATACTTGTTTCTTTCACTTGTCAAGAGTAAAAATTGGTATAGTTCAAATTACGCTCCTGTTAGCAAAAGACTCTGACCAATTAGGATAATCAGTCAGAGTCCTTTTTAAAATCCATTATTATCGCTTAATTCCTTGAACCAGTGCCCTGATTTCTTCAGACGACGTTCTTGCGTTTCCAAGTCTAATTCGACCAAGCCATAGCGATTTTTATAGCTATTGAGCCATGACCAGCAATCGATAAAGGTCCAAATCAAGTAGCCCTTACAATTGGCTCCGTCTTCAATGGCACGGTGAAGTTCGCGAAGATGACCTTTTACAAAGTCAATACGGTAATCATCTTGAATCATTCCATTCTCACGGAATTTTTCTTCCCCTTCAACACCCATACCATTCTCTGTCAACATCCACTCGATATTACCATAATTTTCCTTGATATTTTGGGCAATGTCATAAATCCCTTGCTCATAAATCTCCCAGCCACGATGAGGATTGATTTTACGTCCAGGCATCACATAAGGCTCATAAAAATGTTCTGGCAAAAGAGGACTCTCTGGATGCTTCGCAAATCGAGGAGCCATAACACGCAAAGGTTGATAGTAGTTGACACCAAGGAAGTCCACAGTATTGTCACGAATGATATCCAACTCCTCCTCTGTAGCATCAGGCAAGAGACCGTATTCATGTAAGATTTCTACCAACTCCTGTGGATAAGTCCCCAAAACAGACGGATCTAAGAAAGATTGGGCCTGAAAAAGGTCCGCAATATTAGCAGCCTTGACATCAGCAGGATGCTGGCTACGTGGATAAGCCGGTGTCAAGTTTAAGACAATCCCAATCTTGGAATCTGGCAAAAGTTCATGACAAGCCTTAACCGCCCGACTGCTGGCCAATTGTGTATGATAAGCTACTTTAACGGCTGCCTCTGCATCCACCTTATGTGGATAATGGGCATCGTAAAAATAGCCAAATTCTACTGGAACAATTGGCTCGTTAAAGGTAATCCATTGATCCACTAAATCTCCATAAATCTCAAAACAAAAACGAGCATAGTCTTCATAGGCTGAAACAGTCGCCTTATTTTCCCAACCATCACCATCCTCTTGAAGGGCAAAAGGCAAATCAAAATGATAAAGATTGACTAAAAGACGAATCCCCTTAGCCTTAATAGCCTCAAAAACCTTACGATAGAAATCCACACCTTGAGCATTGACTTTTCCACTCCCTTGTGGAAAAATCCGTGACCACTGAATAGAAGTTCGAAAGGCCGTGTGACCAGTTTCTAACAAGAGCTCGATATCCTGTTCCCAGTTTTCATAAAAAGTCGATGTCTTATCTGGACCAATTCCATTATAGTAACGATTTGGCTCCACTTGGTACCAATAATCCCAGAGATTATCTCCCTTACCGTCACCAGCTACACGTCCTTCTGTTTGTGGTCCAGAAGTAGAGGATCCCCAGACAAAATCCTTTGGAAATCTTAGCATACATTTACCTCTTTATCTACTCATTTTTCCCATTATACAGAAAAAACAAGGTAAAAACTAGTTACATTTTTTCCTTGTTTTTCTTCTGATTATAGTTTTTATTTCTTGCTGAGAATTTCAAGCGTTTCAAGCACGTTATCTGCATGAACTTCGATAGTATCACCAGTCGCTTTAATCTTAACTTCTACGATGCCATCGGCCGCTTTCTTCCCAACAGTGATACGGATTGGCAATCCAATCAAGTCGCTATCACTGAATTTGACTCCGACACGTTCGTTACGGTCGTCTGTCAAGACTTCGTAACCAGCTCCCATCAAGCTTGCTTCAAGCTTTTCTGTCAAGGCTTGCGCTTCTTCATCCTTGACATTGACAGTAATCAAGTGCACATCAAATGGTGCCAATTCTTTAGGGAAGTTGATTCCCCAAGCATAACGGTATTCACCTTTTGGCGTTTTGTTAACAAAGAGGCGAGCGTGTTGCTCCATCACTGCTGAAAGGAGACGGCTGACACCAATACCATAACATCCCATGATAATTGGCACAGCACGACCATTTTCATCCAAAACATCTGCCCCCATGCTTGCCGAATAGCGAGTACCGAGTTTGAAGATGTGACCAATTTCGATACCACGCGCAAAGTTAAGGACACCTTGTCCGTCTGGAGAAATTTCACCCTCACGAACTTCACGGATATCCACATATTCTGCAGTAAAATCACGACCTGGGTTCACACCAGTCAAGTGGTAGCCATCTTCGTTAGCACCGACAACTGCATTGCGAACATCTTGCACTTTACGATCTGCAATAATTTTAATATTCTCTGGCAAAGCAACTGGGCCAAGTGAACCAAATCCTGCTTGAACAACATTTGCCACTTCTTCTTCACTTGCAACGTCAAAGAAATCTGCTCCCAAGTGGTTTTTCAACTTAACTTCATTGAGTTGGTCATTTCCAACTAGAAGGGCTACAACAAGCTCACCATCTGCCATGTAGAAGAGGGTTTTAATTGTTTGTTCTTCTGGAACATTGAGGAAGGCTGCAACTTCATCGATTGATTTAACATCTGGCGTTGCAACACGAGTTACTTCTTCTTCAGCGACAACACGGTTGCTTGGTTTGTACTCGTTTGTTGCCATTTCCAAGTTAGCCGCATAGCTAGACTCACTTGAGTAAGCAATGGTATCCTCACCAGAAACCATCCATTTAAGCAATTCTGCCTTGATTTCTTCTTGCACTTCTGCAGGAATCTCATCAAATGAAGCAACTGACTTGTCCAAGACGACCCAGCGGTCAAGGTCTGTACGAGCAGGTGTAATGGCCATAAATTCTTGGCTGTCCTTACCACCCATAGCTCCACCGTCACCAATAATTGCCTTGAAATCTAAACCACTACGAGTGAAAATACGCTCATAAGCAGCCTTGTACTCATCATAAACACTGTCCAAGCTATCATAGTTAGCGTGAAAGCTGTAAGCATCCTTCATGATGAACTCACGTGTACGAAGAAGTCCATTACGTGGGCGTTTTTCATCACGATACTTAGGTTGGATTTGGTAAAGGTTGAGTGGCAATTGCTTGTAAGACTTAACAGAATCACGGACAATAGCTGTAAAGGTTTCTTCGTGAGTTGGACCTAGGATAAAGTCTGATTTTTCACGATTTTTTAGTTTGTAAAGGTCTTCACCATAAGTTTCGTAACGACCTGATTCGCGCCACAATTCTGCACTGAGGAGGGCAGGAGCCAACATCTCAACGGCACCAATCTTATCAAATTCTTGGCGCATGATATTTTTAGCTTTTTCAATCACACGATTAGCAAGTGGTAGGTAAGAATAAACACCTGCTGAGACTTGACGAACATAACCAGCTCGCAACATAAGAGCATGGCTGATAACTTGAGCATCGCTTGGCATTTCGCGAAGCGTTGGGATAGGCATTTTACTTTGTTTCATAATATTCCTCGATTATCTAAAAAAGAGTCGCATGATGTCATTCCAGGTCACAGCAATCATCAAGACAACCATGATGACCACTCCGGCCAAGGTGACATAGGTTTCAATTTCTTGTTTCAATGGTTTGCGGCGAATGGCTTCCAGGATATTGAGCACAATCTTACCACCATCCAGGGCTGGAATCGGAATAAGATTAAAAATCCCGATATTGATGGAAATCACTGCCAAGAAGTACAAGACATTCTCAATTCCATTTTTAGCAGCATCACTACTTGCCTTAAAGATGGCAACAGGTCCACCTAGCTTGTTCAAATCCGGTTGGAAAATCAGATTTTTCAGTTCTGAGAGAATTCGGAGGGCCGAGTCAGCAGCAGTTGTAAAACCACCTACAAACATAGATACAAAATCTGACTTAATCCCCGGTTGAACACCTAGAAGGTAACGGCCTTGACTTTCTTCCGGAGTAACAGTGACTTGTTTGTCACTCCCCTTTTCAGAAATAGTCACATCCAAGGTCGGGGCCGTCTTATCTTTGGTTTCTGATTCCACAGCCTGAATCAAACTTTCCCAGTTGCTAACCTCATGTGAGCCAATCTTGGTAATTTGTGCCGTTTCTGGTACTCCTACCTTAGCCAAAGCCCCTTGAGGCATAATATGGAACTGGTTGGTATCGACATCTCTGACACCACCCTGCATGAAGATTAAAATCCAGAAAACAACGACACCTAAGATAAAGTTGTTCATGGGGCCTGCAAAGTTAGTAATGAGTTTCCCCCAGATAGTCGCATTTTGATATTGAACATCTAAAGGTGCAATCCGAACCTCAGTTCCATCTGCTTCCACAACCGTTGCGTCGTGATCCACTGCAAATGTTTTTTCTTCTTCCAGAACCAGTCCTTTGATAAAGAGCTTGTCTTCAAAGTCAAATTGGGTCACCTGCATAGGAAGAGCTGTTTGATCCAATTTTTTACCTGAGAGATTGATGCGTTTAACCTTACCATCATCAGTAAGCGTCAAACTGACAGGAGTTCCTGTCTTGATTTCAGTTGTATCATCACCCCAACCGGCCATGCGAACGTAGCCTCCCAGAGGCAAGATGCGAATGGTATATGCAGTTCCATCCTTGCCAATATGAGCAAAGATCTTGGGTCCCATGCCAATGGCAAATTCACGCACTAGAATCCCTGATTTCTTGGCAAAGTAGAAGTGTCCGAACTCGTGCACCACTACAATAATCCCAAAAACCAGAATAAAGGTTAAAATTCCGAGCATAGTGTTTCCTCCGTCTTTTGATTAAAAGAGTCCAAACAAGTGCATGATTGGAAATACAAGCAACATACTATCGAAACGATCCAAAACACCACCATGTCCAGGAATAAATTTCCCAGAATCCTTGACACCAAAGTGACGCTTGATCGAACTTTCTAGTAAATCACCAAATTGTCCAGCAATGCTAAAGAAAATAGCAAAGACTGACATCTTGTAAATTCCATACGGAAGAGCAACTGTCCTATCAAACATCATAAAGATGATGGTTACTAAAATAGCACCTAAAATACCACCCAAGGCACCCTCAAAGGTTTTATTTGGAGAAACTGTCGGAGCTAATTTTCGTTTACCATAGTTCATTCCTATAAGATAGGCACCACTGTCTGTCGCCCAGACGATACATAAGGCTAATAGTGCCTTATCTAACCCTGCAATTCTAGCATCTAATAGAGCATTAAAACCAAAGCCCACGTAGAAACTCATAGCAAGCGGGAAAACAGCATCCTCAATCGTATAAGACTTGCTAAAAACAGTCGTTCCTAACATAATTGAAATCAAAACACTATAGGCAACCACATTCCCATCAACTGGCAAAAAAGTCAGGTAATTCTCCAAGGGAATGGTCAAAGCAAAGGTTGCAAAGAGGGTCAAGAGGCCCTCCATCGTCATGGTCTCTAGACCTCTCATCTTCAAAAGTTCATGCATGGCTAGCATGGCTATGATTCCAATTGCTATCTGAAGCAAGAGGCCACCAATCATTAAAATTGGTAGGAAAATAGCCAGGGCAATCCCTGCAAACAAGGTTCTTTTCTGTAAATCCTGTGTCATATTTCCTCCTAAACTCCTCCAAATCGGCGATGACGACGATTGTAGGCAAGAATGGCTTCCTGCAAGGCCGCCTCGTCAAAATCAGGCCACAAGGTATCCGTAAAATAGAGCTCACTGTAGGCTCCCTGCCATGGAAGGAAATTGCTCAAGCGCAATTCTCCACTAGTCCGAATAATCAAGTCCGGATCTCGTAAGTCCTTAGGTAAATGCTGGGTGAAGAGATAATTGCCAATCAATTCCTCTGTGATGTCACCTGGGTTGATTTTGGCATCTAACACATCCTGAGAAATCAACTTAAGAGCCTGTGTAATCTCAGCACGTCCACCATAGTTGAGGGCAAAATTAAGAATTAATCCTGTGTTGTTCTTAGTCAATTCTTCAGCTTTAGTTAGAGCTTCAAAGGTTTGCTTAGGCAGGCGGTCTGTTTCCCCAATCATTTGAATCTTAACATTATTCGCATGCAATTCCGGGACATAATTATCATAAAACTCTACTGGCAAGTTCATGATAAACTTGACTTCCTGATCTGGACGGGTCCAATTTTCCGTAGAAAAAGCATAAACTGTAATAACCTTAACGCCTAGTTTGTTGGCTGCCTTGGTCACAGTTTGCAATGCTTCCATGCCCGCCTTGTGTCCAAAAACTCGCGGTTGCATACGTTTTTTAGCCCAACGGCCATTGCCATCCATGATGATGCCGATATGAGCAGGAACCTGTGTCGGAACCTCTACTTCCACATCCTTATCTTTCTTAAAAAATCCAAACATGATCTTATTCCTATTCAAAAATCTATCGTTTCATTATACCATATTTCCCTATTTTCTTCTATCACTAAGCTATTTATACTCTTCGAAAATCAAATTCAAACCACGTCAGCTCTATCTGCAACCTCAAAACAGTGTTTTGAGCAGCCTGCGGCTAGCTTCCTAGTTTGCTCTTTGATTTTCATTGAGTATTATTCTCAGGCACCAAGCCCATTTTTCAAAAAAATAAGCCGCCTGATTGGGCGACTCTATTTTTTATAGGGAGATTATTATGAAAAAGTTTTAGGAGTTTAAGTTAAGGTCTTCTTAACTTATGGACTTAGTATACACTTCCTAGCTTAAAGTTTCCTTAAGTATTTTTAAAAATCAAATTTTTCCATTTTTCCTGCCAATTTTTCTTGGATAATCGTGTTTGATAGAGAGCCATTCGGTCTTCATTTTCTAAGAAATGAGGAGTGGGACGAACTTGAAAATTCAAAATATCCTCCAAACCATAAGGTGCATAGAGTTCAAAATCGGATTCTTCATTCAAGCGTAGTCCAACAGCCGTACACCGTTCTGGATACTTACTCATAGCATCACGGGAACTGGTATAGGGAGCAGTATGAGGGCTATGCTGATGCATATAGACCTGATTTTTCAACTCCCATTGGTACTGAGGAAAATCCTCTCGTAGCTTTTTCTCCAGTAATAAGGTTTCCTCATAAGAAATATCTGGATTAAAGAAAATCACATCTACATCTGTTTCACAGTCAAAAGGGGATTTATCTGACAAGAGATTCCAGATGAAATTCCTGACAGAACCTGCTGCCAACCAAGAATCTTTCAAACCAAGGTTTCGGATGATAGTCAAAATAGCCATCATATCCGGATTTTCTCTGAAAGAGTCTAAAATTTCAGCCTTATTTTTCAATATATTCATACCCTAAATGCTCATATGCCTTAGCAGTCGCCACCCGTCCAGAACGTGTCCGCATGATAAAACCTTTTTGAATCAAGTAGGGCTCATACATGTCTTCAACTGTCTCACGCTCTTCTGCTATGTTAACAGAAAGAGTTCCTAGACCAACAGGACCACCACCGTACATCTCAATCATGGTGCGAAGGATTTTCTGGTCCACATAGTCCAGACCTTCATGGTCAACATCCAGCATAGTCAAAGCCTTATCAGTAATAAGATCATCGATAACCCCATTCCCTATAATCTGGGCAAAATCGCGCACGCGTTTGAGGAGACGATTGGCAATACGAGGGGTTCCACGACTACGTAGGGCTAATTCAGATGCTGCCTCATGAGTGATTTCCATCTCAAAAATATCTGCCGTCCGCTCAACAATTTCCGTCAAGTCAGCATGGGCATAATACTCCATGTGACCTGTAATTCCAAAACGTGCCCGTAGCGGATTTGAGAGCATACCAGCCCGAGTCGTCGCACCAATCAAAGTGAAAGGTGGCAACTCCAAATGAACACTGCGACTGCCTTCACCAGCCCCAATCATGATATCAATGTAGAAGTCCTCCATGGCACTATAAAGCACCTCTTCCACTGACATTGGCAAACGATGAATCTCATCAATAAAGAGAACATCCCCAGGCTCTAAGTCATTCAAAATCGCTACCAAATCACCGGCTTTTTCAATGACTGGACCCGAAGTCTGCTTGAGATTGACACCTAGTTCATTGGCAATAACAAAAGCCATGGTCGTTTTTCCCAAGCCTGGAGGGCCAAATAAAAGCACATGATCCAGCGCTTCATCCCGCATTTTGGCAGCTTCTATAAAGATTTGAAGCTGGTCCTTGACCTTATCCTGCCCAATATATTCACGTAAATACTGAGGACGGAGCGTGCGTTCTACTAACTCCTCGTCCCCCATTATCTCATTATCTAAAATTCTACTCATGGCTCTATTATATCAAAAAACCAAGCCACAAACAAAAAAGCCACCTGATTGGGTGACTCCAGAGTTTAGCACCTATGTGGTATAACATTCTACGGCACTGCTACACCGCCTACGAAAGGAGGTGAGATAGCCCATGATGGAACTAATCCTTAAAACTATCATCGAACCGATTGTGGTCGGTGTCGTTCTTCGGCTAGTCGATAAATGGCTAAACAAGGACAAATAGTGTCAAAAAAGACCCCAAGCTTATTTGGACGTGAGCTTGGGGTCTTTTCTAGCCTATGATATAGACACAATACTTAATTCTCTTTCATTATCCCACAGTTCACACATTTCGTCAAAGATTTACATTCTCAGCTTCGCAAGCTTTAACCGCTGTACAACAATATGATGACTCACTCCTCGACAACCAAGAACATTATTACAGCAGTTCCAGTCCTTCAATTAACAGTCACTTACAATCAAATTGAGTTTGAAGTAGCTGAAGCGACAACAGACCTATTTATTAGTCATATTCGCTAAAAAAAGTCCCCGCCAATTCCCCGACCAAAATCCGAAAAATATCGGAAAATGATTTTTAGAATAGTCCCCAAAATCCTGAAATAGAGCCAAAAAACTCCACCTGATTGGGTGGAGTTAAGGGAGATTATTATGAAAAAGAAAAGTTTAGGATTTTATTAAATAAAGTTAGGAGGTCTTTATTTAATAACTATATGATACAAGACAAAGCTTAAAACTAGCTTAACTTTTCTCAAATTTTACTATTTTGCAAAAAAAATCTATCACCATCACCTATCCACGAAAAAAGCCACCTGATTGGGTGGCTTCATTAGGAGATTATGATGAAAAAAGTTTTAGGATTTCATTAAATAAAGTTAGGAGGTCTTTATTTAATGACTATATAATACTAGACCATCCTTAAATTTTGCTTAATAAAAAACAAATTTTATTATTTTTCTCGATTCATCCAAGTCATTCCTATACAATTATAGGTGGATAAGATTTCAAAGCCCATAGAACGATAGAAGCCCAAGGTTCTTTCTGTATCTTCTGTCACCAGCTGAACTTGATAGACATCTTTGTAATCCTCTAAAACCTCTTTCATTAGGGCACTACCAATCCCTTGACGCTGATAGATAGGTAAAACGATTAAATCCTGAACCAGTACTGATGAGAATCCATCTCCAACCAAACGAATCAAGCCCACCACAGTATCATCATCAAGCGCCACATAAATCGCTAATGAATGAGATAAGGCCTGCTCCAGCATCTCTGATTGATCGGTATAATTTGTCCAACCGACAGCCTGATAGAGATGCAAAACATCCTCTAGCTTGACAAATTCTTGCTTTTTAATAGTGATCATGTCAACACCTCTTAAAACTCTCTCAAGCTCTTGTACTGCCGTCCATTTTTATCAAAATTTTCAGGAGCCAACCATGCTTCCAATCGAGCTTTGACTTGAGGCCAGTCCTTATCAATCATAGACAACCAATCCGTATCCCTAGTACGCCCCTTATAAACGACTGCCTGGCGGAAGGTTCCTTCATAAACAAATCCCAAACGCTCCGCAGCTCGTCTGGATGGCAGATTAAGAGAATCACATTTCCATTCGTAGCGACGATAGTTAAGCTCCTCAAAAACATAACGTGCCAAGAGATACTGAGCTTCTGTCCCTATTCGTGTTCCCCTGAGTTCTGGAGAAAAAGTGACCGCTCCCACTTCTATCACTCGATTATTCTGGTCAATGCGCATGAGAGAAAATGTTCCCAAAGCCTTACCAGTTTCCTTGTCTATAATTGCATAGTAAAAGCGATCCTTACGAGCCAACATCTGATTTAAAAGGCTAACCAGCTCCTCCATATCTGCCACTGGTTCCTGAAAGAGGTAAGTCCACATCTCCCGCGGAGTATCTGGACCATAAACAGCTAATAAATCATCCGCATGCTTTTCCACCGAAAGAGCCTCTACCCTAGCATAACGCCCTTCTAAGAAACCAATAGAAGGCAATTCGCCCGGTGTATAACCTTCCATTGACTCCCCAATCATCTGATCATATTCATTTACTGGCATAGCTTTCTCCTTATTCACTTATTGAATATAGTATAACATATCTCAATGAAAATTTTAGGAAACACTTGGTTTTCTATTCAATAATGCAAACTCCTCTTATAAAAATCATCCATCCACTTTATGGAGGAATAATCAAATATGGGAACGAGTGAGTTAATGTCCCTTATGCTTCTCTCTACGTTTTTACTGTTTGAGTTCAAATCTCTCTTGTTTGAACAATTGCTTTTTTAGACTGGACTACCAACCAGAACTGTGTTTTTATCTTAGTTGGGACTATTATAGTACGGTTCAGCACTATCTACAAATTTTTCAGATGTGTATCAAAATAATTTATCGTGGCAAACCATGAGTCTACACTTTCTTTCATTAATAAGCGCCAATCTTTTCGATAACGATGATTCGGTTGATAAGCAATCGTCAACATATGCCCTGTTTCATGATATTTTTTAAACAAAATGGATTCCCCTTTATATTGTGAAATAATATCATCTATCGCGGATGATGCATTCCATATTTCATCAACATCACTTCCTAGTAATAATAAAGGAGAGGCAATTTTACTCACATCAATCTGAGCCCTACTATCTTCAGGAATGTGTTTTCCAAAAAACTTGTTTAACAAATAATTTCCTAACTGAAATTTTTGATACGGAAGTTCTTTTTGCAAATATGTCCAAGAAGATGAATGAGAGTTTAGTTTTCCCTTTATTCCCTCAAATATTACATTTGAGGGGGAATTGAGTACCAAACATTGCACATCTTCCAAAATACTTTGTCCAGCCAGAACAAGCTCTGCTCCTTTAGAGCGACCATATATTCCTATTTTTGTATTATCAACTTGAGGATGATGGTATAGAAAATCTTTCGCCTCTTCCAGACATTCTATCGGAATTCGTTCTAAATTTTGAGATAATCCCTCTAAACCAAAATAAGCTATTGCAAGACAAATATAGCCTCTTGAAGATAAAAGTTGGGCAATATTCTGAGCTTTTTCAATTCTTCCCTCACTACCGCTAACAATAATCACGGCTGGCGCCCTTCTTAACTTTTCATCATAAAATAATCGACCTTGAAAATGCTTGTCATAGATATCTTGATATCTTACTCCCAGATTCATATAACGCCTTACAAAACTTTGCTCCGCGACCATATCTTTTCCCAGCCTGATTTTAATTTCAACACCAAAACAATCTCGTAATGGAATTCTATCAAGAGAACTCGGTAATCTCCTTTTCCTATTCTTCAACGGTTTCGCATTAAAGAATAATCCCATTTCTGAAACTCCTTTATAAGATCCCGAAATAGATGCTGTCTGAGAGGTATCAATCATACCGTCCTGATCAGATAAAAAAATTGCGGTTGATTTCCATATAACATCATGATCTAAAAGCAAGGGAGCATTTATACAGTAATAATCAGACAGGTACATTTCTACACAATACATTGCCCTTGGTTCTAAACCATTAATAGCAATATAAAAAGATTCATCCGCTAAATCTGTTTGTGAAATCAGTTCTATGTTTACAGTCATATCTTCTCCTTTTTGTTAATTTACTTAACAATTATATTTGAAATTTACCGTGACTTTTACCACGGTAATTCTCCCCACACCTTTTCAATATCATCCATCAATTTCACAACTGTTTGAAGTTCCTCCTCGCTATAGTTGTTTAAAACTGAAAAGATTGATTTTTCAATATGCGCTTGTTGTTCCTTATGGATTTTAAAAACTTCGATGCCTTTTTCAGATAATCTCAAATATTTATTTTTCCCATTATTCGGTTCAAAATCAAAAACAACTAAATTTTTTTGAATCAATCTTCTAACACTTTGAGTTATTGCACTTCTCGAAACTTCTAATAATTCAGATAATTTTACTAGATTTAAGGGCTGATTTTTCCAAATTACAACAATCAAATGTACCTCATTCAACGTAATGGATTTGTCAACACCACTTTTATGTTGATTTTTTTTTAACTGGTCAAACGCTAAAATAAATCTATTGAAACGATTATTAAATGCAATAAATTCTTTTTTATCCATAATCTCTCTTTTCTTTGTTAATCATATTAACAAAATAGAAACTTCCTGTCAAATAAAAAATCCTCCAGATTCTACTCTGAAGGATTCCTATCTTATTTCACAACGATATTAACGAGTTTGTTAGGTACACTAATCACTTTCACGATTTCCTTACCGTCAATTTCTGCTTTGACTTTTTCGTCAGCCAGAGCAATTTCTTGCAATTCTTCGCGTGATAGGTCTTTAGCGACCATGAGTTTAGCACGGACTTTACCTTTGATTTGGACAACGATTTCGATTTCGTCTTCAACCAATTTACTTTCGTCCCATGTTGGCCAAGCCACGTAAGAGATTGATTCACCTGTTGCTGCTACTGTTTGCCAGAGTTCTTCTGCCAAGTGAGGTGCAAATGGAGCAATCAATTGGATAAAGCCTTTGGCGTAGTCCACATAGAGCTTATCTTCCTTGTTAGCGGCGTTGACAAAGACCATAAGTTGGGCAATGGCTGTATTGAATTTCATAGACTCAATTTGCTCTGTGACAGCTTTAACGGTTTCATTGTAGACTTTGTCAAGAGCGCCATTGTTTTCCGCAACAATTTCCTTACTTGTAATCAAACGGTAAACACGGTCAAGGAACTTACGGCTTCCTTCCAGACCTTCTTCTGACCAAGCGATGGAAGCATCAAGTGGCCCCATGAACATTTCATAGACACGAAGGGTATCGGCACCGTATTGTTCCACTACGTCATCTGGGTTAACAACGTTCTTGAGAGATTTGGACATCTTGGCTGGTGCTTGCTCCAACTCTTCTCCTGTTTCCACATGGAAGAAGGAACCATCACGTTTTTCAACCTTGTCAGTTGCCACAAGCGCACCACGGTGGTCACGGTAGCTTGTTCCCAAAATCATTCCTTGGTTAAAGAGTTTTTGGAATGGCTCTTTCGTTGGAACAACACCGAGGTCATAAAGGAATTTGTGCCAGAAGCGGGCATAAAGCAAGTGAAGTACAGCATGCTCTGCACCACCCACGTAGATATCTACTGGCAACCATTGTTTGAGGAGGTCCTCATCAGCTAATTTCTCAGTATTATGTGGGTCAATATAGCGGAGGTAGTACCAGCTTGAACCAGCCCATTGTGGCATGGTGTTGGTTTCACGACGCCCCTTGACACCATCTTCACGAGTCACTTCAAGCCAGTCTGTCAAGTTAGCTAGCGGACTTTCTCCAGTACCTGAAGGACGGATGTCCTTGGTTACAGGCAAGACAAGTGGCAATTCATTTTCAGGAACAGCTGTTGAAGTTCCATCTTCCCAATGAATGATTGGAATTGGCTCACCCCAATAACGTTGACGACTGAAGAGCCAGTCGCGGAGACGGTAAGTCACCTTCTCTTGCCCACAATCTTTTTCTTCCAACCAAGCCACAATCTTAGCAATTGCGTCTTCTTTATTCAATCCATCTAGGAAGTCTGAATTGACATGAAGTCCATCTTCTGTGTATGCAGCTTCTGCTACGTTTCCACCTTCAAGTACTTCTACGATTGGAAGGTCAAATTGTTTGGCAAATTCCCAGTCACGTTGGTCATGGGCAGGCACGGCCATGACAGCACCTGTTCCATAGCTAGCAAGAACATAGTCCGCAATCCAGATTGGAATTTCCTTGCCATTGACAGGGTTGATGGCATAAGCACCGGTCCAAACTCCTGTTTTTTCCTTGGCAAGGTCTGTACGAGCCAAGTCTGATTTCAGACTAGCTTGGTGTTTGTAGTCTGCTACAGCCTCTGCTTGCTCCGGACTTGTGATAGCGTCAACCAAATCATGCTCAGGAGCCAAGACAGTGAAAGTCGCACCGAAAAGGGTGTCCGGACGAGTGGTAAAAACTGTGAATTCCTTGTCTGTTCCCTTAACTTTGAATGTTACATTGGCACCAGTTGATTTACCAATCCAGTTGCGTTGCATGTCCTTGATAGACTCTGGCCAATCAAGTTCATCCAAGTCATTGAGCAAGCGCTCTGCATATGCCGTGATTTTGAGCATCCATTGGCGCATTGGTTTGCGAACAACTGGATAGCCTCCACGCTCAGAAGTTCCGTCAGGAAGAACTTCTTCGTTGGCAATGGCTGTTCCCAACTCTTCAACCCAGTTTACTGGCACTTCCGCTTCATAGGCCAAACCTTTTTCGTAAAGCTTAGTGAAGATCCATTGCGTCCACTTGTAGTAGTTTGGATCTGTTGTGTTGACTTCACGATCCCAGTCATAAGAAAATCCAAGCGCATTGATTTGACGTTTGAAGTTGGCAATATTTTCCGCTGTAAATTCTGCTGGGTCATTACCTGTATCCATAGCATATTGCTCTGCAGGCAAACCAAAAGCATCCCAACCCATTGGGTGAAGGACATTGTAGCCTTGCGCACGTTTGTAACGGCTGAGAATATCAGTTGCGGTGTAACCTTCCGGGTGCCCTACGTGCAGACCCGCTCCAGATGGATAAGGGAACATATCAAGAGCATAAAACTTCGGTTTTGATGCATCTGTCCCTGTCTTAAATGTATGATGTTCTGCCCAGTAGCCCTGCCACTTAGGCTCAATTTCTTTATGATTGTAAAAACTCATGGTCTCTCTCCAATTTTGTGATGTTACTATTATACCATTTTTGAGGGAATTTGGTCTCGTTCTATTCTATACTTTTCTATTTTACCTTGCTCTAGAATTTTTAAACTGCTATACTTATAACAGAAAACCCTTCCAAGGAGGTAGCGGATGTCTCATTCCTTTAAAAAATCTCTCCAAAAAGAAATTCTCCATAGAAGCTCTATTGCAGCCTTTGTGACCTCACTCTTACTACTCATTTTACTTTTTGGTTTTTCCTATGTTTTACAAAAGCAGCAACTCTCCAAAGATACGAGACAGATTGTAAAACAGGTTCAAGAAATGAAAGAAGCAAATAATGAGCTCCTGACTACCATGAACCATAAAATGATTCCTGGATTTTTGGATGGCAAACACACAGAGAGAGAGGTCTTTAGCTTATTTTACGAGACAAAAGCTAAATTAAAACTTAGTTCTGACCTCATTATTCTAAGTGATACAGGTGAATTACTATTTAGTACCAATCGCAATCATCAAGAAAGTATTTTATCTCCCTACTATCTAAAACTGCTCATTCAAAATCCTTCTCAAGAAAAAGTTACAGAAAAAATTGCACTCTCTTCAGATAAGCAACATTACACACTCTTTATCAAACCACTACTTCAAAACCAACGAGTTAAGGCCTATACTATTGCTTTCGTAAATGAGAATGATTTCATCTCAAGTTTCCCAATGATCAATTCCAAATACATCATTACCGATAGCTTTGGAAATATGTTTTCCAACAATACAAATCAATTTACTCGTTCCACTCTTGAAAAATTTGATGAGAAACTCCTACACTCTCGCACCCACTGGTATGCGAATGAACCGCTTATTGTTCAAAAAGAAAAAGTCGGTGCTATTTTTTCAATCTATACTTTTCAATCCTTTTTTCCCATTCCTAGCTTACTTGGTCTAGCCTCCATTCTCACCTTATGTATATTCTTCCTCTATTTCTGGCAAGCAAGGCGAATTGCTCATAAGATTGCCACACACAATGCTGTTCCTATTGAAAGTTTGGTTTACCAACTTCAAGAAATTCCTAAACAAGCAGAAAAAAGGCTTTCTCTACAAACAGGTGATGAGTTTGAGTTTATGGCCGAAAAAATCAACAATATGTTGTACGAATTAGATCAACTTCACCAGAAAATGTTGACCATAGAAAAAGAAAAGTGGATTTTTGAAAGAAAAATGCTAGAAGCTCAGTTCAATCCTCATTTTCTCTACAATACACTTGAGACGATTAAAATCACTTCTTTAATGGATGCCGCTCTCACACAAGACCTGATTCAAAACCTCACGCGCATTCTTCGCTACAGTATCACCGATTTAGAAAAAGAAACAACCATTTGTCAGGATTTAAAGATTATAGAGGATTACCTTATGATTCATAAGATTCGTTTTGAGCACTTTTCTTATGATATTGTCTGTCCAGAAACTGTCGATAATCAGCCTATCCCTAAGCTTTTCTTGCTTCCTCTAGTAGAAAATGCTATAAAATATGGGATGCAATACCGTATTGATCTTCATATTGATATCCAAATTACCTTGGAAGAAGATTCTCTGACTTTTTTAGTCAAGGATAATGCCGGAGGGCTCACAAAACAAGAGCGACTCGCTATTTTAGACTCTTTAGAAAGCCCTCATACCCAGCATGGTATCGTTAACAGCTACAAACGATTGAGCAATTTCTTTTCTGATGTCCAGCTAGATTTAGGAGTCAATCGCCATGGAGAAACTTGGGTCAAATTTGTAACGAAAGGACTAACTCATGTTTAAGCTCATCATCGTAGAAGATGAACACCTCATTCGAAAATGGCTAGAGATTGCCGTAGATTACTCTGCCTTAGGTATCCAAGTCGTAGGAACTGCCAGTCACGGTCAAGAGGGTATGAAACTCATCCAAGAAAAAGAACCTCATATTGTCTTAACAGACATCACCATGCCAATTATGGATGCTTTTATGATGTTTGAAGCCACTCGTACTCTCCCCTATGAAAAAGTTATCTTATCAGGTTATAACGATTTTCAAAATGCCAAAAAAGCCATGCAATATGGCGCGGTAGATTTCTTATCCAAACCAATTGATACCAAGGAATTGACAGAATGTCTTCAAAAAATTGTTTTGCGATTACGAGTTAGCACTTATCAAGAAACTCCTTTTTTAGAAGAATATCAAACTTTACTCACCTCTATCCAACAAGTCGATACACAAAACCAAATCATTCAGCAAATTCTTGAATTTGTTCATCAACACTACTGCATGCACTTTACCATTTCTACCATTGCAGAGAATCTAGGGTATAGCGAAAGTTATCTATATAAGGTTATCAAAGAAGATTTCCCAATGACGCTAAATGAATATATCTTACGCTACCGCCTCAAGCAAGCTATAGATAAAATGGCTGAATCCCCTAATTCTCCCTTAAGCGATATCTCTGAACAAGTTGGATTTTCAGACTATAAATATTTTGCCAAAGTTTTTAAAAAGTATCTCCATATTTCTCCAAAAGAATTAAAACTCATGGATAAAAACCATTGATGTAAAAGGATTGCTCAACTCTACTGTAGCAATCTTTTTATTTTATACTTCTCATCGAAATCCCAGCTACAGTTTACCCATCCTTGCTCGAGACACCCATTTCCTATTTCTCGTTTTAGATTTCTTTAAGGTTTTTATTATATCCTGTAGAACTCTACAATTTAAAAACATTAATAATCTAAGTAGAGAAAATGTTCGTAAAAAGGAGATACTTATGAAAAAAATACTATTCTTTCTCTCTTGTAGCTGGATATTCCTTTCTTTATCAGGATGTTCTTCACCTATAGAAGCTGAAACTAGCGCTGAAAAAGATTCAGATAACACTTTGGTTGTCTACTCGCCTAACCCTGAAGACCTTATCGAAGAAACAATCCCAGCCTTCGAAGAAAAATATGGTATTAAGGTTGACTTAGTACAAGCCAGCACTGGTGAATTGTTCAAAAAAGCTGAGGCTGAAAAAGAATCGCCTGTAGCCGATGTCATTTTCGGAGGCTCCTACGCCCTCTTCTCTTCTAACGAAAATCTTTTTGAACCTTATATTTCTCAAGAGAACGACCAGATAATCCCTGAATATCAAAATAAAACTGGATTCTACACGCCTTATACACTTGATGTCAGTGTCATCATTGCCAATTCAGCTCTTACAAAAGATATTAAAATTGAAGGCTACAATGATCTACTCAATCCTAAATTAAAAGGTAAAATTGCTACTGCTGATCCAAGTAATGCTTCTAGCGCCTTTGCTCAATTAACAAACATGCTTATTGATCAAGGTGGATACGAAAATGAACAAGCTTGGACCTATGTGAAAAATCTATTTACCCTAGTAGATGGAAAAATTGCATCTAGCTCTTCAAATGTTTACAAAGCCGTCGCAGATGGAGAAATGGCTGTAGGGCTCACCTATGAAGACCCTGCCTTAAAACTTTTAAATGACGGAGTTGATGTAAAAGTCATTTATCCAAAAGAAGGAACCGTCTTTTTACCTGGTAACGCGGCTATCGTTAAAAATGCCAAACACATGGAAAACGCCAAGAAGTTTATCGATTTTCTCCTTTCTCAAGAAATTCAAGATAAGCTAGGAACTGAAACAACAATTAGACCCATTCGTAAAAATGCTAAAACCAATAAAAATATGAAGGCTATGACAGAAATCAATATTGCCACTGAAGATTCAGATTATGTCATTAAAAACAAATCCGCCATTCTTAAAAAGTACAATGACATTTTTACAGATATCCAATCTAAAAAATAATATTTGACTTTCCAATGATTAACTGTCAAACCCTACTATAAAATCAAAAGATTACTTCCGTTTTTGTAGAGAATTTTACTCTAATAGAATAGAATTATCAGTTTTAAAAACGCTTACATTGTTTTACAATAAACTTAAATAACACAACGGAGGTATCCATCATGAAAAAGAAATGGATGTATTATGCTGCTTGCGGACTAGCCCTTTTTGGTCTTGCTGCTTGTTCTTCTAATGAATCTGCCGATGGCGGTTCATCTGATAAAGGAGACGGCGGTTCGCTAGTCGTTTATTCACCAAACTCAGAGGGCTTAATCGGAGCAACTATTCCTGCCTTTGAAGAAAAATATGGTATCAAAGTAGAACTGATTCAAGCTGGTACTGGAGAACTTTTCAAAAAACTAGAGTCAGAAAAAGAAGCTCCTGTAGCCGATGTCATCTTTGGTGGTTCTTATACACAATATGCTACCCACGGAGAGCTCTTTGAAAACTATACTTCAAAAGAAAATGATAATGTTATCAAAGAATATCAAAACACAACTGGCTACTCTACGCCTTATACACTGGATGGTAGTGTTTTAATCGTCAATCCTGATTTAACGAAAGGCATGAACATCGAAGGATATAGCGACCTTCTCAAACCTGAACTAAAAGGAAAAATTGCAACTGCTGACCCAGCAAACTCTTCTAGCGCCTTTGCTCAATTAACAAATATGCTACAAGCTCAAGGTGGTTACAAAGACGATAAAGCTTGGTCTTATGTAAAAGATCTCTTCACACTTATTGATGGTAAAATCGGTTCAAGTTCATCTGGTGTCTATAAAGCAGTTGCTGACGGAGAAATGGCTGTTGGTCTCTCTTATGAAGATCCAGCAGTTAAACTCTTAAATGACGGAGCTAACATCAAGGTAGTCTATCCAAAAGAAGGAACAGTCTTCCTACCTGCTAGTGCTGCTATCGTTAAAAAAGCGAAAAATATGGAAAATGCCAAGAAATTTATCGATTTTATTATCTCTCAAGAAGTACAAGATACACTTGGTACAACCACTACTAACCGTCCTGTTCGTAAAAATGCTAAAACGAGCGAAAATATGAAACCAATTGACAAAATCAAAACACTCACTGAAGATTATGATTATGTCATCAAGAATAAATCAGATATCGTTAAGAAATACAACGAAGTCTTTACAGATATCCAATCTAAACAGTAAAAGAGGTTCACTATGAGTGAGATCAAAATTATTAACGCAAAAAAAATCTATCACGATGTCCCTGTTATTGAGAATTTGAACATTACAATTCCAAAAGGAAGTCTCTTTACCCTTCTTGGGCCTTCAGGGTGTGGGAAAACGACCCTTCTTCGTATGATTGCAGGTTTCAACAGTATCGAAGGTGGAGAATTTTACTTCGATGATACAAAAATCAATAATATGGAACCCAGCAAACGCAATATAGGGATGGTTTTTCAAAACTACGCTATTTTCCCACATTTGACTGTTCGAGATAATGTTGCTTTTGGTCTCAAGCAAAAGAAAGTCCCTAAAGAAGAATTGGTCCAACAGACCAATAAGTATCTTGAACTCATGCAAATTGCTCAATATGCGGATCGAAAGCCCGATAAACTTAGTGGTGGACAACAACAACGTGTCGCCTTGGCACGCGCCTTAGCTGTTAATCCAAGTGTTCTCCTCATGGACGAGCCGCTCAGTAACCTAGATGCCAAACTTCGCTTGGATATGCGTCAAGCCATTCGAGAAATCCAACACGAAGTGGGAATTACAACTGTTTATGTGACCCACGACCAAGAAGAAGCTATGGCTATTTCAGACCAAATTGCTGTTATGAAAGATGGGGTGATTCAACAAATCGGCCGACCAAAAGAACTCTATCATAAACCAGCTAATGAGTTTGTAGCAACCTTTATCGGACGCACAAATATTATCCCTGCCAATCTCGAAAAACGGAGCGACGGCGCTTATATCGTCTTTTCAGATGGCTATGCCCTTCGAATGCCAGCTCTTGATCAGGCTGAGGCACAAGCTATTCATGTAAGTATTCGTCCTGAAGAATTCATTAAAGATGAATCTGGAGATATTGAAGGAATTATTAGCGATAGCGTCTATCTTGGACTGAATACTGAATACTTCATCGAAACAGGATTTGCCTCAAAAATTCAAGTTAGCGAAGAATCAACTTTTGAAGAAGATCTACAAAAAGGCGATCGTATTCGTCTACGAATCAATACTCAAAAATTAAACGTCTTTTCTGCAGATGGTTCCCAAAACCTGATAAAAGGAGTCAACCATGGAACGTAAAAAACTAAATATTTGGACAGCCTCCTCTTTCTTCATCTTTCTTACCTATCTTGTCTTTCTCGTTTATCCTATCGTTACCGTGCTCAAGCAAGCACTCATACATGAAGGACAATTCTCACTAGCTAATTTTGTCACTTTCTTTAGTAAAGCCTACTACTCTGAGACACTTGTCAACAGTTTCAAGGTTTCCATTACCGCTACTGTCACTTCCTTAGTTGTAGGAACCCTATTAGCTTATCTCTTTTCCATGTATGACTTCAAGGGAAAGAAATTTCTACAAATATTGATTATCATTGCTTCCATGTCAGCTCCTTTCGTGGGAGCCTACTCCTGGATTCTCTTGCTGGGACGAAATGGGGTCATCACAAAATTCATGACAAATACTCTTCATCTTCCAGCTATTGATATTTATGGATTCAAAGGAATTGTACTTGTCTTTACACTGCAACTATTCCCACTGGTATTTCTATACGTTGCTGGGACAATGAAAAGTATTGACAATTCTCTACTTGAAGCTGCTGAAAGCATGGGTTCCTTCGGATTTAAGCGTATCGTAACGGTTGTTTTGCCTCTCCTAGTTCCAACCTTACTAGCAGCTGCCCTACTTGTATTTATGAGAGCATTCTCAGACTTTGGAACGCCTATGTTGATTGGTGAAGGATATCGGACTTTCCCGGTCTTGATTTATACCCAATTCATTAGCGAGGTTGGAGGAAATTCTGCTTTTGCATCTGCTTTAGCAATTATGGCGATTATCATTGCCTTAGCAATTTTCCTTATCCAAAAATACATTTCAAATCGCTACAGTTTCAGTATGAATTCGCTCCATCCAATTGAGCCTAAAAAAACTACAAAAGGAAAAATGGCTGCCATTTATGCGACAGTCTACGGAATTATCTTGTTCTCTGTTCTACCTCAAGTCTACTTGATTTATACTTCTTTCCTAAAAACATCAGGTATGGTATTTGTCAAAGGCTATTCTCTAAACAGTTACAAGGTAGCTTTCAATCGTATGGGATCTGCTATTTTCAATACTATTCGTATCCCTTTGATTGCCTTAGTTCTAGTTGTCCTATTCGCAACATTTATCTCCTACCTAGCCGTTAGAAAACGGAATTTGTTTACAAACTTAATTGACAGCCTCAGTATGGTACCTTATATTGTACCAGGAACCGTTCTAGGGATTGCCTTCATTTCTTCTTTCAATACCGGTCTATTTGGAAGTGGATTTCTTATGATTACAGGGACAGCTTTCATCTTAATTATGTCCCTATCTGTCAGAAGATTACCGTATACTATTCGCTCATCTGTTGCTAGCTTACAACAAATAGCCCCAAGTATTGAAGAAGCTGCTGAAAGCTTAGGAAGTAGCCGTCTCAATACCTTTGCCAAGATTACAACTCCAATGATGCTATCTGGTATTATTTCTGGAGCCATCCTATCTTGGGTCACAATGATTTCAGAACTCTCTACTTCTATCCTCCTCTACAATGTCAAAACAAGAACAATGACTGTAGCTATTTATACAGAGGTTCTCAGAGGGAATTACGGTGTAGCCGCAGCCTTGTCAACTATCCTGACTGTTCTAACAGTAGGTTCCTTGCTCTTGTTTATGAAAATCTCTAAAAGCAATAGTATTACACTTTAGTTTTCCCCATCAAAAACAGCCGAAAGGACTAACCTCGGCTGTTTTTTCTTATCTTGATATTCCTATCAAATCCCTATTTCATAGCAAGCAAGTCTAGACTGATTTAATAGAGGCTTCCTCCATCTTCTCACGTCCTAGTTCTCGGTAACTACGGTCGCCGACAACTTCTACGCTAAACTGGCCGTCCTCATATTCAAGTATCGTCACGCTACCATTATCTAGACCATGCGGATGCATACCATTAATTAGATAAACAATGGTTCCAATAGTCATTCCGTGGCTGACAACGAGGGCATTGCCCCCACCCTGCTCTTCCATTTCTTTGGCAATCGCTTCAAAGCCTTCCTTAATTCGGCCACTGAGTTTTTCCCAGCCTTCAGCCCAACCAGCTGTATCGACCTCTACCAAACCCTCAGCCAGTTCAGCATAAGACAATTGGTGAACGTGGTCCACATTAAAGATACGAGGAATAATGCCCATGAAAAGATCACCATCATAAGCTCCGTCAAAACTACCGAAACACCATTCTCTGATACGCTTGTCCATGCGATAAGGGATTTTTCCCTGCAAGCCAAGTTCATCAAGGATAATTCCCATTGTCTGAATGGTGCGCCCAGAATCACTCGAATAAGCACGCTCAAACTGTAGACCAGATTCGCGCAAACCGATTCCTAATTCTTGAATCCCTCGTTCACCTTCAGCTGTTAAGGGAGTATCGCTCCAACCTTGCGCGCGACCAATCGTGTTAAACATAGTCTTGCCATGACGTACCAAATACAATCGTACTTTTACCATTTTCCGTCCTCCGTTTGCTTCTATTATATCATGGATGATAAAACAAAAGCCACCCAGACAGGCGACTTTTGCAGGAGATTATTATGAAAAAGTTTAGGAGTTCTATTAAATAAAGATATTAGATGAAAATCAAATTCAAACTAAATCAGTGTTATCTGTTTCAAATAATATTAGGAGGTCTTTATTTAATGATTATAGTATACACAGCCAACCTTAAATAGAACTTAAAATTTCTCCTATTTTCTTAATTTTTAAAACTATGAATTGGTGCTGGGATTTGTCCCCCACGAGAAATGAAATCGACAGACGAAGCCCCATTGACCTTCATAACAGGTGCAGTTCCTAATAGGCCACCAAACTCAATCATATCTCCTTCTTTTCCTTTTGGAATGATACGAACAGCCGTTGTCTTCATGTTAATGACACCAATTGCAGCCTCATCCGCAATCATAGCTGCAATGGTTTCAGCAGGAGTATCTTCTGGGATGGCAATCATATCCAAACCAACGGAACAGATAGCCGTCATAGCTTCTAGTTTTTCCAAATTAAGAGAGCCATTTTGCACTGCAGCAATCATTCCTTCATCCTCTGAAACAGGGATAAAGGCACCAGACAAACCACCAACTTGGTTGCAAGCCATAACTCCGCCCTTCTTAACTTGGTCGTTCAAGAGAGCCAAGGCAGCCGTCGTTCCATGCGTACCAACTGTCTCTAGCCCCATTTCCTCAAGGACACGTGCCACAGAGTCTCCAACTGCAGGTGTTGGTGCCAAACTCAAGTCCACAATACCAAACTCCACACCCAGTCTCTCACTGGCCATTTGACCAACCAATTGACCGATACGAGTGATTTTAAAGGCAGTTTTCTTGACTGTTTCTGCTACTACATCAAAGCTCTGTCCACGAACTTTTTCCAAGGCACGTTTCACCACACCAGGACCAGAAACTCCGACATTGATGATAACATCTGCCTCCCCAACACCATGGAAGGCACCCGCCATAAATGGATTGTCCTCAACAGCATTAGCGAATACAACCAACTTAGCTGCCCCCATATCAGATAGAGTTGCCGTTTCCTTGATAACTCGTCCCATATCTGCGACAGCCGTCATATTGATACCAGACTTGGTTGAGCCTATATTGACTGACGAGCAGACCTTATCCGTTTCAGCCAAAGCACGAGGAATAGAATTGATAAGAATCTCATCTCCCTTTTGATAACCCTTTTGTACCAAGGCTGAAAAACCACCAATAAAGTCCACACCAATCTCTTTCGCAGCCTTATCAAGTGCTTTTGCCAGAACCACATAGTCTGTCGCATCTGTCGCCGCCCCAATCAGAGAAATAGGAGTCACCGATACACGCTTATTAACGATTGGAATCCCCAACTCAGCCGCAATTTCATCGCCAACAGCCACTAAATTAGCTGCCTTGGTCCTAATCTTTTGATAAATTTTCTCCGCAGCACGATTGATATCCGGATCGATACAGTCCAATAGGGAAATCCCCATGGTAATAGTTCTGATATCGAAGTTTTGCTCCTCAATCATGGAGATGGTTTCAGTAACTTGTCTAATATCCATGATAACCTCCTAGATATTATACATAGCTTCGAAAATCGCTGCACTCTGAATGTTGATTTTCACATTCAAAATTTGCCCAAAAGCTTCAAATTCATTACGAAGACGTGTAAAATCTTGCTTTTCATCACTAGAGACGACAGCCATCATCGTGAAATATTCATCCAAGACAGTTTGAGAGATATCATCAATATTCAAACCCAATTCTGCTATTTTACCAGAAACACCTGCAACAATTCCAGATTTATCTTTACCAACAACAGTTATAATCGCTTTCATAAGCAAACTCCAATTCTTCTTTTAATAGGAAACCTGAACATTAAACAGGATTCTTTTCAAATAGTATAGCATAATTCTAACTAAAATACTCAAAAACGCCTGCTTACGAAGTTGTTCTTAAGAAAAAAACAATTTCGTAAACAAGCGTCTACTATCCCAACTTATGATGAGTGTTCCCGCTAGGACCGAAATCCTAGCGGTAGACCAGAGCTAGACTAAGAGCACAAGACTCCATCATCATAACACTCAACAAAATTGATGATTTTATACTAATTCGATGATCGCCATTGGCGCTGCATCACCACGACGTGGTTCAGTTTTAAGGATACGAGTGTATCCACCGTTACGTTCAGCATAACGAGGTGCAATTTCTGAGAACAATTTTTGAAGTGCTGTAGTAGAAGTGTACTTATCAGTTGCTTCATCATAGTTTTCAGATGCGATTTCATTACGTACGAAAGCAGCTGCTTGACGACGTGCATGCAAATCACCACGTTTACCTAGAGTAATCATTTTTTCAACAGTTTTACGGATTTCTTTAGCACGAGCTTCAGTTGTCACGATTGATTCGTTGATCAAAAGGTCAGTTGTCAAATCGCGAAGCATTGCTTTACGTTGTGAGCTAGTGCGTCCTAGTTTACGGTAAGCCATGTATTCCTCCTTTATTTATCTTTTAATCCAAGACCCAAATCAATGAGTTTGAGTTTCACTTCTTCCAAACTCTTGCGTCCAAGATTTCGTACTTTCATCATCTCTGCTTCAGATTTTTCTGTCAAATCATGCACAGTATTGATACCGGCACGTTTCAAACAGTTGTATGAACGCACAGACAAGTCCAGTTCCTCAATCGTACGATCCAAAATACGGTCGTCAGATTCAGTATCAGCTTCTTTCATCACTTCAGTTGACTTAGCAATCTCAGTAAGATTTGTAAACAAATCAAGATGTTCTGTCAAAATACGTGCTGAAAGCCCTAAAGCATCTTCTGGAATAATTGTTCCATTTGTCAAGATTTCAAGGGTTAATTTGTCAAATCCATCATTGCTACCTACACGAGCAGGTTCCACTTGATAGTTGACTTTTGTAACTGGTGTATAAATAGAATCTACAGCAAG
Source organism: Streptococcus mitis (assembly GCF_946188685.1). Taxonomy (GTDB): domain Bacteria; phylum Bacillota; class Bacilli; order Lactobacillales; family Streptococcaceae; genus Streptococcus; species Streptococcus mitis_CC. Next base: position 151,827 of record NZ_CAMHWH010000001.1, read on the forward strand.
TGTTCCAACTGGTGCATTATCTTTTTTATTTTCATCAGCAGGTACATATCCACGACCACTGTTAACAGTCATAGTCGCTTTTAGAGAAGAACCTTCACCGATTGTAAAGAGATAATGATCTGGATTTACAATTTCAATATCGCTATCTGTCAAAATGTCACCAGCTGTTACTTCAGCAGGACCTTCAACATCCAGTTCGATGATTTTTTCGTCTTCAACGTACGATTTCACTGCAATTCCTTTAATGTTCAGAATGATTTGCATCACGTCTTCACGAACACCTGGAACTGTGTCAAACTCATGTAACACACCATCAATATTGATAGATGTCACAGCTGCTCCTGGTAGAGAAGCTAGAAGTACACGACGAAGAGAGTTACCAAGAGTTGTACCGTAGCCACGTTCAAGTGGTTCGATTACAAACTTGCCATAATCTTTATTTTCATCAATTTTTGTTATATTTGGTTTTTCAAACTCGATCATTTAGTTACTCCCTCTTAAACGAAAAGCAGTGTAATGCGATGATTATACACGGCGACGTTTTGGAGGACGAGCACCATTGTGTGGCACTGGAGTCACATCACGAATTGCTGTTACTTCAAGACCAGCGGCAGCAAGCGCACGAATAGCTGACTCACGACCAGAACCTGGACCTTTTACAGTAACTTCAACTGATTTAAGACCGTGTTCTTGTGCAGATTTAGCAGCAGCTTCAGAAGCCATTTGAGCAGCGAATGGTGTAGATTTACGAGAACCTTTGAAACCAAGAGCACCAGCTGATGACCAAGCAATTGCATTACCATGCACATCAGTAATCATAACAATAGTGTTATTAAATGTAGCGTGAATATGAGCAATACCAGATTCGATATTCTTTTTCACACGACGTTTACGTGTTGGTTTAGCCAAGACTTTTACCTCCTATATTATTTTTTCTTACCAGCAATCGCAACAGCTTTACCTTTACGAGTGCGAGCGTTGTTTTTAGTGTTTTGTCCACGGACAGGAAGTCCACGACGGTGACGGATACCACGGTATGAACCGATTTCCATCAAACGTTTGATGTTCAAGTTTACTTCACGACGAAGGTCACCTTCAACTTTGATTGCATCCACTTCACGACGGATAGCATCTTCTTGATCTGATGTAAGATCACGTACACGAACATCTTCTGAAATTCCAGCAGCAGCCAAAATTTTCTTAGATGTTGCAAGTCCGATACCATAAACATAAGTCAATGAGATTACTACGCGTTTGTCATTTGGAATGTCAACTCCAGCAATACGAGCCATGTTTTCTCCTTTCTATCTTATCCTTGACGTTGTTTGTGTTTTGGATTTGCTGGGCAAATTACCATAACACGACCATTACGACGAATAACTTTACAGTATTCGCAAATTGGTTTGACCGATGGTCTTACTTTCATTTCTTATCCCTCCAAGTTTTTCGATTATTTAAAGCGGTAAGTGATACGTCCACGTGTCAAGTCATATGGACTCATTTCGACAGTAACACGATCTCCCGCTAAAATACGAATATAGTTTTTACGAATTTTACCAGAAACTGTTGCTAAAATCTGATGTCCATTTTCAAGTTCAACCGTAAACATTGCATTCGGCATTGTATCAACTACTTTGCCTTCAACTTCAATCACATCGTCTTTTGCCACGCAAAAGCACCTCCATAAATTTCGATTCGATGCCTCTAGACACAGAGACAACAATTATAAGTCAGACTATTTCAGTATAACATTTGTAGCGGATTTTTGCAAGTGTGAAAAACGCTTTATTTCAAATTTGTCAATACTTTTTCGATATCTGAGAAGACATCATTGATATCTTGGTTACCTTCGATGTCATGAACCAAACCTTTGGCACGGTAGTGAGCAATGATTGGTTCCCCTTGAGCAATATTCACATCCAAACGACGTTTTACTGTCTCAGGCTTATCATCTTCACGTTGGTAGTAATCTTCTTCTTTATAGTCAACTGGTGGGTTAAAGACCTTGTGGAAAGTTTCTCCAGTTACGCGGTGGATGATACGGCCACTCAAACGTTCCAAGAGGCTGTCAGGGTTCACTTCAATATTGATAACACCTTCTAGTTCAATGCCAAGTTCAGCCAATGTTTTGTCCAAGGCATGAGCTTGTTCAATTGTACGTGGGTAACCATCCAACAAGAATCCTGTTTCTTTAATATCATCTTGTGAAAGACGTTCTTTTACGATCCCATTTGTAACTTCGTCAGGAACCAATTCACCCTTGTCAATGTATGACTTGGCAAGAACACCCATTTCAGTTTGATTTGCCATAGCAGCGCGGAACATATCACCTGTTGAGATATGTGCAACATGGAATTGTTCTACGATTTTTGCTGCTTGAGTTCCCTTACCTGCACCAGGTAAGCCCATAATCAAAAGATTCATGATTTGATCTCCTTATTTTATTTTTAAATAGAAGCAAAAAATCTTTTCACCCCTATTTAAAAACAAAATAGAAGAGGGGAGACCAAACTCTCACAAATGTCAGAGTTTAAACCTCCACTCCCTCAGCATTTACTGATTCCGTAAATACTTTTATTCTGTTCTGTCCATGAAACCAACATACTTACGTTTCAATAGGTAGCCTTCCAATTGTTTGATTCCTTCAATACCTGTAGAGATAATGATCAAAAGACTGGTTCCTCCAAAAGCAACTGCTTCTGAAAGTCCGAAAACATCTTTTGCTACAATCGGTAAAATAGAAATCACACCAAGGAAGAGAGAACCAACAGTTGCAAGACGACGAAGAAGTTTAGACATATATTCTTCTGTACCTTTACCAGGACGAACTCCGTGGATATAGGCACCGCTCTTTTGTAGGTTTTCTGCCGCTTTTTCAGGATTAATCTGTACAAACGTATAGAAGAATGTAAAGAGAATAATCAATAAAGCATACATAGCAATACCAGTTGGTGAAGTTGTTGCCAGCATTTCTTGTGCTGTTCTTACCCAAGCCCAATCATGACCTGTAGCGCTCAAAAACTGAAGAATAGCCGCAGGCGCTGCAGTAATCGAACTTGCAAAGATAACAGGGATAACTCCAGCAGGGTTTACCTTCAAAGGAAGGTAAGAGCTAGATGGAGCACCTTGTGCAACCTTAGTATATTGGATTGGAATTTTGTATTCTGCTTGTTGAACATAAGTTGTAAAATAAATGATCAACAATACAGTAATAATCAAAATGATTACGAAAATGATAGATGAGTTGATACGGCTACTTGGGACGTTCACAAAGTAGTCTACATAGATGCCCTGAATCATCTCTGGAATTGATGCAACAATCCCGGCAAAGATAATCATAGAAACACCATTTCCGTATCCCTTATCTGTAATTTGCTCTCCCAACCAAGTCACAATCATACTACCAGCTGTTAAGATGATACCAATCATGATAAAGACTTGTGGTGTAAGAGCTGTTTTCAACAATTGAGCTCCAGCCAAAGTATTAAAACCAGCTGTAATCCCGATAGATTGCACAAAAGCGAGAACTAGAGCAATATAACGAGTAGCTTGATTTAATTTTCTTCGACCTACTTCCCCTTGTTTACCCCACTCTACAAATTTGGGTAAAATATCCATTTGCAAGAGTTGGACAACGATAGAGGCCGTAATGTAGGGGCTAACACCAAGAGCAAAAACTGAGAAGTTTTTCATGGCATTTCCTGACACCAAGCTCAACATGTTTAAGAAGGATAATCCACTTAAAGCATTCAAGCTATTGGCATTCACACCAGGAACTGTAATGCTAGTTCCGATACGAAAGACCAAAACGATAAAAATTGTAAATAAAATTTTTGATCGAACCTGCTTGACTTTAAGAGCTTCTCTTAATAATTTAAAAAACATAGGTCACCTCTCTTAGATGACTTCTACTGAACCACCTTTAGCAGTGATAGCTTCTTCAGCTGATTTAGAGAATTTAGCTGCTTTCACAGTCAATTTCTTAGTCAACTCACCGTTACCAAGAATTTTAATACCTGATTTTTCAGCTTTAACAATTCCTGCTTCGATAAGAACAACTGGAGTAACTTCAGCACCATCTTCAAAGACGTTCAATTGGTCAAGGTTCACAATTGCGTATTCTTTAGCGTTGATGTTAGTGAATCCACGTTTTGGAAGACGACGGAACAATGGAGTTTGTCCACCTTCAAAACCAAGGCGAACTCCGCCACCGCTACGAGCTTTTTGACCTTTTTGACCACGACCAGATGTTTTACCGTTACCTGATGAAGTACCACGGCCAACGCGGTTACGTACTTTACGAGAACCTTCTGCAGGTTTCAATTCATGAAGTTTCATTTTTATTTTCTCCTCTTTTGTAAAATGCTAGCGCCGATAAGGGAGAAAAGGTTGTCTCCCCCATCAACTCGCCTATACGACGTCATCATAGATGACTATATCTAGTTTTAGGGGATGGTATAGTGCACATCCCCTAAAAATTCATTAGTTTACTTCTTCAACTGTTACCAAGTGAGATACTGCTGTGATCATACCACGGATAGCAGCGTTATCTTCTTTAATAACAGAGCTGTTCAATTTGCCAAGTCCAAGTGCTACAACAGTTTTACGTTGTGATGGAATGCGTCCGATTGGAGACTTAGTCAAAGTAATTTTAATTTGAGCCATTTTATCCCCTTTCTTATGCCAAATCAGAAACTGAAATACCACGAAGGGCAGCAACTTCTTCAGCGCGTTTCAATTGTTTCAAACCTTCAACAGTTGCACGAACAATGTTGATTGGAGTGTTAGAACCAAGTGATTTAGATGTAATATCTGCCACACCTGCCAATTCCACAACGGCACGAACTGCACCACCAGCGGCAACTCCAGAACCTTCTACAGCAGGTTTCAACAATACTTTAGCTCCACCGAATTCTGAAAGAACTTCGTGTGGGATTGTTGTTCCAACCATAGGAACTTCGATCAAGTTTTTCTTAGCATCATCTACTGCTTTACGGATTGCTTCTGGAACTTCTTGAGCTTTACCAGTACCAAATCCTACGCGACCGTTGTGGTCACCAACAACAACAAGAGCTGCGAAACGAAGACGACGTCCACCTTTAACAACTTTTGTAACACGGTTGACAGCAACTACGCGTTCTTCTAATTCAACTGCATTGTCTTTAAATGCCATTTTCTAGTGTCCTCCTATTAGAATTTCAATCCGTTTTCACGAGCTGCATCAGCCAAAGCTTTCACACGTCCGTGATATAGATATCCACCGCGGTCGAACACCACTTCTGAAATACCTTTAGCGTTTGCACGTTCTGCAACGAGTTTACCGACAGCAACGGCTTGTTCAGTTTTAGTTCCTTTTGAAACTTCTTTATCAAGAGTTGAAGCACTTGCGAGCGTTACACCCGCTACGTCATCAATCACTTGAGCGTAGATGCCTGTATTAGAACGGAATACGTTCAAACGTGGGCGATCAGCAGTTCCAGAGAGTTTTCCGCGAACGCGACGGTGGCGTTTTTGGCGGAGTTTGTTTTTATCTGGTTTTGAAATCACAGTTTTCACCTCTTTAGTTTTAAATCGTGTGCTATGCACAAAGTTGGAAAATAGGTTGGTGGTTGAGAATCAACCACTCAACATTATTTACCTGTTTTACCTTCTTTACGACGAACGAATTCACCAACGTAACGGATACCTTTACCTTTATATGGTTCTGGTGAACGAAGGCTACGTACGTAAGCAGCTGTTTGACCAACTACTTCTTTTGAAATTCCGCTAACAACGATTGTTGTTGGGTTTGGAAGTTCAAAAGTAATTCCTTCTGGAGCTTCAACTTCGTCTGGATGAGATTTACCAACAGCCAAAACAAGTTTAGATCCTTGAAGTTGTGCACGGTAACCAACCCCGCGCATTTCAAGTTCTTTCTTGAATCCTTCTGATACACCAACAACCATGTTGTTCAAAAGGGCACGAGTAGTTCCGTGGATAGTTTTCATTTCTTTTGAATCGTTTGGACGGTGAAGAGTTACTTCAGTACCTTCCACACGGATTTCAATATCTTTTGAGAACTCACGAGTAAGTTCTCCTTTAGGTCCTTTTACAGTTACAACGTTGTCATTGTTAGTGATTTCAACACCAGCAGGCAACACGATAACTTTATTACCAATACGTGACATGTTTTTAATTCTCCTGTTAAATTGTCAGGCCAGAACGGCCAGTTTTCACGGGGGCTAAATCGATTTCTCGATTTAAAGGAACATTTAGGTTTCAATTTCAAAGTGAATCTAGGCATCGTCTCGCAGGCATAACTTTGCGTTAGGCAAGAGATGATAACGAAGAGTCACAAAGAAATTGGGAGCTAAATATTACCAAACGTAAGCGATAACTTCTCCACCAACATTCTTTTGGCGTGCTTCTTTATCAGTAAGCAAACCTTCAGAAGTTGAAAGGATAGCAATTCCAAGTCCGTTAAGAACTTTTGGAAGGTCTTCACGTTTTTTGTAGACACGAAGTCCTGGTTTAGAAACACGTTTCAAGTTAGTGATAACTTTTTCACCGTTTGGTCCGTATTTAAGGAATACACGGATGATGCCTTGTTTGTCATCTTCGATGATTTCAACGTTTTTTACAAAACCTTCGCGTTTAAGGATTTCAGCAATACCTTTTTTGATGTTTGATGCAGGTACTTCAAGTACTTCGTGTTTAGCTTGGTTAGCGTTACGAATACGAGTTAGGAAGTCTGCGATTGGGTCAGTCATAACCATTTTGTTTTTCTCCTCTTACTAGTAGTTTGCAAGTTGCACTTGCTAGTTAATACATGATACAAAGAGCGTAACAGCAAGAGCAAAAATAGGCAATTTGATTCAGGAGCGATGCTCCAAAGAAAATTGGTCTTTTTTGCCAAAGCTGTAGCTCGTGTTCAAATTGGCAAGCCCAACTGAACCCGGGCTAAACTCTGTGTGAAAAAGATAAACTTTCCTAGAAACTTCAGTTTCTTCGTCAAGTTTCCTATTTTCACTTAGAGTTTTGACGCTCTTGATATCTTAAATTACCAAGATGCTTTTGTTACACCAGGGATTTGTCCTTTGTAAGCTAATTCACGGAAGCAAACACGGCAAAGTTTAAATTTGCGGTAAACTGAATGTGGACGACCACATTTTTCACAACGAGTATAAGCTTGAGTAGAGAACTTCGCTGGACGTTTGTTCTTAGCAATCATTGATTTTTTAGCCATTAGATTTACCTCCTATATTATTTTGCAAAAGGCATTCCAAGGCCTGTAAGCAATGCACGTGACTCTTCGTCAGTGTTAGCAGTTGTTACGATAACGATGTCAAGACCACGAGTTTTGTCAACGTCATCGAAGTTGATTTCTGGGAAGATCAATTGTTCCTTCACACCAAGTGTGTAGTTTCCGCGTCCATCAAATGATTTTGTTGGAACACCGTGGAAGTCACGTACACGTGGAAGTGAAACTGAAACCAATTTATCCAAGAATTCGTACATACGTTCACCACGAAGGGTAACTTTTGCACCGATCGCAACACCTTCACGAAGACGGAAGCCGGCGATTGATTTTTTAGCTTTAGTGATAAGTGGTTTTTGACCTGAGATAAGTGCCAATTCTTCAGCAGCTTTTTCAAGGCTTTTAGCGTTTGATACAGCTTCACCAACACCCATGTTCAAAACGATCTTATCTACTTTAGGCACAGCCATCACTGATGAGTAGTTGAATTGTTCTGTCAAAGCAGGAACTACTTCATTAAGATATTTTTCTTTTAAACGATTTGCCATTATACTTCTCCTTTCCTTCGTGATTAATCAAGCACTTCGCCTGATTTTTTGTTGTAGCGAACTTTTTTACCGTCTACAAATTTGTAACCAACACGACCAGCTACACCATTTTTGTCCAAAACTTGAACGTTTGATACGTGGATAGCTGCTTCTTTCTCGATGATACCACCTTGAGGAAGCTCGTTAGTTGGACGTTGGTGTTTCTTAACGATGTTAACACCTTCAACGATAACTTTGTTTACTTTTGGAAGGGCAGTAAGGACAACAGCTTCTGTTCCCTTATCTTTACCAGCGATTACGCGAACTTTGTCGCCTTTTTTTACAAACATTAGGTTTCTCCTTGATTTTTCTTACGCCCATAAGGGCACCCTGGAGGTAAATCCAGGGGACTAGTTTGTTTCTAAAAATTAAAGTACTTCTGGAGCAAGTGACACGATCTTCATGAAGCCACCTTCACGCAATTCACGTGCAACTGGGCCAAAGATACGTGTTCCGCGAGGAGTTTTGTCTTCACGGATGATAACTGCTGCGTTTTCGTCAAATTTGATGTATGAACCATCAGCACGACGAGCACCTGATTTAGTACGAACGATAACTGCTTTAACAACGTCACCTTTTTTAACCGCACCACCAGGAGTAGCTTGTTTTACAGATGCCACGATAACATCACCGATGTTTGCAAATTTACGTCCTGAACCACCAAGAACTTTGATAGTCAAGATTTCGCGAGCACCGCTGTTGTCTGCGACTTTCAAACGAGTTTCTGTTTGAATCATTTCAGTTTTCTCCTTTCAGGTTTGATTAGATGATGACCGCTTCTTCAACAACTTCTACAAGACGGAAACGTTTTGTAGCTGAAAGCGGGCGAGTTTCCATGATACGTACGATATCGCCTTCTTTGGCAACATTGTTTTCATCATGAGCTTTGTATTTTTTAGAGTAGTTAATACGTTTACCATAGACTGGGTGGTTACGTTTTGTTTCAACTACAACTGTGATTGTCTTGTCCATTTTGTCAGATACAACACGTCCAACAAGAACTTTACGATTATTGCGTTCCATTGAAATTTCTCCTTCCCTAGTCTATTATTTCGCTTCAGATTGAACTGTTTTGATACGAGCGATTTGTTTTTTAACTTCTTTCAAGCGAGCTGTTTGTTCCAATTGACCAGTAGCAGCTTGGAAACGAAGTTCAAACAATTCTTTTTTCAATTCGTTTTCGCGCTTCGCGAGTTCTTCTTGAGAAAGACCACGAAGTTCTTTAACAAATTCTTTTACTTCATTAAGTTTCATGCCTTCTCCTTATTCTGCTTCACGTTTTACGAATTTACATTTAACTGGCAATTTGTGGCTAGCAAGACGAAGCGCTTCGCGAGCGATCTCTTCAGATACACCAGCGATTTCGAACATCACTTTACCACGTTTAACTGGTGCTACCCAACCTTCAGGTGCCCCTTTACCAGATCCCATACGCACACCGATAGCTTTAGCAGTGTATGATTTGTGTGGGAAGATTTTAATCCAAACTTTACCACCACGTTTCATGTAACGAGTCATGGCGATACGAGCAGCTTCGATTTGGCGGTTAGTGATCCAGTGGCTAGTTGTAGCTTGAAGACCGTATTCACCGAATGCTACTTCTTTTCCACCTTTTGCTTCACCGCGCATTTTTCCACGGAATTCACGACGGTGTTTAACACGTTTAGGTACTAACATTGGTTATTTACCTCCTTTAGTGTTTTTGCGAGCTGGAAGAACTTCACCACGGTAGATCCATACTTTAACACCAAGTTTACCGTATGTAGTATCTGCTTCTTCCCAAGCGTAATCGATATCTGCACGAAGTGTGTGAAGTGGAACAGTTCCTTCAGAGTATCCTTCAGCACGGGCGATATCTGCACCGTTCAAACGACCTGATACTTGAGTTTTGATTCCTTTAGCTCCAGCACGCATTGCACGTTGGATTGCTTGTTTTTGTGCACGACGGAAAGCAACACGTTGCTCCAATTGACGAGCAATTCCTTCACCTACAAGGTGAGCATCCAAATCAGGTTGTTTGATTTCGATGATGTTGATGTGTACTTGTTTTCCAGTCAATTTGTTAAGTTTCGCACGGAGTGCATCAACGTTAGCACCACCTTTACCGATAACCATACCTGGTTTAGCAGTGTGAAGTGAAACGTTAACTTTGTTTACTGCGCGTTCGATTTCGATAGTTGAAACTGCTGCGTCAGCAAGTTCTTTTTGAACGAATTTACGGATTGCAAGATCTTCATGAAGGTAATCCGCGTATTCTTTTTCAGCATACCATTTGGCATCCCAATCACGGATGATGCCGACACGCATACCAATTGGATGTACTTTTTGACCCACGATTTTACCTCCTTATTTTTCTGCAACAGCTACAGTGATGTGAGCTGTACGTTTGTTGATTGGTGAAGCTGAACCTTTCGCACGTGGACGGAAACGTTTCATAGTTGGTCCTTCGTTTGCGAATGCTTCAGATACTACCAAGTTAGCTTTATCCAAACCAAAGTTGTTTTCAGCGTTAGCTACAGCTGAGTTCAAAACTTTCAAGATGATTTCAGCAGCTTTGTTTGGAGTGAATGTCAAGATTGCGATTGCATCGGCTACGCTTTTACCACGGATGTTATCAAGAACAAGACGTGATTTACGAGGTGAAACACGTACTGTACGAGCCATTGCTTTAGCTGAAGTAATTTCTGCCATTTATGTTCTCCTTATTTTCTACGTGTTTTCTTGTCGTCTGCAGCGTGACCTTTGTAAGTACGAGTTGGTGCAAATTCACCAAGTTTGTGACCTACCATGTCTTCTTGGATGTAAACAGGTACGTGTTTACGTCCGTCATAAACTGCGATAGTGTAACCAATGAAACTTGGGAAGATCGTTGAACGACGTGACCAAGTTTTAATAACTTTTTTCTTTTCGTCGTTAGCTTGAGCTTCAACTTTTTTCATCAAATGCTCATCGACGAAAGGTCCTTTTTTAAGACTGCGTCCCATTTTTATATTTTCTCCTTTAAATGTTGTACCACAGCGGCTTGCGCTCACAAGCAGCGCTACCGAGCTGGCGGATTTACTAGTTGCTTAAGCGACTAGTTTAATATTATTTCTCGTTGCGACGACGAACGATAAGTTTGTCAGATTTCGCTTTCTTGTTACGAGTTTTAAGACCAAGAGCAGGTTTGCCCCATGGAGTAGATGGTGCTTTACGACCAACTGGTGCTTTACCTTCACCACCACCGTGTGGGTGATCGTTAGGGTTCATTACAGAACCACGAACTGTTGGGCGGATACCTTTCCAACGGCTACGTCCTGCTTTACCAAGGTTTACAAGTCCATGTTGTTCGTTTCCGACAACACCAACTGTAGCACGACAAGTTCCAAGAATCATACGAACTTCACCTGATTGAAGACGAACAAGAACGTATTTACCTTCAGAACCCAATACTTGAGCAGATGCTCCAGCAGCACGTACCAATTCACCACCACGACCTGGTTTCAACTCGATGTTGTGGATCAAAGTACCAACTGGAATGTTAGCAAGTGGAAGAGCGTTTCCGACTTTGATATCTGCTTCTGGACCTGAAACGATACGTTGACCAACTTCAAGACCTTTTGGAGCGATGATGTACGCTTTCACACCGTCAGTGTAGTGTACAAGAGCGATGTTTGCAGAACGGTTTGGATCGTACTCAATTGTTTTAACAACTGCTTCAACGTTGTCTTTGTTACGTTTGAAGTCAACCAAACGGTAGAAACGTTTGTGTCCACCACCTTGGTGACGAACTGTGATACGACCGTTGTTGTTACGACCAGCCTTGCTCTTCAATGCAACAAGCAATGATTTTTCAGGAGTGCTTGTTGTGATTTCAGCGAAATCCAAAGAAGTCATATTACGGCGACCGTTTGTTGTTGGTTTATAAACACGAATTCCCACGATATTTCCTCCTTAGATTATTCAGCTTCAGCAGCAAACAACTCGATTGCTTTTGAATCAGCTGTAAGTGTGATGATAGCTTTTTTAGTTTTGTTAGTAAAACCAGTGTAACGTCCAACACGTTTAGCTTTTGGTTTTACGTTGATTGTGTTAACATTTGCAACTTTAACACCTTCGAAAGCAGCTTCAACAGCTTGCTTAATCAAAAGTTTGTGTGCACGAGTGTCAACTTCAAATACATATTTTCCTGCTTCAAGTTGAGCCATTGAGCTTTCAGTGATTACAGGTTTTTTGATAACATCATACAAATTCATTATGCAAGAACCTCCTCGATTTTAGAGATAGCTGCTTGAGTAACAAGAAGTTTGTCACTATTTGCGATGTCAAGAACACTTGCAGTTGTAGCAGTCGCAACTTTCACGTTTGGAAGGTTACGAGCTGAGAGAGCTGCGAATTCGTTTCCTTCTTCAAGAATAACAAGGACTTTAGAATCGATGCTCAAAGCTGCAAGAACTTTTGCAAATTCAGCAGTTTTTGGAGCTGTAAATTCAAGAGAATCAACGGCTACAAATTTATTTTCAGCAACTTTTTCTGAGTAAACAGATTTAAGCGCAAGGCGACGAACTTTTTGAGGAAGTTTGTACGCATAGCTACGTGGAGTTGGTCCGAAGACGATTCCACCACCACGCCATTGTGGAGAGCGGATAGAACCTTGACGAGCACGTCCAGTTCCTTTTTGACGCCATGGTTTGCGTCCGCCACCTGAAACAGCTGAGCGGTTTTTAACTGCGTGAGTTCCTTGACGAAGGCTAGCACGTTGGCTGATGATCACATCAAACACAACAGATTCATTTGGTTCGATACCAAAGATTGCATCGTTAAGAACAACTTCGCCCGCTTGTTTACCAGTTTGGTCGAATAATGTTACATTTGCCATTTTGACTGTATTCCCCTTTCCTTATTATTTACCAGCTTTAACTGCTGATTTGATAGTGATAAGAGATTTCTTAGCACCTGGTACGTTACCTTTGATAAGGATAACGTTCTTTTCTGGAACAACTTGTACAACTTCAAGGTTTTGAATTGTTACACGGTCACCACCCATACGTCCTGCAAGGTTTTTACCTTTGAATACGCGGTTAGGTGCAACAGGTCCCATAGAACCTGGACGACGGTGGTAACGAGAACCGTGAGCCATTGGTCCACGTGATTGTCCGTGGCGCTTGATAACACCTTGGAAACCTTTACCTTTAGAAGTACCAGTTACGTCAACAACGTCTCCAGCTGCGAATGTTTCAACTGTGATTTCAGCACCAACTTCCAAGCCTTCAACGTTTTTGAATTCACGAATGAAGCGCTTAGGAGCCGTGTTAGCTTTCGCTACATGTCCTTTAGCAGGTTTGTTGCTCAATACTTCGCGTTTGTCATCAAAACCAACTTGGATAGCGTTGTATCCGTCTGTTTCAACAGTTTTAACTTGAAGAACAACGTTTGGAGTTGCTTCAATAACTGTTACAGGGATCAATTCGCCAGCTTCAGTGAAGATTTGAGTCATTCCCACTTTTTTCCCTAAGATTCCTTTTGTCATGAGAAAATAGTTCCTTTTCTATATTTTTATTCAAAAAGTTTTTAACGAGCGTTTTTTATGCTCAAGATATCAAGCTTTAGATTAAAGTTTGATTTCTACGTTTACACCACTTGGAAGATCCAATTTCATCAAAGCATCAACTGTTTTTTGAGTTGGGTTAACGATATCGATCAAACGTTTGTGTGTACGCATTTCAAATTGTTCGCGAGAGTCTTTGTATTTGTGAGTCGCACGAATGATTGTGTAGAGGCTACGTTCAGTTGGAAGTGGGATTGGACCCGCAACTTGTGCACCTGTACGAGTAGCTGATTCTACGATTTTTGCAGCCGCTGTGTCAAGCGTACGGTGTTCGTAAGCTTTCAAACGGATACGGATTTTTTTGTTTGCCATCTTTTTCTCCTTTTCGTCTATTTAAGATAATAGGCTAGCTCCACAAGAAAACCGACGCGGTGTTGCGTGGCAATGCAACCGAGCGTGTCGCAACCTCTTGCATCAAAGCTAAGGCTGTAATTTACAGCACCATAATAGAATAACACAAAGCCCCTGCGATTGCAAGGGATTTGTTGCTGTTTTTTAAAATTTTTAACATGAAAATGTTTTCCTATTTTTTCTTTCTAGAATTAGGGATTTTCTTCTATATAAATTGAGTTCTCTTGAGCTCAAGTTTGCCTTCTGATTGGTCCACTAAGATATCCGCCTTAGACTCAGTTTCTTTATAGTATTGCAGATACTGCTCCCGTCTCATCTGATGACTAGCCAATATAAAGGATGCATCACGATTTCTCACAGTCGTATCTCGAGCTAGGCGCCACTTTAATTCGGTGTCCTCATCCGTGTAGAAACAGATAGTTTTGTCAAAGAGTTCTTTGGGTAAAAAGCCAACAGACATCCCTTCGACAATCAGAATTGGTTTTGCTCCAGACAAGACCTCACTAGCCTTCCAAGGTTCTTCAATTGTTAAGATATCCATACCCGCCTGTAAGGCCAGAATATCTCGCTGCAAACTCGTCAGTTCATGCGCCACTGGAAGACAGGCTGTCACCTTTTGATTCGGCGCGTCCTTTGGTACTACCAGATGGCGTCCAGAGGTGATATAAGGATCTGTTTCTAGCAAATTTACTGTAGTAGAATCTAAAGCTTGGTACAATTCCTCTGCAAAGGTCGATTTACCTGAAGCACCATGACCGTATATTCCCAGTGTCTTGACTTTTCCTGCTTTTATTTCTGAGACCAGTTCTTCTATTAAGTCTTTTTTCTTCACTCTCTCTTCACCTGTTCATAGCTTTCTTTTCCATCATTGAGCTTGTCCCAAATCACTACTTGCCCACTTTTGAGTGATTTTTGCACATCGATGATGCGTTGATTGGACGAACCTCGAAACTGGAGCATGAGATTTCTCTTAGTTCGGTCATACCGTCCATCGACAAGGATGTCAATTAACGACAATAGTTCCAGTTTATCTGGAGTTTCCAACATCATTTCTTCCCATGTATAGCCCGTCCAGGACCAGATATCCTTATCTGGCAATTCTTTCCGAATACGCTTCACGAGTGGCAAAAGAATGCCAGTATTGAGAAAAGGTTCCCCTCCCAGCAAGGTCAATCCTTGAACATAGGGCTGGGCAAGGTCTGCCATGATCTGTTCTTCTAATTCTGCTGTATAGGGAATGCCAGCATTGAAGGACCAGGTAGCTACATTATAGCACCCCTCACAGTGAAACATGCAGCCTGATACATAGAGGGAATTCCGCACACCTTCTCCATCCACAAAGTTAAAAGCCTTGTAGTCAATGATACGCCCTTGACTGAGTTCCTCGCTTTTCCATTCTTGTGGTTTTGGATTATTCATTCGCTACCTCTATCCAATAACGCTCTACACCATCACGAACATCCTCAAGGAGCCCACCATTTGCTAAAATGACTGCTCTGCTAGCAGGATTATTCACGCTACAGGTCACCAGAGCTTTCTTGATATTCTTTTCCTTAGCAACTTGCAAGCCCTGACGGAGAGTTTCCTTAGCATAACCCTTGCCTCTTTCTGATGGACGAATGGAGTAGCCAATGTGGCCACCTTCTTCTAGTAAAAAGTTACTGAGGCGCAACCGGAGATTAAGAAATCCAATTGCTTTACCTTTCACAGAAAAAGCTACTAACTGAATTGCGGGAACCCATCCTTCAGTCAAATTAATCCCCATTTCCTGATTCTGATTACTTTCCAACCATTCCTCATAAGAAAAATTTTCTGTATCCCAGAAACCACCGTCGTGAGGCGACTGATATTTTTCAAACTCTTCCATCATCTCTAAAACTGTTTCTTTATCTGCTAAACTTGGTCTGCGTAATTCCATCCTTACCTCCCACTAAGAGAAAAGCGAGAGCTGACTCTCACTTTTATTTCTTCTTATTCTTATTTAAAAATTGTTCTCTGAGGTTGAGCAAGTGTTCTTTCTTACCAGCTCCACCTTTAGAGTGTTTCTCGTGATAACGGGTCACTTGTGCACGTCCCTTATCATCTAATTGATATTTTCCCATTTCAGTTCTTTCTAATTTGTTACTTGATGGCCAGCTATTTTAATCGTTGAACCATTCATGTGTTTGACACGCGCTGCGATTTCCTTGTGACGCCCATTGACCATCGGTCTCGCTTGAGGATTACCTAAATAGCCACAAGTCCGTTTAACAACGTCTACTGTTTTAGGGTCGCTATTGCCACAGTTAGGACAAGCAAATCCTCTCTCAGTTGGTTCAAAATCCCCTTCAAAGTCACACTTGTAGCAACGGTCAATTGGTGTATTGGTCCCAAGATAGCCCACACGGTCATAGGCATAGTCCCAGACAGCTTCCAAGGCCTTTGGATTTTGCTGAAGGACTGGATACTCACAATAATGGATGAAACCACCCGACGCACCTGCTTCTGGATAGACTTTCTCAAAATCCAATTTTTCAAACGGTGTTGGATTTTTACGAACATCGTAGTGGAAAGAGTTGGTGTAGTATTCCTTATCTGTAATATCAGGAATAGAGCCAAACTTGTCTGTATCTAGTCGACAAAAACGGTCTGTCAAACTTTCAGATGGTGTTGAGTAGATAGAGAAATGATAGCCATATTGATCTGACCACTCTTCTACACGGCGTTTCATATCGCGAATGATGTCTAGCGTGAATTCCTTAGCATCTGGATTACTTTCCCAGCTGTTACCAAAGAAAACTGTCGCTACTTCGTACAAACCGATATAGCCTAGTGAAACTGTCGCACGACGATTCTTAAAGAGCTGGTCAACGCTTTCTTCTTTACCTAGACGATGACCAAAAGCACCGTATTGATAAAGGATAGGAGCATTTGCTGGTGTTGCTTCCTTGGTCCGTTCGACACGATAAACTAGAGCATCTTCTGCAATGTTCATCCGCTCGTTAAAGATTTCCCAGAACTTATTCATATCACCTTCAGACTCAAGGGCAATACGAGGAAGATTGACCGTCACCACCCCTAGATTCATACGGCCAGAGTTAACTTCAACTCCATTTTCATCCTTCCATCCTTGAAGGAATGAACGACATCCCATCGGAACCTTGAAGGAACCTGTCAATTCGATAATCTTATCATAAGACAAGACATCTGGGTACATCCGCTTGGTTGCACACTCAAGAGCCAACTGCTTAATGTCGTAGTTGGGAGTCCCTTCTTCTAAGTTGAGTCCTCTTTTAAGCGTGAAGATAAGTTTAGGGAAGATAGCTGTGCGGTGTTCTGAACCAAGTCCCTTGATTCGGATGTTCAAGATAGCTTTTTGAATTTCACGCTCAAAACGATTGGTTCCCAGACCAAAACCTAGTGAAGTAAAAGGTGTTTGCCCATTTGAAGTGAAGAGAGTATTGATTTCATACTCGAGAGATTGCATGGCATCATAGATATCTTTTTGGGTTTTCTTCCAAGCGTAATCTTCCCGTTTGTCAGGTAAGACCCATTCTTCCGCATCCTTGAGGTGTTTTTGGTAATTCTTCTCTGCATAAGGCGCCAAAACTTCATCGATACGGTCAGCTGAACAGCCACCGTACTGGCTAGAAGCAACGTTGGCGATAATTTGAGAAATCTGAGCTGTCGCAGTCTGGATAGACTTGGGACTTTCTACCTCTGCATTTCCAATCTTAAAGCCATTCTCCAACATACCTTTAAAATCAATCAAACAGCAGTTAGTCATAGGTGTGTAGGGGCTATAATCCAAATCATGATAGTGGATATCCCCCTTTTGGTGGGCATTGGCTACGTGCTTAGGGAGCATTTGCAGTCCGATTGATTTCCCAACAATCCCCGCCGTCAAATCACGCTGGGTATTAAAGACATCGCTGTCTTTATTAGCATTTTCATTGACAACGGCCTGGTCTTTGTTGAGAAGTTTATGGATGCTAAAGTTGATATCTGTCGCTTTTGAACGCTCAAAATCCCTTTGTGTCCGATAAGTAATATACTCCTCAGCTAGCGCATATTCTTTGGCTTCAAGGAGTTCATGTTCTACGATATTTTGAATTTCGTAAATCTTAACCCCCTGTGGAAAGCGACTATGAATTTCTGTGACAATTCGCTCGGTCAGAGCATTGAGGCGTTTTTCGACCAGGGGTGTCACATCCATAACCTTGTCAGCCGCCTTGTGGAGAGCCTTGTCAATCTTGTCCACATCAAATACAACACGTCTCCCATCTCGTTTTTCAACGAAGAGAGTTGGCAAAATTGTAATTTTTTCTTCTAGTGCAATCATATGCATGCTCTTTTCTAAAATGTTCTTTCTAAAAAGTATTATACCACTCTAAAAAGAAAAATCAATATCTTGTGTTAAAAATCCTAAAATTTTTAAAAATACACAAGATATTGATTTAGTTATTTAATTTTATAGACTTTAAACTCTGAGTAATCAGTCTTTACTGGTTGGTAATTTTCTTTTAAGAGTGTCTCCACTTCAGACCAGACTGCTACCTTATCGTTCACCACAATCACCTTAGGTTGGTTTTCTTTCAAGTCATTGAGTAAACTAGTTTTATTCTCTTCTGTACTCGTGTAAAGAAGAGGCGATGGGAACATGGATCCAGCCAAACGCTGGCTTTCTTTATACATTTGAACATGTGAATCCCAAATATAGATTTGGTCACCATCACTCGTCTCTTGTTTGACTCTATCTACCACTTGATGTTGTTCTCTATAAGAAGCTGGATGCAAGACAAAACGAGCTACAAAAGGAATTGCAATCAGATAAACCACCACTAGGATCGGTAAGTAGAGATTCCCTTTCATGAATTTTTTCCATAGAGTAGGAACTTCCTCTCTTCTCCGACGACGAGCTCCTCTAGCTGAATGTTTCCCACGAATACTGGTCATCAAAAGAAGGAGTAAAAATGGAAGGATTAGAATCAAACGCGAACCGTGAAGAGGTTCTTGAGAAAAAAGCAACAAGGCTAATACAAATAAGAAAGTAAAACTAGCTGGTACTGAAATAACATATAATCTTGATGCCTTTGATTGGAACAATCCTAGAAAAACAAGGAAGAGAGCTCCTAAACCAAAGGTCAACAAACCATAGAATACAACATTATCCATTAGTTGAGGATTCAAGACCTGAAGGGAATCAATCGGATATAAAAGACTCCCTAGAGCCTCTCCAAAACCACCTGAAGCAAGAACATAATATCCTACTGGGTAAAAGATGAGAGAAAAGCCAAGTGCTGCTGCAAAAAACTGATAAACTCCATGAGCAAGGCGACCATGCCCAACATTAAAGACAAATAAACCGATCGTTACTACTGCAGTAAAGAGAAGACTTGTAAGAGGCTCTATGAAAAATGATAGGGCCAAGAAAATCCCCAGACGTAGAAATCCCTTGTCATGGTTAGGAGTTGATAGATAAGCTGCTATGAATGAAAATCCTGCAAACAGGAATGGCAGAGCTAAAATCGTAGCATAGCCTCCTCCAAAACCGAGACCAGATACCAAAATATAAAATATGGTTAGGAGTTGTTTGGCTTGTTCCCTTTGTCCCGTCAAATACTCTGTCGAAGAAAAGAGGAAATAACCTCCTCCTAAGAGAGCTAGCCATTCTACCAAGGCAAAAAGAATGCCTCCTTGGGTAATATAAAGTAGCAAGTAATAAAGAAGACCGTGACTAGCATAATAGCTACTGTAAAGCTGTCCTCCCTGATGCCAAGCCCACCCTATATACAAATCCTGCGCCTGAGAAGGACTTACCATATCTAAAAGTAAAGGTATCACCACAGAAAAAACCGTTGCAATCGTACTTCCAATGATGAGTCTGAAAAACGGGAAAGCTACCTGTTCTTCTTTTTCCACATGAGATTCAAGATTCCTATCCAGTCTATTTTCAATTTCATTACTCTGTATCGTTTCGGATACTTCTTCGATTCTGCCATATACAGCCATGTCGTTTCTCCTATTCAATTTATCTGTCTTAGTATATCAAAAAGACCTAAAATTGTCAGCTTGCGATGGCTGTTTGAGTGATTTTTTGCATAGTTTCACAAAGGTTTCAATTTCCCGAAATCGGTGTAAATGCGTCTGTTTAAATGACATGATATAATCCAATTCTTTCTGAGTCAGCATCATTCCCCCTCTATCTTTCTATTCGTAAAAGGCAAGAAAAATAGGACTGGGTTGTGTCCTAAGTCCTAGATTTCTTATAAGATTGGGGCAAATAACTGGGCAATTTCCTTAATCAATTTTTGATACCAGCTATTTTTTATCGTATGAGGGAAAATTTCTTGAGATACTGAAAAAATCTCCTGAAAATCTTTTTGAATCTCTGTGATTGATGCCGTTTTATATAGCAAAACTGCATCTTCATAGTGATGAAGCAAACTTCTATAATCTAAATTAATCGTTCCAACTGCAGCAAAGTCCTTGTCCACTAGGATTTGTTTACTGTGGATAAAGCCTGGACTATACTCAAAAATCCTGACTCCTGCTGACAAAAGATCCGGATAGGCTCCTCTTGTTATGAGCTGGATTAATTTTTTATCCGGAATGAAAGGAGTCACGATGCGGACATCAACACCCCTCATGGCTGCATTTTTAATACTCTCAGTTAAATCATAGTCAATAATCAAATAGGGTGTTGTGATATAGACTGAATCAGTAGCCTGATTAATCAAACTTTGATAAACTTTTTTCCCTACTTGAGTACGGAAGATGGGCTTGGGTCCACTACCGTAAGGAATGCAGAGCCCTTGGCCAGAACAAGGCTGATTTTCCAGGTGATACTGGTCAAAATCGCTGATTTCCCCACGATTGATGTACCAAGTCATCAAAAAAAGACGGGTTAGAGCCTTGACACCAGGGCCATCTATGCGAATCCCACTATCCTTCCAATAGCCAAAACGTTCTACATGATTGATGTACTCATCGGCTAAGTTAATGCCTCCTGTATAAGCTACCTGACCATCTATGACAAGGATTTTACGATGGTCCCGATTGTTGTAAGCCACCGTCAAACGAGGAATCACCTTGTTAAACTTATGGGCTTCAATTCCTCGACTACGAAGCTGAATAGTATAGTCTCCAGGTAAAGTCGCCATACAGCCGATATCATCATAGAGCATCTTGACCTCTACCCCCTGAGCTGCCTTTTGCTCTAGTATGTCTAGTATGCTATTCCACATCAAACCTTCTTCGACAATATAGTACTCTAGAAAGATAAACTTTTCAGCTTTCTTGAGGTCTTCCAACATATATTGCCACATCCTTTCACCCGAAGAAAAGAATTGTGAGTCTGTTCGATCATAGACATCGGCGTTACTATCCATACTTAACAAAGATTTGATAACTCCGTAAGCCGCCTTATCATCTTCCTTCAATTTCTGGCGGAGAGCTTTACTGTTATCCTCCCGAAAATGCATAGAACCAAGTTTGTCCAACTGCTTGATTTCTTTTTTGGATAATCGTCTTTCACCAAACATCAGATAGAGCAAGGGGCCAATGACAGGAACAAAAGTCACCACTAACCACATCACTTTACTATCAGGTGTCATTGAACGATTGACAATTGCGACAATAGTCGCCATACTCATAAAAATTAAGACAATTACCCATAGAATAGGGGCCATACGCCCTAAATAGAGAAAGAGACCAAAAACAAGAAAAAGTTCAAGTAGCATAATCGAAAGACTAAAGCCATACTTGGACATCAATAATTGAAATTTTCTATATTTCATATCCCCTCCTTGATAGTTTGAATGCTAAAAACAGGTAATTAATACTAGTATAACTCAGTTATTCGGTAGAAGGCAAGTATTTATAATCATTTTTCTGAGTAAAAGCAAAAGAGACTGACAAAACCAGTCTCCTTCCAGTCTATTTTGATAAAACAATGCGATCAGACGCTTCTCTATCCCTATCGTCAATAATCATCTGATTGCCATTAATTGCATAAATCTTGACATCATCCCCAATAATCATGCGTTGATTAGCGGCATCGAAGCTAACCTGCTTGATTTCTTGATCTCCGTCAGTTTCTACCTGTGTCCATGTACCAGTTGTTCCAGTTACCACTAAAGTGATACGGTCTCCTTCGTCCTGACCAGTATAAGTTCCATCAATATTGGTTGGTTGAGCCTCAGGCGTATTTTGTGAAGAACTTGTCGCTGCCTGGTTTGAATTTTCTGCCGAAGATGAAGCAGCAGGTTGTGATTGCTGAGTTTGTTGTGTTTGCGATTGAGCTACTGGTTGTTGAACTTGTTGAGCTCTTTGTGAACAAGCTACTAAGAGACTAAGACTTGCTAGAGAAGCAAGAGAAAGTGTGAATCTTTTTAATTTCATGATGAATTTCCTTTCTGCTACCAATTTACAGAAGTTTTTCCTTCTAACTAGTAGTTTTCCTAGTATAACAAGTTCAAAAAAGGAGGTCAATTTATCTGCTCATGGGCCAGCAAGTAGCCCCGTACTTCTGAGATAAAATAGAGAGACCCTGTAACGAACAACAAATCCTGGGCATCTGCTCTTGCTTCAAAATCGCTAATAAATTCTCGGTAAGAAGGAATTACATCGTAACCTGTTACATCTGTTTCATCCAAAGAACCTTGATAGTCAAAGCCGGTCACCTTGAGTTCCACCTGAGGCAATTTTTCAGTCAGATAAGCCAACATCCCTTGATAATCCTTCCTTTTCAAGGCTCCAAATAGGATTTGAGGACGATATCCTTCCTGCTCTTTTTCTTTAGTAAATTCAACCAAGCGAGTCAAGGCAGGGAGGTTATGAGCACCGTCCAAGTAAATTTGAGGACGAATACGCTCCAAACGCCCAGCCCAATGGGTCTTCTCCAAAGCCTGTCTTACAACCTGTTCATCAACAGCTTCCTTTCCTTCTCTCATAAAGAGAAGAAACGTTTGTAGCGCCAAGGCCGCATTTTCCTGCTGATAAGCTCCTTCCAAGCCTATTTTCAACTGTGAAAGGTTAGCCAAAGAGCTTGAAAAATCCCCATTCAGCATTGAAAAATCCTGACCTGCCTGATAAAGGTCAACAGCTAAAGATTCTGCTTTTTTCTGACAAACAAGCCTAGCTTCTGAAGGCAACTTAGCAATCACTGCCTTTTTACCAGCCTTAAAAATACCAGCTTTCTGCTCTGCAATTGCTGCTATATTGTCACCCAGAGTCTCCTGATGGTCAAGTCCGATGGAGGTGATGACAGCAATCTCTCCAGTTACCACATTGGTCGTGTCTAGTAAGCCGCCAATTCCCACTTCTAATAAAACCAAATCCACCTCTTGCTCTCTAAAATAAAGAAAAGCAATCAAGGTCAGCAATTCAAAAAAAGACAACTGATCATGGGTTTGCAGAAGCGTTTTCTCCATCTCCTTGACCTGATTAACCAAACGGATGAAGTCTGCATCAGCTATAGGTTGTCCATTAATGCAGATTCGATCATTGATAGAGACGATATGAGGGGATGTAAAAGTCGCAACTTTTTTACCATGCCCCATAAATAACTCCCTCATGAAAGCAATGGTAGATCCTTTTCCATTAGTCCCGGTTACATGGATAATAGGATAAGACTTCTCGGGATTCCCCAACAAATCCACCGCTTGTTGCATTCGGCTCAAACCTGATCGAAAATTCAAACCAATTCGACTATGGAGCCATTCTTCTACTTCAAACATATACATCTCCTTAATTACAGGTTCAATCAACTGCCTCAATAAAGTCTCATAACTAACAAAAACGAGACCAGGATTTTCGTCCCGACCTCTAACCTGGTTAGCTAATAACTAGCTACTATGAATATTAACTTGGGCTAAAAACGCCCCCGGACTTACCAGCTCTTTTTTATTTCAAAGATCTGGGGTAAAAACATCCACTGGATGTTTTTACTCCTCCATAAAGCTGTTAAAGACTTCTTCAATCATATTCCATTCGTCTTCTGAGTCTTCTGGGATTGGTTGCAATTCGCCTTCTGTTCCATCTTCGTTTTCAATGAATGAGTAAGCTTGAATTTCAACTTGTCCGTCTTCGTCTTCTTCTGCGTTAACTGGTACTAGAAGAACATAGTTTTTACCAAATTCTTCTTTTCCGTCAATGGTCAAAAGGATTTCAAACAAGGTTTCATTTCCTTGATCATCTACTAGTGTGATTAGTTCACGTTCTTCGTGGTCGTGGTTATGATCGTGTGACATAGCCTCTCCTTTATATTAAAATTTTCTATCTAAATAGCTTTGTAAAATCAGCTGAGCTGCTAACTTATCAATGACTTTCTTGCGCTTGTTACGGCTAATATCTGCTTGCTCGATCAACATGCGCTCTGCGGCAACTGTTGTCAAGCGTTCATCTTGATAGTCTACTGGTAAACCAAAAAGCTCTTCTAACTTTGCTCCGTAGGCTTGACTAGCTTCCACGCGCGGTCCGCTTGTATTATTCATATTTTTAGGCAAGCCCACTACAAATCGTTCCACCTTGTAAGTATCAACCAACTCTTTAACGCGGTCAAAACCAAATTGGCCTTGTTCCTCATTGATTTGGATGATTTCAAGTCCTTGAGCTGTAAAACCGAGCGGATCGCTAATGGCCACCCCTACCGTTTTTGAACCGACGTCCAATCCCATAATTCTCATAGGTTATAGATCGACTCCTTGTCCTTTTAGGTAGTAGCGGACCAATTCCTCAACGATTTCATCGCGCTCATACTTACGGATTTGATTTCGTGCATTATTATAACGAGGAACGTAGGCAGGGTCTCCACTCAATACGTAACCTACGATTTGGTTAATCGGGTTGTAGCCCTTATCGTTCAACGAAGCATAAACATCAGTCAGAGTTTCGCTAATTTCTTTTTTATTGGAATCGTCCAATTTAAAACGTACTGTTTCTTCAGTAAATCCCATTCTAACACCCTCTTTCCTTAGAATAGTACCATTATAGCATAATTCCTTACGTTCTACAATTCAAGCAGTCTATTTATTTGGATTTTCTATTGTTCTGTCGCGCCATTTGCCAATCTGTCTGAAATATATTTGCTTGGTTCATTCTTCAAGAGATTTTCTAAACCAATGTTCTTCAAATATTCTAACTGAGAAGCCTTCTTGACATCCAAAACTTGAAAATCAAAACTAGTCGTTGTTTGAAGTTCAGTTGCACTCAATAGTTTAGTTTCAAGCTTAAATCCTGCTAATTTGCGAGCTTCTATGATAGACTCATCTTTCTCCTCTGCCTCGAGAAGAGCTTTTTGAGTTTCTTCCACTCCATGTTGGTCGATATAAGTCTTCAACTCATCTGAGACTGGACGTTTTTGTTGAATGGTTAGGTTCAAAAAAGTCTTGTCTTTATAAGTAATGGTTTGGGTTTGCTGGCTGCCATCATCTGACTTTGGCAAAACCAAAGTCTTGGTTACAACTGTATTCTTCTCAGCATTTTCAATAACTGGCAATGCCGACTGAAGCGTATCCTTTTCTGTTTTTGTAGCTGGTCCAGTTTCTTTTTTCTGTCCGCAACCAACCAGGACAAAAAGGAAAGCTAGACTAACAAGAACTATTTTCTTCATTTCTTTCTTCTTTCTTTTTGAAATTAAAATAAGACTGGGAGTTGCTCCCAGCCTTGATGTTTATAGAGCTGCACGCAAACGTGCTTCTGCATTTTCTACATTACGGACAGAGCGTGGTAGGAAGGCACGAATATCGTCTTCCTTATAGCCAACTTGCAGGCGTTTTTCATCTACAAGGATTGGGCTCTTTAAAATTCTCGGCGTTTCCATAATCAGATTGAGGACTTCATTGACGCTCAAATCTTCAATATCCACTCCAAGGGCTTTGGCATAGCGATTTTTAGATGAAACGATGCTGGCTATTCCGTTATCTGTTTTGGTTAGAATATCCAGTAATTCTTCTCTCGTAATTCCTTCTTTACCAAGGTTTTGTTCTTTATAACTTAACTGGTGGGCATTGAGCCAGGTTTTTGCTTTTTTACAGCTAGTACAACTTGAGACTGTATAAATTTTAATCATGTACCTACCCCTTTCGCTACATGTTACTATCAGTTTAGTCTATTATACCATAAAAAACATCCGACTTGCGACCTATTTTAAAATTTTTTTAACTTTTTTCGTCATTTTCGTACTTTTTTCTTGACAAAATGAAATTTACAGCCATTCTTGATATTTCTTGATATAGATTTTTTTCACAATTGTCACGCTAATCATATACAAAATAATGATGAAAAGCAAAAAGATGAAATAAATCGGTTTTAATGGAGTTAGATGAAGTAGGATTGCGAGTGGACTGTAGGGAAGGAAGGTCACAAAGGCTGCAGCCAATAAGGTTGTCACAAGGACTAGCCAAGCTGGACGACTTTGTAAAAAGGGAATTTTGGCTGAACGCAGCATATGGATAACCATGGTCTGTGACCACATGGACTCGATAAACCAACCTGTCTGAAACAAGACAATAAATCCTACGGCAGACTCTGCCCCATGAACATAAGCTTGACCTGTTGTCATGGGTACAATGATAAAATAAAGCAAAATAAAGGTCAAAATATCAAAGGCAGAAGAGATAGGTCCCATCCAAATCATGAAACGTGTGATGGACTTGGCTTCCCAGGTATGCGGATTTCTCAAAAAATCTTTATCCACCTTGTCAAAAGGCAAGGCAATACAAGACAAATCATAGACTAGATTTAGGATAATCAAATGGACTGGTGCCATTGGTAAAAATGGTAAAAAGATTCCAGAGACCAATAGGGATAAGATATTTCCAAAATTAGAACTCACTGTCATTTTGATATATTTAGTCATATTGGCATAGACCTTACGCCCTTCAACAAGTCCTTTTTCCAGCACCATGAGATCCTTATCAAGTAGGATAACATCAGCTGTTTCTTTGGCAATATCTACTGCTGTATCAACAGAAATCCCCACATCTGCAACTTTCATAGAAGGAGCATCATTGATTCCATCCCCCATATAGCCTACAGCATGACCATTAGCCTTAAATTGCAAAATAATCCTTGCTTTTTGGTCAGGAGAAAGTTTGGCAAAGACTGTTACCTCCTCCACGGCTTGAGCCAATTCTTGATTACTCATCTGATCAATTTCAGATCCTAACAGCATCTGATTGATATCCAAACCAACCTTTTCACAGACTGATTGGGTAACTTTCTCGTTGTCTCCCGTCAAAATCTTTGTTTGAACCCCATGTTCTAACAGAGCCTTAATTGCTGGTGCTGCAGATGGTTTAGGAGGATCTAGGAAGGCTAAATAACCAGTTAGAATCATATCCCCTTCATCATCAACTGTATAGGCATGTCCTTCCCTCAAACCTGACTTATAGGCTACTCCCAAG
Source organism: Streptococcus mitis (assembly GCF_946188685.1). Classification (GTDB taxonomy): domain Bacteria; phylum Bacillota; class Bacilli; order Lactobacillales; family Streptococcaceae; genus Streptococcus; species Streptococcus mitis_CC. The sequence continues at coordinate 178,977 of NZ_CAMHWH010000001.1, forward strand.
ACACGCAAACCTTGTTGATTTAGTTGTCTGACTTCTGCTAAAATTTCTTCTCTAATAACATCTGTCAAGGGAGTAATCACTCCTTGGTATTCCGCATGACTGGAAATCGTCAACATTTCCTCTAGGGCACCCTTGGTTACCAAACTAACAACTTCGTGTTCATCCTTAACGATAACACTCATCCGTCTACGTTCAAAATCAAAGGGAAGCTCATCTATTTTTTGAAAAGTTTGAGCCAGATTTTGCAAGAGGGTGTGTTCTTTTGCTTCCTTTTCAGTCCGTTTGATGATGGCTCTGTCCATCAAATTTTTCAAGCCCGTTTGAAAATAAGAATTGAGATAAGCTCGTCTCAAGACGGTCAAATCCAAATCTCCATGTATATCCAAAGGATATTCAAGAACAATTTCGTCTTGAGTGAGGGTTCCGGTTTTATCCGTACACAAGATATCAATCGCCCCTAAGTCCTGTATGGCATTGAGTTTCTTGATAACCACTTTTTCCTTGGCCATAATGATGGAGCCTTTTGCTAGACTGGCCGTGATAATCATAGGAAGCATCTCAGGTGTAAGCCCAACACCAACACTCAAAGCAAATACGCCAGCTTCCAACCAGTCGCCATCTGTTAAACCATTGGACAAGAAAACGATGGGCACCATGACCAGCATCAAACGAATCAAGAGCCACGAAATACTATTCATTTCTCGCTCAAACGAAGTAGGCTCGTCATAGGTGTTCAAAGTCTGCTCAATGGCCCCCATCATGGTATCATCACCAACCGCCAAAACCACGGCCTTAGCACTACCAGACAAGACATTGGTTCCCATAAAGGCGAGCGCTTCTGCTTCCAGCAGACTATCAGATTGTTGAACTGTTGCCTTGGTCAAGGCCAATTTTTCAACCGATTCACTTTCACCTGTCAAGCCCGACTGTTGTACAAAGAAATCGCGCGACTCAAATAAAAGAAGATCTGCTGGAATCATGTCTCCAGCGCTTAATTTAACCACGTCACCTACTACCAAATCATCGATAGGTACTTCTTGGATTTCTCCTTGACGAATGACAGTCGCTGTGTTGACAATCATTTTTGATAGATTGGTCGCAGCCTTATCACTACGGAGTTCTTGGACAAAGCGTATGCCACCAGAAATGAGGACTAGGACAACGATGATAATGGAAGTTGTCGGATCTTCTTGACCTGGTTTTGCCAACCAGACATTGGTCACCAAGGAAATCATGGCGATGACCAGCAAGATGATGGTAAAAGGATTGATAATGGATTCGTAAATCTTTTTGAGGATACTGTCTTCTTGACCCTTTGTGATGGTATTTTCGCCATATAGGTCACGATTTTTCTCCACCTGCTCCTCAGTCAAGCCTGTTAGACTTGTCTTATAAAAAGATAGAGTTTCGTTTAAAGATGTATGAATAGCTGTTGCTAATCTTTCTTTTGTAGTTTTCATTGGTTTCTCCTATCTGTATGAATGATGTGTTTCATACACAGAGACCAATCACTTTATAAGGGTAGAACGACACAAATCAGCGATTGGCTGTGTATGTGCGGTTCCGGGTGATCGTCAATTTGCATCGTCTATCTCCTTTCTTTGATTTAAACAGTAGAAAATCCCACCATAAAATGGCAGGATTAAAAAACTAATTATCTGTTTTTCGTTCAAGCTTTAACTCCATAGGGCAATGTAATGAGCTTAGTCTTGGCCTTCGCGACCAGGACTGTTGACCAACGAGTAGTGTCTCCACTGCTTTGCGGTAGTCATCCGTATCCCTATGGTAGCCTCACCTACCGTTTTCGTCTTTCAGTATAAACCTTTAAAATTTAAAAGTCAATCATCTGAGTTGTTTAATTCTTAGATAACTATCAACTCTTTTGGAGCTAGGGTCAACAATTCACAACCTGTCTCTGTAATCAGGATATCATCCTCAATACGAACGCCATATTTGCCTTCGATGTAGATACCTGGTTCATCGGTCAAGGCCATACCTGCCTTAATAGTTTCTGTAGAAGTTTGGCTAAAGTAAGGCTCTTCATGAATATCCAGCCCAATACCGTGTCCGATACCGTGGGTAAAGTAGTCGCCATAGCCTGCTTCAATGATAATATCACGAGGAATTTTGTCAAAGTCACGGAAACCTAAGCCAGCCTTAGCTTGGTCAATCAAGGCTTGGTTGGCTTTGAGAACCGTATTGTAAATCTCTGCCTGCTCATCACTGACGTGTCCCAAGTAGATAGTCCGGGTCATATCACTGACATAGTGGTCATAAAGGCAACCGAAGTCCATAGTAACGGCTTCTCCTAGTTCCACTGGTTTGTGCATAGGATGAGCATGAGGTTTGGAAGAGTTGATACCACTAGCTAGAATAGTGTCAAAAGATAAGCCAGATGCTCCCAACTCACGCATACGGAAGTCAAGGAAGTTGGCAATTTCAATTTCAGTTTTTCCTGGCTTAATAAAGTCAAGCGCATCGCGGAAAGCTTGGTCTGAGATAGAACAAGCCTTGCGAATCGCTGCAATCTCTGCCTCATCCTTAATCATTCGAAGACCTTCAACAAACTGAGTTTGTGGAAGCAAGTCAATTCCTTCAAAGGCTACCTGCATACGGTGGTAATAAGATACTGAAATCTCATCCTCAAAACCGATTCGAGACAAGCCCATATCCTTAACAATGCCTGCAATGACAGCCAATTCATCACGATCAGCCACAATCTCAAACCCACTGGTTTCTTGCTTAGCTGCAATGATATAGCGAGAGTCTGTCACCAAGACCTGACGGTCACGGCTGATGAAGACTGTTCCGTTTGAGCCCCAAAAACCAGTCAAATAATAGACGTTTTTAAGGTTGTTGATGATAATGCCATCTAGTTCTTTTTCTTGCATTTTAGCTAGAAATGCTTGTACACGTTTATTCATGTTTTAATTTTCCTTTCAAATAGTGTCCTGTGTAGCTAGCTTCGTTGGCCGCTACTTCTTCTGGAGTTCCTGTTGCGATGATGGTTCCACCACCGACACCACCTTCAGGTCCCAAGTCAATAATATGGTCTGCCGTCTTGATAACATCCAGATTGTGCTCGATAACAAGGACTGTATTGCCATCGTCTACAAAGCGAGCCAAGACTTTAAGTAAGCGAGCAATGTCCTCAGTATGCAACCCTGTCGTTGGCTCATCCAGAATATAGAATGACTTGCCTGTCGAGCGTTTGTGGAGTTCACTAGCCAGCTTCATACGCTGGGCTTCTCCTCCAGAAAGGGTGGTAGCTGGTTGCCCTAGCGTCACATATCCCAGTCCCACATCCTTGATGGTCTGAAGTTTACGTTGAATTTTCGGAATATGTTGGAAGAATTCTACCGCATCGTTGACGGTCATATCCAAGACCTGCGAGATATTTTTTTCCTTGTAATGAACTTCTAGGGTCTCACTGTTGTAGCGGGTTCCATGGCAGACTTCACAAGCCACATAAACATCTGGCAAGAAGTGCATCTCAATCTTGATAATCCCGTCACCTGAGCAGGCTTCACAACGACCACCCTTGACATTGAAACTGAAACGACCCTTCTTGTAGCCTCGAATCTTGGCTTCGTTTGTCTGGGCAAATAGGTCACGTATATCGTCAAAAACTCCTGTATAGGTAGCAGGGTTAGACCTTGGCGTTCGTCCAATAGGACTCTGGTCAATATCAATCAAGCGGTCTACATGCTCAATCCCTGTTATGGTCTTGAATTTACCAGGTTTGTCTGAATTACGGTTGAGCTTCTGGGCAATAGCTTTTTTGAGAATGCTGTTGATGAGGGTCGATTTCCCTGAGCCCGACACCCCTGTCACTGCGATGAATTTTCCTAGTGGGAAGCGAGCTGTGACATTTTGCAGGTTGTTCTCTCGCGCTCCTGTCACTTCGATAAAACGACCATTTCCTGTACGGCGCTCTGTTGGCACTGGAATGGCACGTTTGCCTGACAAGTACTGGCCTGTGATAGACTTGCTGTTGCGAGCCACCTGTTTGGGTGTACCTGCAGCAACAATCTCCCCACCAAAAACACCCGCACCAGGACCAACGTCAATCAGATAATCAGCCTCACGCATGGTATCTTCGTCATGTTCCACTACTATGAGAGTATTGCCCAAATCACGCATCTTTTTGAGACTGGCAATCAGACGATCATTATCCCTCTGGTGAAGACCGATTGACGGCTCGTCTAGAATATAAAGGACACCTGATAGGTTAGAACCAATCTGGGTTGCCAAACGAATACGCTGACTTTCCCCACCTGAAAGGGTTCCTGCCGAACGTGACAGAGTCAGATAGTTAAGACCCACGTTATTAAGGAAGGTCAAACGATCCTTGATTTCCTTGAGAATGGGACGAGCAATAATAGCTTCATTTTCAGATAGAGTCAACTGACTCACCAACTCCAAGTGATCTGCGATAGACAGGTCTGAAATTTCTCCGATATGTGGTCCTTGCTGACCACCCACACGGACAGACAAGGCCTGATCATTAAGACGGTAACCATGACAGGTTCCGCAGGTCAGCTCATTCATGTAAAGGCGCATCTGGGTGCGGGTGTAGTCACTATTGGTTTCATGGTAACGACGTTTGATATTATTAACAACTCCCTCAAAAGGAATATCGATATCGCGCACGCCACCAAATTCATTCTCATAGTGGAAATGGAATTCCTTACCATCAGATCCATAGAGAATCAAGTTCTTATCTTCTTCTGACAAATCTTCAAAAGGATTATCCATATCCACTCCAAAGGCTGTCATAGCCTGCTCTAGCATGTTTGGATAGTAGTTGGATGAAATAGGATTCCAAGGAGCCAAGGCTCCCTCACGCAAGGTTTTGCTGGCATCTGGCACTACCAAATCAGTATCCACTTCCAGCTTGATGCCCAAGCCATCACACTCACTACAAGAACCAAAAGGAGCATTGAATGAGAAGAGACGTGGCTCTAACTCTGGAACAGTAAAGCCACAAACTGGACAGGCATAATGCTCAGAGAAGAGCAACTCAGAGTCGTCCATGGTGTCGATAATGACATAGCCTTCTGCGATACGAAGGGCAGCCTCAATGGAATCAAAGAGACGACTACGAATGCCCTCCTTGATAACAATACGGTCAACCACGACATCAATATTGTGTTGCTTGCTCTTTGACAATTCTGGCACTTCGGTCACATCATAGACCTCCCCATCCACACGGACGCGGACATAACCATCTTTCTGAATCTTTTCAATGACACTCTTGTGTTGCCCTTTTTTCTTACGTATGACAGGAGCTAAAATTTGCAGACGTTGGCGTTCTGGCAATTCCAAGACCTTATCTACGATTTGCTCTACAGAAGAAGCCTTGATAGCCCCATGCCCGTTGATACAGTAAGGCGTCCCCACACGCGCATAAAGGAGACGCAGATAGTCATTGATTTCAGTCGTTGTTCCCACCGTCGAGCGAGGGTTTTTGCTAGTCGTTTTCTGGTCGATGGAAATAGCTGGGCTGAGGCCATCAATGGCATCTACATCAGGCTTCTCCATATTTCCCAAAAACTGACGAGCATAGGCTGACAAACTCTCCACATAGCGGCGTTGTCCCTCTGCATAAAGGGTGTCAAAGGCCAGACTGGATTTCCCTGAACCTGACAAGCCGGTCACGACAACCAACTTGTCTCGTGGAATCTCCACATCAATATTTTTTAAATTATGGGCACGCGCCCCATGAATGACAATTTTATCTTGCATCTTTGTTCTTTCTAGTCCATTATTGCTTACCATTATACCAAAAAAAGTGAGATTCTATTACCCAAAAGGCCGATTTTGTAGTATAATAGTACGGTGTGAAAAAATCTGAAAAATGAGAAAGGATAAGGGATATGAAACAAGTTTTTCTCTCTACAACAACTGAATTTAAAGAGATCGATACGCTTGAACCGGGTACTTGGATCAATCTCGTCAATCCGACTCAAAATGAATCACTCGAAATCGCTAACGCCTTCGATATTGATATTGCCGACCTCCGAGCACCGCTTGATGCGGAAGAAATGTCTCGTATTACGATTGAAGACGAGTATACCCTGATTATCGTTGACGTGCCAGTCACAGAAGAAAGAAATAATCGCACCTACTACGTAACCATCCCGCTTGGTATTATCATCACAGAGGAAACCATTATCACTACGTGTTTGGAACCATTACCAGTCCTCGATGTCTTTATCAACCGTCGATTGCGTAATTTCTATACCTTCATGCGTTCGCGTTTTATCTTCCAGATTCTCTATCGCAATGCAGAGCTTTACCTAACAGCCCTTCGTTCGATTGACCGTAAGAGTGAACAAATCGAAAGTCAACTGCATCAATCAACTCGTAATGAAGAATTGATTGAGCTCATGGAATTGGAAAAAACCATCGTCTATTTCAAGGCCTCCCTCAAAACAAATGAGCGTGTGATTAAGAAATTGACCAGCTCAACTAGCAATATCAAGAAATACCTTGAGGACGAAGACCTGCTTGAAGATACCCTGATTGAAACCCAACAGGCTATCGAGATGGCAGACATTTATGGAAACGTCTTGCATTCTATGACAGAGACCTTCGCCTCTATCATTTCCAACAACCAGAACAACATCATGAAAACCTTGGCCCTTGTGACCATCGTCATGTCCATCCCAACCATGGTCTTTTCTGCCTACGGGATGAACTTTAAGGATAATGAAATCCCCCTAAACGGCGAGCCAAATGCTTTCTGGCTAATCGTCTTTATCGCCTTTGCTATGAGTGTCTCGCTCACTCTCTATCTCATCCATAAAAAATGGTTCTAAGAGGAGTTCCTATGTCTCAGATTGATCTACAAAAATTAACTAATAAAAACCAAGAGTTTGTCCACATCGCTACCCAACAATTCATCAAAGATGGAAAAACAGATGCTGAAATCAAGGCTATTTTTGAGGAAGTTATTCCCCAAATCCTTGAGGAGCAAGCCAAGGGTACGACTGCTCGTTCCCTCTATGGCGCACCAACTCACTGGGCTCATAGCTTCACTGTCAAAGAGCAGTACGAAAAAGAGCATCCAAAAGAAAATGATGATCCAAAACTCATGATTATGGATTCAGCCCTTTTCATCACTAGCCTCTTTGCCCTTGTCAGCGCCCTCACAACCTTCTTCTCAGCAGATCAAGCTTTCGGCTATGGATTGATTACCCTCCTCTTAGTTGGACTGGTTGGGGGATTTGCCTTCTACTTGATGTACTACTTTGTTTACCAATACTATGGACCAGATATGGATCGCAGTCAACGCCCACCTTTCTGGAAATCAGTCCTCGTTATCCTAGCTTCTATGTTTCTTTGGTTGCTTGTCTTCTTTGCAACAAGCTTCCTACCAGCTAACCTTAACCCAGTACTTGCTCCATTACCACTAGCTATTATCGGAGCATCCCTCCTAGCCCTTCGCTTTTATCTCAAGAAACGCTTGAACATCCGCAGCGCAAGTGCAGGACCAACACGCTATTAAGAGAACGATAAAAGCAACTGCAGATGCGGTTGCTTTTTCACTTACTTTTTTGATTTTAAAGTATTCTTCTGACATCCCACATAGCTCTATCTAATCTTTTGTGATAAAATAGGCTCAATCTATTTCTAGGAGGATAAAATATGATTTCTACTATTGGTATTGTTAGTTTATCTAGTGGCATTATCGGAGAGGACTTTATCAAACACGAAGTTGACTTGGGTGTCCAACGTCTCAAGGACTTGGGACTCAATCCTATCTTTTTGCTCCATTCGCAAAAAGGATTAGACTTTATCAAGGACCATCCTGAAGCTCGTGCAGAGGATTTGATGCAGGCCTTTTCTGATGATAGCATCGACATAATCCTATGCGCCATCGGTGGAGACGATACCTATCGCTTACTACCTTATCTTTTTGAAAATGACCAACTACAAAAGGTTATCAACCAAAAAATATTTCTTGGCTTCTCGGATACAACCATGAACCACCTCATGTTGCATAAACTAGGAATCAAGACTTTTTATGGTCAATCCTTCTTAGCAGACATTTGTGAATTAGACAAAGAAATGCTAGCCTATAGCCTTCACTACTTTAAAGAATTGATTGAGACGGGAAGAATCTCAGAAATCCGCCCTAGCAATGTTTGGTATGAGGAACGAACTGATTTTAGTCCCAAGGCTCTGGGAACACCTCGTATCAGTCATGCAAATACTGGTTTTGAGCTGTTGCAAGGAAATGCCCGGTTCGAGGGAAAAATCCTCGGTGGTTGCCTCGAATCCCTCTACGATATCTTTGACAACTCTCGATACGCAGATAGCACGGAGCTCTGCCAAAAATACAAACTTTTCCCTGACTTGTCAGACTGGGAAGGAAAGATCCTCTTGCTAGAGACAAGCGAAGAAAAGCCTGAACCAGAAGACTTCAAAAAGATGTTGCGGACTTTAAAGGACACTGGCATATTCGAGGTCATCAATGGACTCTTGGTCGGAAAACCTATGGATGAAACTTTCTATGACGACTATAAAGAGGCACTATTGAATATCATTGACAGCAATACCCCGATTGTCTATAATCTGAATGTCGGCCACGCAACTCCAAGAGCAATTGTACCCTTTGGGGTCCATGCTCATGTAGATGCACAGGAACAAGTCATTCGCTTTGACTATAACAAATAAAGCTGGGAAAAGTTTCTCAGCTTTTTTCTCTTGTATAACTACTAAAACGTCACATACTACTGATAACTAAAATGATCAAGGAAAGGCTGTTGCCTAACATGTGAACAAGTAGGGGATAGTAGATATTCTCCTTTTCTTTCACATAAATAATAGAAAAGGCAAGGCCTCCACCTAAGTAACCAACTGCACCAATCCACTCTGATAGAGCCAAACTATGCATATGAGTCAGAGCAAAAACAAGTCCTACCAGAATAATGCTTAGTAAATCTGGCAACCGTTTCTGCAAGTAATGCAATAAAACCTGACGGAAAAAGAGTTCTTCCACAAATGGTCCGATGACACAAGCGAAAACAGCTATCAGTAATGGTTGTTCTTGAAAGGTACTTTGAATATTAGACTGATTTAGACCTTGTCCATCTAGTCCTACAAACTGCCTCAACATTCCTGATATAAAGCCAAAGAAAACAGTCATCAGAATGAGAAAGAGCCATCCTGTTAAGATGCCAAAGAAGAACTTTCTTTTAGTTTTTCTAATCTCATTCCATTGTTTGATTAATCTATCCTTGAACAAGAAGGAGCCATATAGAGCTAAAACTACATAAACTAGATAATTTGCAATGGCAGATGGCATTAAAGAAGCCAGCAATTTAACGCCATCAAACACAAAAAGAACTGTATAGAGAATCCCAAAAACAAGGACTCTCTTATATTTGTTAGACATCATTTAAGACCCTTCCATTCACAATCATTCTCATGGTCATCAACCAGACCTGCAGCTTGTAAAAATGACAATACGGCGACTGGGCCTGTGAACTTGAAACCACGTTTTTTGAGATCTTTGGCTAATTTCTCAGACAAGAGTGTTTTAGCTGGGGCTTGGCGATAATCGGGAACATCATTAACAACAGTTTTCCCCTCAACAAAAGACCAAAGATAGGCATCAAAAGAGCCGTACTCTGCCTGTAGTCGTAGAAAGACTTGGGCATTAGCGCGTGTAGCAAAAATCTTGGCTCTATTTCGGATGATAGCTGGATTATCCAGCAAGGCTTCCAATTCGGTATCGGACATCTCTGCGACTGCTTGAATTTGATAGCCATGAAATGCTTCTCGGAAAGCCTGGCGTTTGTTTAGTACCGTTTCCCAAGACAGGCCTGCCTGATAGGTTTCCATACACAACAACTCAAACAATGCTTGGTCATCATGGAGGGGTTGGCCCCACTCCTCATCATGATAGGCGATGTAGAGCGGATTGGTCATCTTGACCCACGAACAACGTTTTGTCATGCTCTGCTCCTATTTGACCAACATTTTGAGGGCAGACTTGATATAGTTCTCAGCTGTATCTGTCGTTCCTTCAAAGAATTTCTTGATTTTCTTGAGCTCTGTTGCCTTGTAGCCCAGAGCCAACATGGCTTCCATGGCTTCTTCCAATTCTTGGTTTTCAGCGCTAGCTTGCACTGCTACCTTAGCAGGAAGGTCATCTCCTGCAACTACTACCTTGCCTTCCAAGTCCAGCACCATCTGCTGGGCTGTTTTCTTGCCAATTTTAGGGAATTTGGTCAAGTAGGTGATGTTCTTAGTTTCAATTGCTTGAACCAAGCCAGCATTGTCATCGGCAGCGATAATAGCAAGAGCTGATACAGGACCAATCCCAGAGACCGAAATCAGACTGAGAAAGAGCTTTTTCTCATCTTCTGAGCGAAATCCATAAAGCAGATGGGCGTCCTCACGCACTACTTGGTGCACATAGATTTGAGCTTCTTGGTTCACCTTACCTGAATAAGCATAGGGGTTGGCCACATGCAGGATATAACCGATACCGTTGGTTTCAAGAACAATGTATTTAGCAGTGATTTTGGTAATGATTCCTTTTAAATATTCGTACATAATTTTCCTTTTAGTTTAATATTTCCCCAACTCACGGAGACTGGTGTGATTTTCCTGAATACGTCGGAACATCTTTTCCATATCCGACTTGGTAAAATGCACCAAAACAGGACGTCCGTGGGGACAGTTGTAGGGATTATCACATCGAGAGAGCTGATAAAGGAGCTGTCTAGCTGAATGATCATCGATACGATGGTTGGCCTTGATAGACCGCTTGCAGGACATCATAATAGCCAGCTCTGCTCGGTATTTCTTGATAGAAACTTCCTTGGTCAAAAGGAGCATGTCGCACATCTCATAGATGCCTGATTCAATCTCTTCTTCTGCCATCCAAATAGGATGTTCACGTAGGATAAATTGATTTTCCCCGTACTCTGCTAGAAAGACGCCCACTTCCTCCAAAAGTGCCATTCTTTCCTTGAGACGCAGAGCATCATCTGCTGGAAATTCAAAGATATAGGGCACTAGGAGTTGCTGCTGGCTCTGGTCAACATTGCCAATGCTCTCACGATACTCCTCGTACTTGACCCGTTCCTGCGCCGCGTGCTGGTCTATGATATAGAGCCCATCTCGCCCTTGGGCAAAGAGATAAGTCCCGTGCATTTGCCCGAAAAACTCCAACTCTGGAAAGCTGGATGATTCTTCTCGCTCCAGCTTATCATAGGCCTTATCAAGGCTAGCAAGATCTAACTCTGGATGGTCTAATTGATCGTAGTTAGCTGGCTTTCTCTCTGCAAAATGCAGTTTTGCTGGCTTGGTCAATTGATCCAAGGTTTCCTTGGCAAACAAGGTCAAGTCTTGCCTTTCCTCAGTTAATTCTACCTGATAATCAGCCACCTCAGCTTGACTAGGTCTAGTCGGCTCTGTTTTCTCATAGTAGAGCGTATTTTCTTTGAGTGGTAGAATGGTTTGCTCCACCTTCTCACGATTGCGGACGGTCGACTTGGCAAGATTTTCCAAGGCATCTGGTATCAAAGTTTGCTCCTTGAGACTGTTGGAAATAGCTTCTGAGACCAGGGTCATCAGTTCTTTTTCCTTGGAAATCCGCACCTCTTGCTTAGTCGGATGCACATTGACATCCGCTAGATAAGGATCGATATGGATGTGAATGACAGCCAGTGGAAAACGCCCCACCATGAGCTTACTGCCATAACCGTCAAGAATAGCACGATTGAGTAAAAAGTTCTTGATATAACGGCCATTGATGAAGAGACTGATATAATTGCGATTGGCCCGAGTTAACTCAGGCAAGGACACAAAACCTGAAATTTCGAAATCTAGGTCAGAATTCTCAATTTCAATCATCTTCTTGGCACTCGCCAAACCGTAAACCCCTGCGATTGCTTGGCGCAGTTGTCCAGTCCCTGCTGTCCGCGTCATCTCCTTGCCATCACTAACCAAACTGAAGGAAATCTCAGGATGGGCCAAGCCTAGACGGTTGACAATATCAATGATATGAGACAGCTCCGCTTGCTGGCTCTTCATATACTTGAGGCGGGCAGGCGTGTTGAAAAAGAGGTCCTCCACACAAACCTTGGTTCCCACAGGACTAGTCGCTGGGATGACTTCTTCAACTTCTCCCCCACGCGCGACTAGCTTGGTTCCGTGACTTGCACCCTCAACTGCTGTCAAAAGAGTTAAAACGCTGACAGATGCGATAGAAGGCAGAGCTTCACCACGAAAACCAAGCGTCCGAATCCGAAAGAGGTCTGCTTGATTTTTTATCTTACTGGTCGCATGACGACGCAGGGCTAATTCTACTTCATTGTGGGAAATTCCATGGCCATTATCTGTGATTTGAATCTTCTTGAGACCTGCTTCCTCAATCTCAATGGTAATCTGACTAGAGCCAGCATCAATGGCGTTTTCCACTAGCTCCTTAACAACGCTAGCTGGACGCTCGATAACCTCCCCAGCCGCGATCTGGTTTGCTAGAATCTCTGGTAATTCAATAATATGAGACATCTTTCAGCCCCTTTCCGTATCTATTTTCCTAGAAATTGATTAGTGCTATTATACCATATTTCAGAAAGGACAGAAAAGCAGGCGCCATATAGAAGCCGAATCCCTCCACATAGACAAAGCCCCTTGCAAGGGGCTGAAAAATAGTGTTTAATAAAGGTGTACAAGAAGTGATCACAACTTTGTATGAAAAACAAGGAGAGAAATTTATGAAAGTAGAACTACAGATTAGTGAAACTTACAAGGAGGAAAAGCTGATTGTCCAAGCACCTCAGCCGACAGATAAAGTCCAGAAAGTCATCGAGTTCGCAGAAAATCTGGACCGAACAGAAAAAATCAAAGGGAAAATCAATAATCAGGTCTATCTCGTTGAGATTGGCAAGGTTCAGCGCTTCTATATCGAGAATCGGAAGGTTCTAGCAGAAACGGCTAGCCAGACCTACAGCATTGATTTGCGACTCTATCAGGTACTTGAACTCTTGCCAAGCAATTTTATCCAAATTTCCCAATCAGAAATCATCAATATCGATTCCATCTCTCATCTCAAGCTCACCCCCAACGGCCTAGTAGAAATTTTCTTGAAAAACGAAAGCTTCACCTACTCTTCACGCCGTTACCTAAAAACCATCAAGGAGAAATTAGAACTATGAAAAAACAAATCTTCCACGACGCAGCTACTGGTGTCCTCATCGGCCTCATCCTCTCTATCATCTTTTCACTCATTTATGCACCAAATACCTACGCTCCACTGAGTCCCGAGTCTCTCATCGGCCAAGTGATGACCCAACATCAGATTCACGGTGCCCTGGTCTTGCTCTACTGCACACTGATCTGGGCAGCCATCGGTATTCTCTTCAACTTTGGCAAGCGATTATTCAGCCGTGACTGGAGCTTGCTCCGTGCAACTCTGACTCATTTCTTCCTTATGCTAGTAGGATTTATCCCATTAGCAACCCTAGCAGGTTGGTTCCCCTTCCACTGGATTTTCTACCTCCAACTCATTATCGAGTTTGCGATTGTCTACCTCATCATTTGGACTATTTCCTATAAAAGAGCATCAAAAAAAGTAGACCATATCAATCAACTCTTGAAGCATAAAAAGTAAGAGTGCTGATAAAACCACTTGGAATAATAAAAAAGTCAAGCCTAAGCTCAACTTTCCAACTCATACAAATCTGCGATAATAGCTGCGACACGTTTGATATCTCCCAGCATGCCTCGCATTTCAAAGTCAGCCAAGACAGGGAAACCAAAACGTTGACTGTATTGCTTAGCTGTCAAGCAGTATTGGTTATTAAAGTTACGATTGCCTGAACCAACTACGCCAAAACACTTACTAGCATTGTCACCATAAGCGATAAAATCTCCCACTGGCGTTGTCAATATCTCAACATCTCCGTTATCCACGCCATTCCCACCTTCTAGGTAAGTCGGCAAAAAAGCAACATAGGGATGGTCCATTTCATAGAAATCTTGGCCTTCTTTGACCAAATCTTTTATATGAATCTTTTGAACCTCAATTCCCTCGTACTGGGACAAGAGATAGTCTTTCAAGCGCGTCACAAAACTTTCAGTATTGCCACTCAGACTAATATAAACTAAAGAAATTGTCTTCATATGTACCTCCATGATTTTATTTTTAATCGAAAAAGAACTACCAAGATTGTAACTTGATAGTTCTTTTTTGTCAATACTTAGGCAAGTTCTTCTGTTTCCTCTTCTTCAGCCAAGGCTTTTTGCTGACGCCATATCTTGTAGAAGACAAGGGCTAGGAAGAGAACATTGATGACGATATAGAAAATGCTGACAGCTTTTGAACCAATACCCATTGTCAAACGAATAGTTTCATCTTGAACCAGCTGCAAAGCGTCTTGTAAAGTCACATAGGTATAAATCGAACCAATAATGGCTAGCAAAACATAGCCGACATAAGTATAGTTTGCATACTGCAAATTCTTACGAACAAGGAATACAATCGCTACTACCACTAAAATAGCAGATAGTACAACCAAGGCCACATTAAAAATAGAATGAGATGCTTCTGCCACTCTATAGCTAAAATTAATGCTATCTTCTACCTGCTGAGCACTGACCCCTGCAACTTGTTTTTGAGCAGCACGAAGGACTTCTTTACTAGGCAAGGGCTTCAAAAGTTCAAACAGAGACGTAGCTGAAATAAGGGCAGACAAGATGAGCAAGACCCATAGATAAATTGGTTTCTTTTTCATGATAGAACCTCCTGATGTTATTATTGATATTATAGCACTTTTTGTAAAGGGATACAAATATTATAGTGTCGTTTCTACCTGTTTTCGGTAAGCTTTTGGCGATTTTCCGCACAATTTTCGGAACACTTTATAGAAATATCCAACATTACTGTAACCAACAGCATAACAAATATCTTCGATACTGTCACTAGTTGAAAGCAAGAGCTGTTGGGCAGCCTTAATGCGTTGTTTGTTTAGTAATTCTGCGAAGGTCGAATTGGTTTCACGCTTGATCAACTGCCCTAGATAGACAGGATTGATAAAGAGATCCTTACTGATATCCTTGAGGGAAAGTTCTTTCTGATAATCACGCCCAATGACTTCCAGCACACTGACCACGTTTTCATTCATACGATATTGCCCAAAGAAGCGGGTCAGAGTTTCCTTGATATAAGGAACCAATTGATCGAATGATTGAATAGCATGAATGGTTTTGACAATATCCGTCATATCATCAGCTTTGAGATGTTCAAACAAGTGAAAGACATCCATGACAAACTGGATAAAAAGCTGCTTGGTAATTGGAACACGGGGTGTATTTTCAAGAACTACCTTCTCCAAGAGATTTAACTCTTCTACGATTTGATTAAGATTTCCCTGAATGATAACCCTATAAATCGGTTCGTAATAGGCAAAGAGACTCTCAGACTGTTGTAGATTTACAGAACCGTAAAAGAGGGCTTTCTCAGCATTCAACTTCCAGCGTTCAAAGTGTTCTTGATAAGGAGCTTCAAAGGGAGTAACGACTAAACCATCTAGGGGTTTATCAGAAATAAAAATCTGCCAGTCTTGACCCAAGACATAGTAGGGAATGGTAAAAGATCCTTGTTTTTCCTTGGATAGGCCTATCCACCAATTCTCCTCACCTCCTAGATAACTAACAAATCCAGCCTCATCTAAATCTTGACTAAGGGTCTGACTTTTCTTTCCTCTCTCGCCGAGCTGACCTGCAATCTTCTCCAGCAGATTTCCCAACTCTACCTTATCAACAGGTTTGACCAAATAGTCCACCACACTAAGGTTCATGGCTCTTTTTACATAATCAAACTCCTGATAACCCGAGAGAAGGATATAGGCAATATCTGGTAAGATTTCTTTCATCTCCCGAATCATATCAAGCCCTGTTTTATCGGGCATATTGACATCTGAAATGATGACATCGACAGGATTTTCCTGAACATATTCTAGGGCTTCATCGGCATGACTGGCTGTTGCGACGACCTCCATATCCCACTTATCAAAGGGAATCAAACGTTTCAGACCTTCTGTCACCATGTACTCATCATCTACTAATAATACTTTATACATTTTCTCCCTTTCTACTCATCTTGAATTGTAATGCGATACTGAACACCTGCTTGCTCCGCAGACTCTATAGTAATGGCATAGCGATTCCCAAAATAGAGCACAAAACGCTCATGGACATTGACGATCCCGATGGACTGCCTTTTTTCACTGTAGCTGGCTTGGTGTTCAAAATGTCTCTGACTTAACTTTTCTCGGATATTTGCCAGTTTTTCAGCCGACATACCACGGCCATTATCTACCACTAAAATTTCCACAAAACCATCCTGTTTAAGCGCCTTGATGCTAATCACATTATCTGTCCGTCTGTGGTCAACACCATGCGCGAAATAATTTTCTACTAGCGGTTGCAAGGTAAACTTAGGAATCTTCATATTCTCTAACTCTGGATCTATCTTGAAACCATAGGCAATGGACTTGGGATAGCGAACCATGCAGAGATAGCTATATTTACGGCAAAATTCTAATTCCTGTTTGAGAAGAGTTTCTCTTTCGTCGGAAATATTGTTACGCAAGAGACTACTGAATTCATAAATGATATCTGCCAACTCATCTTGACTCTGCATAACTGCATACATGCGCAAGAACTCCAGCGTATTATACATAAAATGAGGATTGATTTGAGCCTGCAGGGCTCGCATATTGGCATCTTTTTGACTAAGCTCTAACTGGTAAATATCATGGATATTCTTTTCCAATCGATCCAACATATCATTGGTGGTCTCTGCGATTAAGAGCAATTCCTGATCCTTTTCAAGTGTGTCAATGCGAAGACCTTCTTCCCCTTGGGCAATAGCATGGATGGAATCCACCAAATCCACTACCTGCTTTTGATAGTTGGCAAAGGTCTGCCTCAAAGTCAGATAGAGAATGACAATAAAGAGAAGGCTCAAGCCCACAATCAAAGCAGAGCTAGTCACTGTTCCTTGTAAAACAAAGTTTTTGGGAACTGCCACCTGAACCTGATATCCATGAGAAGTCATACCAACAAACCAGTTCTCATGTTCCCTATTGACTCTCTCACCAATATGAAAAATCTCCGTATCAAAAGGCGATGTCACAGTCACAGCCATCGGAATATGACCTCGGGTATTGTCAATGGCATGATATAAAACTTCTGGATCCAAGGAGATGTAAATCACTCCTATAGATTGATCCGTTGCTGGGTCCAGAACAGGAATTCCAAAACTATTGGCCTCAGGTTTAAAGGCCTCAGCAGGCAAGGTATGACCACTTCTTTTATCCCTTGTTGAAACATAAACTTCTTTAAAATCCTGCAAGACGATTGCAACACCCGTTATAGAGTCATTTTGAACATAAAGATCATCAATGTTTTCATACAGAGAAATAGAAGTTGACGAAGCTGCTTGATGCTCCAACAGCCAATAAAAATACTCAGAAGTTGACAAGCTAAAGTACTTATAAACCCCTTGTATCCGGTCTTGATTGGCTACTAAATCTTGCGCCAGTTGGGCTGATTCCCGATAATAATACTCCACCTCATCGACTGTTCGAGTGGTTACACGTTGGGCTACTCTTTGAGCTTCCTTTTCCCGTGAATCCCAGTCAGCGTAAGAGAGTAAGATTGCAAAACTCGCAATAATAATCATCATAACTGAACTGTAGGTTCGCAGAAGCGTATGTAGCCAAAACTGCTTCATTCTATTTTGTCGCCAATTTTTCATGGATACTTTCATAGACCGGTTCCAACATATCACTGATAAAGAAATGCCACATCCCAATTCCTACAAAGAAAAGTAGGGCAGGCATATAGTAACCAATTGCCACAAGTAGCACTGTCCCAAGGAGAACCTTGGCCACAGCTGCTAGACTCATAAAGATGCCAATCAAGGATAGTTTGAGACTATTTCGATAGGACAAATCAAAATAAACTTGTAATTTCAAAGATACTGTATAAGCCAAAAAGATCAGGGCAACTACTAGGACATTCAAAAAGGTCGCAATCAAATGAATAATAGTTTGATGAGGCAATTGCACCAAGAGATACAGGCCATAGACCAAAACTAGATCCACCCCTAAAAAGCTATAGAAAATCAGGTTGCTTGAGACGAAATTTTGCTTATAAAGAGACCAAGCCTCCTTCAAACTATATTCCCGAAAGCTATAACCATGTTCTGCATACAAGCTCATCAAGGTGGCACTAGCCGGCGCTAGACCAAGAATAATCCCTCCTGCCAATATTAATAGCCAAAAGAAGGCTGTCGCAATCATCCCTAAAAAGAAACGATTAAAGACAAAGTCCAAAAATCTCCCCATGATATCCCCCTAAAAATTACTATGAAACTATTATATCATATTTCAAGCGTTTTCAAAAACTTCTACTATCCATTTACAATCCCATCAAACCATGGTAAAATGAGAATTGTGAAAAAATTATCAGGAGACAATTCATGAAAAAATCTATCTTAACTACACTGCTTTTTGCAGTTCTTTACTTCCTCTCCATGGGGATTGGTGTCCTTTTGGGCAATCTCTTTGACCAAACTGGAAACATGTTTTATGCGCCTGCCTTTACTGCCCTTATCGGCGGTAGCGCCTATATGATTCTAATCGCAAAAGTTCCGCGTTTTGGAGCCATTACCACTATCGGCCTTGTCATGGCCTTCTTTTTCTTGGGATCTAAACACGGTGCTGGTGCCTTCCTTCCTGGAATTATCAGTGGCCTCCTAGCAGATGGAGTAGCTCATTTAGGAAAATACAAGGACCAAACAAAGAATTTCCTTTCTTTCGTTATTTTCGCCTTTAGCACATCAGGACCAATTCTACTTATGTGGATTACTCCCAAAGCCTATATGGCTACTCTTCTGGCAAGAGGAAAATCCCAAGAATATATTGACCGTATCATGGTCGCACCAAACCCTGGAACCGTTCTTCTATTTATCGCAAGTATTGTCATCGGAGCCCTAGTGGGTGCCTTGATTGGACAAGCCTTGAGTAAAAAATTGGCACAGAAAATCTGATTACTAAAAAAGAGCCGCACGGCTCTTTTTATTTATGGCTCAATTTTTTGGTCAAGAAATCTCCCAAGAATTGAATCGCAAAGATAATCAAAATGATAATGATGGTTGCTAAAATCGTCACATCGTGATTATAGCGGTTAAATCCATAAGCGATGGCTACGTTACCGATACCACCAGCTCCAACCGCACCGGCCATAGCTGTTTCCCCAACAAGGGAAATCAAGGTCACAGTCGTCACACGAATCAAGTCTGGAAGACCTTCGGATAGGTAAACACCCACGATATCCCAGAATGTCGCTCCGCTCGCTTGAGCAGCCTCAATGACACCACCATCTAGCTCAGCCAAGACAACCTGCACCTGACGAGCAAAAAAGGCAAAGACTGCAAAAGAAAGTGGAACAAGGGCTGCATTTGGCCCGATACTTGTTTTAACAATCAAGTGAGACAGCGGAGACAAGATTGCCAAGAGAATGATAAATGGTACCGCACGGAAAATAGAGGTAATCTTATCCAAAATCCAAAAAACAACTTTATTTTCCAAAACACCGCCTGGCGCTGTCAAGACAAGGAAAAGACCTGCCACTAGTCCCAAGAAACCTCCGATGATGAAGGAAAGAACTGTCATATAGAGGGTTAGGTAGATGGCTGTTCCCCAGCCTGCTTGACCAGCCCAGCCCATTTTATAAACATTTGGTAAATAGGTTTGAATCAATGATTCCATCTTACTGTCCTCCCTTCAATACTTTTAGTTGTACGCCTGCTTGACGAATGGCTTCTTGGGCACCTGCCAACGCTGCTTGTTCACCTGACAAGACCACTACCAATTCTCCAACAGGAGTGCCATCGAGGATTTCGATATTCCCATAGAGGATATTAGCCGTTACTTGGTAATTCTTGTACAATTCATTCAAAAGTGGCTCGTCTGTTGAAGCACCTGCATACTTGAGTTGCACCAAAAGGCTGTTTTCAGACAGATGTTCCACGATTTCTTGCTTCTCGATTTTGACCATGGCTTCGTCAATACCTGTAGCTGTTGAGATAAAATCTTGAGTCAAAGGTTGTTTAGGGTCTGAGAAGATTTCAAGCACACTACCCTCTTCAATCAAATGCCCATCCTGCATAACTGCCACACGGTTGGCAATGTCTTTGACAATCTGCATTTCATGCGTAATCAGGACAACAGTCAAGCCTAATTTTTGGTTCAAATCTTGCAACAAGGCCAAAATTTGCTTGGTTGTCTTCGGATCAAGGGCAGAAGTTGATTCGTCTGAAATCAAGATTTTTGGATCATTTGCCAAGGCACGCGCAATGGCTACACGCTGTTTTTGCCCTCCAGATAGTTGTGAAGGGTAGTTTTCAGCACGGTCTGCCAAGCCAACCAAGTCCAACAACTTAGCAACTTTAGCTTTCTTTTCTTCCTTGCTGAGTCCAGAGTGTTTGAGGGCAAAGGCTACATTCTCCTCTGCCGTCTTTTGACTCATGAGGTTGAAATGTTGGAAAATCATTCCGATATCCTGACGTTTACGACGCAACTGCTCTGCCGTCAAGGTCACCTTACCATCAAAAATCACATCGTCGTCAATGGTAATTTTGCCCGCAGATGGCTTTTGCAAGAGGTTAATCACCCGCACAAGGGTTGATTTCCCTGCTCCAGAATATCCAACGATTCCGTAGATATCCCCTTCTTGGATGTGAATGGTCACATCCTTGACCGCCGTGATGGTTCTCTTCTTTTGGTGAAAAGTCACATCGATCTGATCTAACTTGATAATATCTCTACTCATAGCTTCTAATCAGCTCCTCTACTAATTCAATATGGGTGTAGTAATCGGCGATTCGCACGTTCTCATCTCCACCGTGGTCTCGGCTATTGGCATTCCCTAAACCGAAGGCCACCATTGGCACCTCTAGGGCATCAAAGACCGTATGCATAGGCCCTGTCCCTGCTGTCGTCGGCAAGACTGAAACGCCCTGTGGATAGAATTTCTTGGCCAACTCGATTACATTGAGAATGGCTGGTGCGCTCATATCGCTTCGATAGCTCATCTCTCCCAAGGTATAGTATAATTCTACCTTATCAAAGCCATTTTTGTCTAGCTGTTTCCGAATTTTTTCCAGAACATCATGCGGTTCTAGACCAGGAACCAAACGAACCTCTAGCTTAGCACTGGCTTCTGCTGGCAAAATCGTTTTAACTCCTTGCCCTTGATAACCTGACTGAATCCCTTCGATATTAAGGGCTGGCTCAAAAAAGAATCGTTTTAGAAAGGCTACGCGGTCCTCTTGTAAGAGAGGCAATTCCAAACCATAAATCTGGCTGATTTCCCCTGGATTGCGTTGAGCATAGGTATCCACCAAGGCCAATTCACGTTCATTTGGCTCTTGAACTTCTTCGTACAAGCCTTCAACCAAGATACGGCCATCTGCGGCACGAAGAGACTGTAAGGCTTGAAGGAGATACCAAGGAGCTGATTCCACAACCCCACCATAACTAGAGTGAATATCCACATCAGCACTTTTTACCTTGACATCAAAGGTCACAATCCCCTTGTTTCCACCAGAAATTTCCAGCTGTTCCAAGGCATTTTTGGTTCCTTGTTCCCAGACCAACAAATCTGCGCCACGGAGTTTATCCGCATGTTTTTCCAGATACTTATCTAGGTCTGTCGAAGCCGATTCCTCCGCTCCCTCCATGATAAAACTGATATTGACAGGCAGGTCATCGTGGTGCTGCATGTATTTTCTCAAAGCACTCAAACGAGCCGTGATATGACCCTTGTCGTCATCAACCCCACGCCCATACATGAAGCCATTGCGGACCGAAAGCGTAAAGGGATCCTCTGTCCAGACCTGATCCCCATCCGCTGGCACAGTGTCATAGTGGTTATAGAAAATCAGGGTCTTAGCATCTGGGAGCGAACTCTTGAAATGCGCCATGACAAAGGGAGCCGTATAAGTCTCATCAATCTCCACTTCAGCCCCAACACGTTTGAAAATCTCGCCCAGATAATTTGCGACTTCCTTAAGTCCGACCTGCTGGGCAAAGACCGACTTCTTAGAAATCAAGGTACGCAAAACCTCAAAATAATGCTGGGCCACATGATCCTTTTCAAATTTTTCGATTTGTTCTTGTTCGCTAGGAAAAACCATATTCTCTCTACCTTTCTATGAACCTATAGTCTTCTTTACAATCCATGCTCTATACAAAAGCAAGAGGTGGAATTTTCTCTCCCACCTCCCTGTTTCTTATTACCAAACTGGTTGATCCAAACCGTCTGATGTTTCTTCAATAACTTTTTTCACTTCATCTGTATGGTAAGCTGCGATCACTTTCTTGATAGCATCAGCTTTTGGTGATGTTTCCCAATCTTTTTTCGCAACGATGATGTTGTACCATTGTTTTGAATTTTCATCAGCTTGTTCTTTGAAAAGTGCTTTCTTGTAGTCCAATTTTGCTTCTGTAACGAAGGTATTGTTTACAACAGCAGCGTCAACTGATGACAATGAACGAGCTGTTTGGCTAGCGTCCAATTCAGTGATTTTCAAGTTCTTTGGATTTTCTTTGATGTTAGCAACTGTTGCAAGAGCAGTTCCTGAAACGTCCAATTTAATCAAGCCAGCTGATTGAAGCAAGTAAAGCGCACGGCTTTCGTTTGTAGCGTCGTTTGGTACAGCGATTTCTCCGTTTGCTGGGATATCTTCTACTTTAGTGTACTTGTTGTCACTTCCATTCAAACCTGAGTAAAGGCGAATTGGAGAGATGTAAGTATCTGCAATCGCTACAAGGTCTTTCCCGTTTTCTTTGTTCCAGTTGTTCAAGAAGTTATAGTGTTGGAAAGCGTTCAAGTCTACTTCACCATCAGCAGTTGCCTTGTTTGGTTGTGAGTAGTCTGTGAACTCTGTAAATTTCAAGGTAATGCCGTCTTTTTTAACTAATTCTTGGATTTTGTCCCAACGTTTTTCTTCAGAACCGCTACGGTTAACCGTTGCGATTTTGATAGTTGTTGCATTGTCTGCTTTCTTTTCTGAGTTTCCGCAAGCTGCAAGAGCCAAACCTGCGACTGTAGCAAGGGCTGCTACACCAAGCCATTTTTTAATTTTCATGATTCTTTCTCCTTAAAAATAATACCGTACTAGTATCTCACAATTTGTTTGATTTCACAAATTGTTATTAGATAGTCAGGTATATAGTTTAAAACTATATCCCTAAAAACTGAGAAATCATCCACCTTATGCAGAATGGATGATTTCAAAAAATTATTTAATATCAGCTTCTGCTGGTAGGTAAGTGTCTCCGAAGAATTGTTTTGACAATTTTTCAAGAGTTCCGTCTTTGTAGAGTTCTTGGATACGTTTGTCTACAAATGATTTCAACTCATCTTGACCTTGAGCAAGAAGTGGGTAAACGTACGGTTGTTGGTCGCTTGGAAGTTCGATAACTTTCAAGTTGTCCAAACCTTGGTCCTTGATGACTGTTTCAACACCGATTTTATCAAAAATCTTGTAGTCAAACTGGCCATCGCTCAAGCGTCCCATGATTTGTTGGAAGTCTGCTTTAGTATACTTTAGGACAGTTGGATTATCTGAATGTTGTTTGTTGTAGTCTTCTAGCTGTTTAGCAGAAGTTGTCCCTTGAACAACTTCTGTTGATTTTCCACCGATATCATCAAGCGATTTGATGCTAGGGTCATCTTTTTTCACTACAAGAACGTTAGGGTTTTTAGCAGTTGGAGCTGCATAAAGGTATTTTTCAGCACGTTCTTTAGTGTAGCTGATGTTGCTAACAGCCATATTGTAACGGTCGGCATCAAGTCCTGCAAAGACTCCTGACCACTCTGTCTTCTCAAACTTGACATCATACTTGTCAGAGTCTTTAAAGATAGCGCGAACCACTTCAATTTCGTAACCAGTCAATTCGCCATTTTCTTCATAGTTGAATGGTTTTGGTGTAGCATTAGTTGCAACGATAATTTCTTTCTTGCTAGCTGCTTCTCCTTCTTTCTTAGCGCCACCTGAGCAAGCTGCTAACACACCTGCAGCAACAAGCCCTAGGGCAGCAAGAGATGAGTATTTAACGATTTTTTTCATGTCATTTCCTCCAAAATAGAATACCTTATAATCTTAACAGAAAAAGACCATTTACGCCATTATATGATATCTATCTCTGTGATAGGTTTTCTTTATGGCTAATTTAAAAGATCAGACGCAAAACTGCAATCAAAACAACTCCAAAGAGAACTGTTCCGACTAGATTGCGATAACGAAAGGCCACCCAAGCTGTTGGAAAGACTGCTAAGAAGTCCAGCCATTTGATTTGAGGAAGGCTGCCAACCTTGCCTGTCACTACACTTGAAAGAATCAAGGCAAAGATAATAGAAACGGGCAAAAACTTCAAAAAACGCTCAACGATAGGAGGCAAGCCCTTATACTTGACCAAGATGAAGGGAATCATACGGGGAATCCAGGTCACAAGACCAGAGAAAATAACTGCTAATAAAAGATACTTACTGACCATCTAAAACCACCCCTATCGTACAACCGAGTAGCGTCGCAAACAGAACAGCTAGTGATTGAGACACCACTGTCAAGAGTAAAAAGAAGGACACCGCAACAACTGCTAGGATAATGAGCAGATTACGGACAGGAATCCGTCTTTGCATAATCTGGAATTGCGAAGCAAAAATCCCGATGAACATCCCAACCAAAGCAAAATCCAAGCCAAAGATTTCTGGATTTGGCAGTAGACCACCCAGAGCCGTTCCGACAACTGTCCCCACAAACCAAGCCACATAGCTGTTGAGATTGTTTCCGTGCATCCACATAGGATTGACCTTGTCTGTATGGGCCAATTCGCCCATCAAAACACCATAAGTCTCATCTGTCAAGAGGCTAGACATACCGATATTTTGCCAGAGACTGGTATGACGGAAATAGGTTGATGCGTGCAAGCTCAACAAAAAGAGACGCAAATTGATCAAAAAGACCGTCATAGCAATAGCTGCCACAGGAGCTTGAACCGCAATCAAGGCCAACATGGCAAACTGGGCGCTCCCAGCATAAACAAAGAGGCTCATCAAGCCCATCTCAACAGGTGTCACATAAGGCGCACCAATAATCCCACAGGCCAGCCCGATACTGACATAACCAAGGGCCGTTGGCATGGCTGCCTGCGCCCCCTCCCAAAATCCTTTTTCTTTCATCTTTCTCCTCATATCGTCTTAATAAATGGGCTGAATCAGTTCCAGCCATAGCATGGACTATTATAACACATTCAGGAAAGAGAAAAAAGTCTGCTGATTGTAATCAGACAGACTCCATTTTATTCTTATTTAATCTTGAAGAATTGAACAATTGCCACAATACCTTGATAAATAAAGACAAAGGCAATGGTGTAACTAATATAGAGACCGGTCATCAATGGGTGTCCCATCATGATTAAACCTGCTACGATTCCTAAAATCCCCATCCAAACTAGAGGGGTACCTACCGATTTATCCGTCTTACGAACCTTGAAACCAACGATAGTTTTTGTAATACCATTTGTCAAGGCCCATAAAGAAATGATAAATGGTACAAATGTTACCATTTCAATAAAGCTACCTGAGAACAAGGTAAGAGCGAGGATGAGGGTAACAATTCCTCCAAATAAATTCCAGCCATGCTTTTCTTCTGATTTGAAGTATTGTACAATCTCAGAAATCCCTTGAACTGCAAATACAAGTGCAAACCAGAAAGTCATGGAAGCCAAGCTAATAAGAGGATGTGCAAACATATTAAAACCTACAAAAACTGCAAAAATACCCGCAATTAGTAACAACCATTTCCAAATTTTCGACATTATTTTTCTCCTTTTTTAGAGGAATCTTCCTCTAGTATTCCATAAATCATCATATCCAAAACCTGTGATAATTGATGTTCATATCCTGAAACCAAGTCAGGCAAACTGCTATCTGACGAAACAGTTAAATAATAGGAACGAAACATATCCTGAATCAATCGCAGATAGTCCATAGCTCGTTTCTCATCAATATGCTCTTTCAGTTTGGATTCTGATATAAGTTTTTGACAAACTTGTTCATTCAAGTCCAAAAAGATAGCTTTTGGATTCTGATATAAGTTTTTGACAAACTTGTTCATTCAAGTCCAAAAAGATAGCTTTCTGTGGTGCAATGTCTGCTTCCAATTCTTCTGGTGTCGCAATCATTGCCTCAAAGAAAATGTGGCTATGTTCTGGGTATTGCTGATAAAATTGGTGACGTCTTTCCATATAATCAGCTAAGGAGGGCACTTGACCTTCCACCCCCAGAAACACTGCCAAAGCTTTCTCAAAACTCTCCTGAAAACAAGTTAGATAGAGGTCTGATTTCCCTGAAAAATTATGATACAAAACTCCTTTGGAAATACCATCCACTTTACAAAGTTCATTGATGACAAAACCTTGATAGCCTTTTGTAGCAAATTCAAACAAAGCAGCGGTAATGATTTTCTCTCTTCGTAGTCTTGTTTTTTCTTCTTTTCTCATGTATTTATCTCTACATTTTTGAATTATAAACCGATTGGTCTGAAATGTCAAGCAACTTTCTCAAAAATTTAACAGTCTGCTGATTGTAGCCATCATAAACAGACTGGAATCCAGTCTCAAACATATAATATACACATTCTTCGCTAAATGTTTTCACGGATATTCAAGAGTATGATAAAGGCAGCTAGAAGAAATAGCAATAAAACAAAGCTAACTGCCAGAGTTCCAAAGCTAGTAGCAATGGTTACCAAAGCTATTGTAAATAAGCTAGGTAAAACAACTGTAATGGCACCGATAGAGGATTGAACTGCTCCCATTGACTCCTCAGGTATTTGTTTAAAAATGAGTTCCTGTAATCGAGGAGAGAGGATACCTGCGAAAAAGGCATCCAAGGCACTAAAGATAAGAATCCAGTCAAAACGAACTGCCACAAAGCCAACTAAAAGGAGTAATTGGATAATAAGCGAGGCATATAGGGCTAGTTTTATGGAGATTGTATTCTTCAGATAGCCACTCACAAGGCTTCCGACAATAAGGGCTGACAATTCAAGGGTGGATAACAAGGCAAGAGATTGACCTGTTTGTAAATTCAAAAAGGGCTGATTCCTCAAAAACAGAGTAGAAACAGGAACTGTAACATTTATCACTGCTTGACTAATAGAGATAATAAACAAAACCAAGAGCACCTTATTCATATTCCATATCAATTTTGATGATTGGAGCAGATGCTGGCAAAAGGATTTTACAGAGAGTCCTTCTTGATAGCTAATCGTTTTTTCTACTTTCAAGAGGTCTGTTTTTATGAAAAGAATACCTAAAAATGCGATTAAAAAGGTCAGAGCATTCAGTAAGGAAATAGACTGGATAGATAGAATACCTAGTAAGACTCCTCCTAGAATATTACTGATTGTTTTCACTAAACTAACAGTTGACTGTTTAAATCCAATAGCTTCTGCCAGATGGTCTTGCCCAATAATTCTAATGAAAATCGGAGTGAGCATGGCGCCTGAAAAATAACTCAATGTGTCAGATAAGAGGTTAATCAGACAAATAAATGCTACTAATAACAAGGAAAAGGACTGCCCTGAAAGTGATAAAGAAACGATAGAGTAAAGCAAAAATTTTGCAAAACTAATCATTGTATATTTTAGGACACGATGATGTTGAAAATCCGCCAAAACTCCCAGAAAGATTTGCAGAACTTGAGGAAGGGTTTCTGAAATCGTGATCAGTAAAATCGCCAAAGGGGCAAAAGATGCATCTGCCACATAATTCAAAAAGGCCAGATAAAAAATCGTATCCCCAACCGTTGAAATCCACTGGTTGATGGTTAATTGCCTAAAATTTCTATTTTGAAGAAATACTTTCATCACAACTCCTTTTAAAGTTCCAGTGTATAGAAAACAAGACTTGGTTTAATATTGAACTCCAAGCCTTGCTCATATTCAGATTCATCCATTATATGATGTTCATGCCGTATTTTATAATAAATCATATCTTAAAAATACCAGACCACACTATTCCCTGCTTGTATTTAGCTTCTTTCTTTTGGACAAATTTTGCTAAATCCAACAACTCTGTCGGCGGTTCACCTTTAAAGCTCAACAATTCTTTAGAGACGGCAAAAGAAAGACGTACAGCTAACAAATCTTCATTAGTACTAGAGAACTGTTTTGCTGTTTCCAGCAATTGCTTCCTAAATTCTTCCGTCAAGCTAATTTCTTTATTATTGTATAGGGAATGAATTAACATTTGTAACTGACTTTGTTTTTCCATCGTTTACCTCATTTTATCTAGGACGCCAAGTTTCACTTTTAGTCCAGCCATTTACAGTATGCTCATAATTAAACATATACTGTACGAATTCCCATCTATAAACCACTTCTGCGACTTAGGATCTGCTTGAAGTGCTTTACAAGGATAGTATAACACGAAAATTAGCTTATTTTAGAAAATCGCATATTTGATATTTTTTCTTATAGAAATTTCAGATTTGCAATTGTTGACTACTCAATAAGTTCTTTGTATTGCTTCAAACGCAATTCGAAGAGGGCTAGCAATTGTGGATTTTCTAATACTTGCAGAGATTGGATAAATCTTTCAATCTCTTTTTGATTGCTTCCTTTGGTTTGAAGGAAAATCTTCATTTTCTTTAAAAACTGCCACAATACTTTTTCAAAAACATCGTATGGACGAAGCATGCTCTCTAGCTCAGCTTCAAAAATTGGGATATAAGAGAAAAGTTTACGCTCCATGAGTTCTGATATAATATTCAGAAATCCACTTTTCATATACAATCGATTATGTACCAACTCTTTAAATTCCCTAGATTTCTCAATTAAAGCGGTCGATAAAAATATCAAATCTTGATTGCTCAAGAAGGGCATGGTATTGCAAAAGAGATAGAGTTCAAACCAGGTCCAAGACTCAATAGCATAGAGATAGATAGTCAAAAACTCGCTATCTTCTTTTACTAATGGATAGTTCTTATTTAAGGAATGGAGTGCGTTTTTAATTACAATGGCATTCAAACGACGATAGGTCTCTGCCATCTGTTCTTGCTCGACTTCCTCCAACAGTTGCTCTAAACCAGCTATATCTTGGTGGGCAAAGCGATCCACAACCTTTCTACCAATTCGCATATGTGGAGATTCTTGATAGTTGTTGAGCTTGTGCCCAAACTCATCAAAGGTCACATTTATACCTTGGATAGCTAGAATCAACTTATCTGCAGACAGCATAGACTGCCCTAGTTCGAACTTGGATAGCTGAGAAGCTGTTAGTCCAGCACAAGCCACATCTGACTGCTTGAGCTTTCTAGCCAAACGTAATTCCTTGTAAAATTCCCCCAATTCCATTCTCCCAATCATCTGACCACCTCCTATTCTTTATATATTATATCATTATTTACATTTATTTGTCAAAATATTCTGACATTTCGGCAAGTAAAAAAGTCAGCCTTAAGCTGACTCTTTATTCCATAGTATCAAAAGCGAGACTTGGTTTGGCATTGAGGCCCAAGTTTGCAAAGTTTTCTTTGTTCCACTCGCTAACGCTAGCATAGGCAATCATACCTGCATTGTCTCCGCAGAGGCGCAGAGGTGGAATGATGACATTGACATCTGTGATTTCAGTTGCTAGGCGTTCTCTAAGGCCTTTATTGGCTGCTACCCCACCTGCCACGACAAGGGTTTTAACAGGGTACTTCTCCAAAGCCTTCTTAGTTTTTGCCATAAGAATATCCAAGACAGCGGCTTGGAAGGAAGCACACAAATCCTCTGTAGACAGACTCTCTCCCTTTTGCTCGGCATTGTGGTGAAGATTGATAAAGGCAGATTTCAAACCTGAGAATGAAAACTCCAGATTATCTTCCTTAATCATGGCTCGAGGAAAATCATAAATATCCTGCCCCTGATGAGCTAGCTCGTCAATCTCACGACCGGCAGGATAGGTCAAGCCCATGACACGGCCAACCTTATCATAGGCCTCACCAACCGCGTCATCTCGCGTTTCCCCAACAATCTTGTAATCACCAGCCTCCGAAACATAAACCAACTCTGTGTGCCCACCGCTAACCAAGAGGGCTAGCAAGGGAAACTCCAAAGGCTCCACACTCTGAGCGGCCATGAGGTGGCCAGCCATGTGGTTAACGGGAATCAGCGGAAGCCCATGTGCCCAAGCAAAGGCCTTGGCAGCTGACAAACCAACTAGTAAGGCTCCGACCAAGCCCGGTCCATAGGTAACCGCCACAGCTGTTACGTCCTCTTCGGTAATTCCTGCTTCTGCTAGAGCCTCCTCGATACAGGCTGTAATGACCTCGACATGGTGACGACTAGCTACTTCTGGCACTACGCCCCCAAAACGTTTGTGGCTCTCGATTTGACTAGCAATGACATTGGACAAGAGCTGGTCGTCGTTTTTTAAGACAGCGACACTGGTCTCATCACAGGATGTCTCAAATGCTAAAATATATCTATCCTTCATCTATTTCTCTCTTCATGATGATGGCGTCCTCGACTGGGTCATGGTAGTAGGCCTTTCGCTCAGCGATGACTGCCATCTTTTCTTTCTTGTAAAATGCTTGCGCTCGGTGATTTGACTTTCTGACTTCGAGGAAAATCTCCTTATCTGCCGGCAATTGAGCAAACAAGGCCGAGGCAATTCCCTGACCCTGATAGGCTCCTTTGACAGCGATTTGCAGGACTTCTGCTTCAAATAGATTCTCCTGCACAGCTAAAAATCCAATCACTTCTGCTCCATCATAAGCTAGAGCATACCAAGTCTGATCTTGGGACAAATCTGCTTGGATTTGTTCCAGCGTCCAAGAACTGACTGGGTAAACAGCTGCCATAACAGCGTAGATGGCTTGAGCCAGATCAGGTTGCTGTTGAGTTCCTTTGATTTCTATCATAGGCGTTTAATATAAGACTCGCCAGATTCGGTGTGATTCTTTAGCCAGTTTTCCTCAGCCTCGACACGCTTGAGGTAGTTCGGCACAAAATCATGCAAGGAGTCTGCTTCCTTGTCCCAGGCCCAGAGAGCTAGATTAGCTGCATTTGGCAAGGTTTCTTTGAAATTAGTCCTTGGCAAGTGTTCTTGAATCTGCTCCACAAAGGTGCCAACTTCTCCGACAAAGGTTACTTGACTAGCACCCTTGATTAGCTCAATCACTCGCTCAAAGGGCAGGTGTGCTTCTGGCATGACAGGTTTGGCATTCTCATAAAATCCTGCGTAAACATTGTTGCGACGCGCATCCATCAAAGGAACGAACAAACCTTCTTGTTGGTAGGGCACCAGAGCCAAGAGGCTAGACATACCAACTAACTCGATGTTAAGAGTATGAGCAAGGGTCTTGGCAGTTGCTACCGCAATTCGCAAACCTGTGTAGCTACCTGGCCCTTCCGCCACAACGATTCTATCCAAATCCTTGGGCGTCCAGTTCACACTTGCCATCAAAAAATCGATGGCAGGCATGAGGGTAATACTGTGATTTTTCTTAATATTAATCGTCGTCTCGGCAAGAACCTGCTTGTCCTCTAAAATAGCGAGAGAAAGAGCCTTGCTGGACGTATCAAAAGCTAATACTTTCATAACACATTCCTATCTTTTTGTCTGCTTACTATTATACTACAAAAGCTGGCACATGGGAATTTTCTTTGCCCCCAAACAAAAATGCCTATACTTAGCTAAAAAATAATTTAAAAAATGCTCACTTTTCCTTTTCTTTTCCGAATATAAAAGTGAACAAGAAAAAAGGAGGAAAGTTCAATGACAAATTTTGACGTTCTTGACAATCAATTTTTATCCTTATCTGAAAATGAATTATCAGATATTGATGGCGGTCTCGCTCCCTTGGTTATCTTTGGAGTAGCAGTATCTTGGAAAGCTATTGCAGGTGGAACAGCACTTATAGGTTCTGGTTTGGCAGCTGGTTATTTTTTAGGAGGAGATTAATATGATGAAAGATTTGAACAACTATTGTGAAATTTCTAATAAGGAATTGCAAGAAATAAAGGGTGGTTTTGGTGTAGGTGTTGGTATCGCTTTATTTATGGCAGGTTATACCATTGGAAAAGACCTTCGTAAAAAGTTTGGTAAGTCATGCTAGATAAAAAACACATTTTTAGAAGGATAAATTTTATTATCTTTATCTCTTATAGTTTGCTCAGCATTCTCAATGATTTAAACATTACTACTATCCCTTTACCAATCGATTTATCTGTTTGTATTGTTTTGTTTTTAGTCTTCAACTCTATTTTTGAGCAGAAGAATCATTAATATAAAGCTAATAAGCTCTGAAAATTCCATTGTCATGTCATTTTAGAAAAATGCAAAGACCACCTCATCTTGATAGATGGGGTGGAATTTTCTTTGCCCCCAAACAAAAATACCCCATCAGAGCAGGGCATCTAAGCATTTAATCCAAAGTAAAATATAAACCAAACTACATAGGTTACGAGGAGGAGAAAAAGCGAGTAGAGAGTCACAAAGGTAATTTTCCACAAGAACTTGGTTTGTCGTTGTTCCAGTTTGGCAAATAGAAGATTCCCTCCATAAACGCAAGCAACAAAAACAATAAAAGCTACTAAGCGAGCTCCGATAGCAAAAGCAAATAAATTATACATAGGGCAACCTCCTTGACTTAAAAACTATAGGGAATTGTGACAAATGATAAATTCCACTTCCATTATCAAAATAACATATTTTCTTTATTTTTGCAAACGCTTACCAACGAGTAACCCTATGACTTTCTCGTTTCCGTCTTTTACTAATTTTTCATTTTGTGGTATAATTGAAATAATTGTAACGAATCAAGGTCAATCTAGACAAAAATGGAATGAAATCAAGCAATTCTCTGCTAAAAGTTTGGAATAAGCTGACCTGTAAATAGAAAGGAACTATATGATTTACAAAGTTTTTTATCAAGAAACAAAAGAACGTAGCCCACGCCGTGAAACAACACGCGCACTATACCTAGACATCGATGCTAACTCAGAACTTGAGGGCCGTATCGCTGCTCGCCAACTTGTCGAAGAAAATCGCCCAGAGTACAATATCGAGTATATCGAACTCTTGTCTGACAAATTGCTAGATTACGAAAAAGAAACTGGCGCCTTCGAAATTACGGAGTTCTAATATGGCCTACACTCTTAAACCTGAAGAAGTCGGCGTTTTTGCCATCGGTGGTCTGGGAGAAATCGGGAAAAACACTTACGGGATTGAATACCAAGACGAGATTGTTATCGTCGATGCTGGGATTAAATTCCCAGAAGATGACTTGCTGGGTATCGACTATGTCATTCCTGACTACTCATACATCGTGGACAATATCGACCGCGTCAAGGCTGTCTTAATCACACACGGACACGAGGACCACATCGGTGGGATTCCATTCCTGCTCAAGCAAGCAAATGTCCCTATCTACGCTGGACCGCTTGCCTTGGCTTTGATCCGTGGGAAACTCGAAGAACACGGTCTCTTGCGCAACGCCAAACTTTACGAAATCAACCACAACACTGAGTTGACCTTTAAAAATCTCAAGGCAACTTTCTTTAGAACTACACACTCTATTCCAGAGCCTTTGGGAATTGTCATTCATACTCCTCAAGGGAAAATTGTCTGTACGGGTGACTTCAAGTTTGACTTAACACCAGTTGGTGAACCAGCAGATTTGCACCGTATGGCTGCGCTGGGCGAAGAAGGTGTTCTCTGTCTTCTATCTGACTCAACAAATGCGGAAGTACCAACCTTTACCAACTCTGAAAAAGTCGTTGGCCAGTCCATCATGAAGATTATCCAAGGCATTGAAGGACGTATCATCTTTGCATCCTTTGCCTCAAATATCTTCCGTCTCCAGCAAGCAACAGAAGCTGCTGTTAAGACTGGGCGCAAGATCGCTGTCTTTGGTCGTTCGATGGAAAAGGCCATTGTCAACGGAATCGATCTTGGCTACATCAAAGCTCCTAAGGGAACCTTTATCGAGCCAAATGAAATCAAAGACTACCCTGCAGGCGAGATTCTTATCCTCTGTACAGGTAGTCAAGGTGAGCCGATGGCAGCCCTCTCTCGTATCGCCAACGGAACCCACCGTCAGGTACAACTCCAACCAGGTGATACCGTTATCTTCTCTTCAAGTCCAATCCCTGGAAATACTACTAGCGTCAACAAGCTGATTAACATCATTTCAGAAGCTGGTGTCGAAGTTATCCACGGTAAGGTTAACAATATCCATACATCTGGACACGGTGGCCAGCAAGAGCAAAAACTTATGCTCCGCTTGATTAAGCCAAAATACTTCATGCCTGTTCACGGTGAATACCGCATGCAAAAAGTCCACGCTGGACTAGCAGTGGATACTGGTGTTGAGAAGGACAATATCTTTATCATGAGCAATGGTGATGTGCTTGCCCTTACTGCTGACTCAGCTCGTATCGCAGGTCATTTCAACGCCCAAGATATCTATGTCGATGGAAATCGTATCGGTGAAATAGGTGCTGCTGTCCTCAAAGATCGTCGTGATCTATCTGAAGACGGTGTCGTTCTGGCAGTCGCAACTGTTGACTTCAAATCGCAGATGATTCTGTCTGGTCCAGACATCCTCAGCCGAGGCTTTGTCTACATGAGAGAGTCTGGCGACTTGATTCGCCAAAGCCAGCGTATCCTCTTCAATGCCATTCGTATCGCACTGAAAAATAAGGATGCTAGCGTTCAATCTGTCAATGGTGCCATTGTCAACGCTATTCGCCCCTTCCTCTATGAAAATACAGAACGTGAACCGATCATCATCCCGATGATCCTCACACCAGACGAAGAATAAAGCAAGAAAACAGCCCCGATTTTTCGGAGCTGTTTTTCTCTATGCTTTCTTTTGAGATTAAAACTCAATAAAAATCGAAATCAGACTAGAAGGCTAGGCGAAAGCATAACTTGAGTTAGGTGAGCCGAAGCCGACGACGTATTATTTTGATTTTTGAAGAGTTTTAGAAATACTACGATTTTTACCTTCCAAATACACCATCAAAATAGAAATATCTGCTGGGTTTACTCCCGAAATACGGCTGGCTTGGCCGATGGTTTCTGGATTGATGAGTTTGAACTTCTGACGAGCTTCTGTCGCGATAGAATCAATGTCATCCCAGTCGATATTGGCTGGAATACGTTTTTCTTCCATGCGTTTCATCTTGGCAACCTGGTCCATAGCTTTGGAAATATAGCCTTCGTACTTGATTTCTGTTTCAATCAATTCGATAATCTTGTCATCCAAGTCCTCAGCAGCTGGTCCGATGAAGGCTACCACATCTTGGTAAGAAACTTCTGGACGGCGAAGGAATTCCTTGGCTGTCACTGCATCTGTCAACGGTTTAAAGCCCATCTCCTCAACCTTGGCATTGGTTTCCTTGACTGGCTTGAGTTTGATGCTGTCTAGGCGTTTCATCTCATTTTCAAATTGATTTTTCTTGATTTCAAAGCGAGCCCAGCGTTCATCATCCACAAGACCAATCTCACGGCCCATCTCTGTCAAACGCATATCGGCATTGTCATGACGGAGAATGAGACGGTATTCAGCACGACTGGTCAATAGACGGTAGGGTTCAATGGTTCCCTTGGTCACCAAGTCATCAATCATGACCCCGATATAACCGTCACTGCGCTTCAAAATCAATTCAGGCTTGCCTTGGACTTTCAAAGCCGCATTGATACCCGCGATAATCCCTTGGCCAGCAGCTTCTTCATAACCTGATGTTCCATTTGTCTGACCAGCAGTGAAAAGTCCGGAGATTTTCTTGGTTTCCAGAGTCGCACGCAACTGATGAGGCAAGACCATATCATACTCAATGGCATAACCTGTCCGCATCATCTCTGCATTTTCCAAACCTTTGATGGAATGAACCAAGTCACGCTGGACATCCTCAGGCAGACTGGTTGAAAGTCCTTGAACATAGACTTCCTCAGTATTGCGCCCTTCTGGCTCTAGGAAGAGTTGGTGGCGTTCCTTGTCCGCAAAGCGCACAATCTTGTCTTCAATCGACGGACAGTAACGAGGTCCCACTCCCTTAACCACACCTGTAAACATAGGCGCACGGTGGAGGTTGTTTTGGATAATCTCATGGCTGGTACCATTGGTATAGGTCAACCAGCACGGTACTTGGTCCTTGACATAATCCTCATCACGTGAGGTATATGAGAAGTGATTAGGTGCTTCGTCCCCTGGCTGAATCTCGGTCACATCGTAGTTGATAGAAGAAGCCTTGACACGTGGAGGGGTTCCTGTCTTGAAACGACCAATTTCGAGGCCCAATTCCTTGAGATTGTCAGCAAGGTTAATAGAAGCCAAGCTGTGGTTAGGACCTGATGAGTACTTGAGGTCTCCGATGATAATTTCCCCACGGAGGGCAGTCCCTGTGGTCACGATAACAGCCTTAGCAGCATACTCTTGATGGGTTGCTGTACGCACACCGACAACCTTGCCATCTTCCACCAAAATCTTATCAATCATGGTTTGACGAAGGGTCAGATTTTCTTGATTTTCAACTGTCTTGCGCATTTCCTTAGAGTAAAGCTCTTTGTCAGCTTGCGCACGAAGGGCACGGACAGCTGGCCCCTTACCTGTGTTGAGCATCTTCATCTGGATGTAAGTCTTGTCAATGGTTTTGGCCATCTCGCCACCTAGGGCATCAACTTCACGCACGACAATCCCCTTGGCAGAACCACCGATCGAAGGGTTACAAGGCATGAAAGCCAGCATTTCAATGTTGATAGTCGCAAGCAAGACCTTACAGCCCATACGGCTAGCAGCTAAGGAAGCCTCGACCCCAGCGTGTCCCGCACCGATTACAATAATATCGTATTCTTCAGTAAAATTATATGTCATTTCTTAACCTTTCAAAAATTTCTCGTAAATAAGGAACTAACTTCTCCTCCTCTAGAGCTTGAGCCATAGTAACCCATTTAAAGTGCGTATGCTCTTCAGGATCTAATCTGATAATTGGCTTCTCCCCAACCCACTCTGCTTTATAAACTAAGCGAGTAAAGACAGTATCCTTAGAGGTATCCAGTTGACTATCTTCGTGAAGAAGTTTGAGCAAACTGCTATCTAGCCTAACTCCCGCTTCTTCAATACATTCTCTAAGAGCTCCATCTCGCGGAATTTCACCCTTTTCAACCCCGCCACCAGGAATATCCCAGTAAGTTGGATAAACATTGGGTTGTCCTCTTTTAATTTCCGAACGCTGAATGAGCAAATAATCATCACCACTATGAACAAGTACATGGGCAATAAGCTTAACCATTATTTTCTCTCCTATTCCTCAAGATGGATGTGTCTTAGTTGGCCGTCCCAATCTGGCAGGGCTGTTTTCAAAAAGGCTGGAACTAGATTGATACCCTTAAGCTGATCCAAATCAATCCACTCACAAGGCTGCCTTTTCTCATCTTCCTGCATGGTCAATGGGGCATCCTCAAGCAAGTCCACCAGATAATGAAACTCGATGTTGTGCCAATAGACACCATCTTCTTCAAAACGATTTTCAACAACAAAAGCTAGTTGCCCAGCTTGAACTTTGACACCCAGTTCTTCCCTCACTTCACGAACTACCGCGTCCTCCGTTCTTTCATTGACTTGAATCGCACCGCCAATAGTGTAATACTTGCCCTTATCTTTGGTGACTAGGAGCTTGCGATTTTGGACAATCAAGGCTGTCGCCCGAACTCCAAAAACTGTATTTCCTGTTTTTGTCCGAAAGTCTTGTTGAATCATTCTTGTCCTTTCCTCTAAACGACACAAAAACAGTCAAAACTCCAAAGAAGTGCAGGACAAAAAAGCCTGCAACATCCATGAGCTTTGACCATCATTTCTATTGCTTTTATTATTGTAGCAAATTGAGAAAATTTGTCAATCTAAATGTACTGACAAACTTGTCCATCGCGGTAAGCATTGTCAATCAAACCACCACCTAGACACTCTTCCCCGTCGTAAAAGACAACTGCCTGTCCTGGTGTAATCGCGCGTTGCGGTTCTGCAAAGATAACCTCTGCCTTATCTCCTTTGACATGTACTGTCACCTTAGAATCAGGCTGACGGTAGCGGAATTTTGCTGTGCATTCTAGCGTAAATTCCTCTGGCATCTCACGAGTAAAGTGAACCTGACTGGCTTCTAGACTGGTTGACATGAGCGAATCATGGTAGAAACCTTGGCCGACATAGAGGATATTCTTGCTCAGGTCTTTTCCGACAACGAACCAAGGTGCATTGTCACCGCCGTGTTGCCCACCGATACCGAGGCCGCCACGCTGACCAATTGTATAATACATAAGGCCTGCATGCTCGCCCATATCGCGACCATCTACAGTCATCATGCGACCTGGCTGAGCTGGCAGGTAGTTGCTGAGAAAGTTTTTAAAGTTCTTTTCTCCGATAAAACAAATCCCTGTCGAGTCTTTCTTCTTAGCAGTCGCAAGACCTGCTTCTTCTGCTAGTCTGCGAACTTCAGGCTTTTCCAAATGCCCCAGTGGGAACATGGTTTTTTGAAGTTGTTCTTGCGAAAGTTGGCTGAGGAAATAGGTCTGGTCCTTGCCATTGTCCACGCCACGAAGCATGTGAACTGTCCCGTCCTCATCACGCGCCACTCGGGCATAGTGCCCAGTCGCTACATAGTCTGCCCCCAAGGTCATGGCATAGTCCAAAAAGGCCTTAAACTTGATTTCCTTGTTGCACATAACATCTGGATTTGGCGTGCGTCCTGCACGGTATTCCGCTAGGAAATACTCAAAAACGCGGTCCCAGTACTCTTTTTCAAAATTGACAGAGTAGTAGGGAATGCCAATCTGGTCTGCCACCGCAGCCACATCCTTGTAATCTTCGGTCGCCGTACAGACGCCGTTTTCATCTGTGTCGTCCCAGTTCTTCATGAAGATACCGATCACATCGTAGCCCTGCTCCTTGAGCAAAAGAGCCGTCACCGACGAATCAACACCACCACTCATCCCCACGACAACACGTGTTTTAGAGTTATCACTCATGGTAAGTCTCCCATCTATTCGTTTATTCACGATTGAAGGTCGTGTGTGCTTCAACGATTGAAGGTCGCTTGAGCAGTATTCATTATAACACGCTTGGTTGGAGAAGACAAGAAAGAGGCTGTCAATCGACCAACCTCTTATCAATCTATCACTTTCTAGCTTCATTCGCTTTCTTAGCAACTGCAATCTGGTATCTCACTTGGTCAAATCCTGTACCTCCCAAGGAATTTCGTCTTTGAACAGCAGTTTTAGGTTGCAAGTAGACATAAATATCCTCTGCAATGAGGGAATGATAGGTTTGTAATTCCTCCAAAGTCCAATCTTGAATATTTTTAGCAGACTTGATAGAGTCTAGCACTAATCTTCCCACAACCTCATGAGCTTCTCTAAATGGCAAGCCTTTCCCTGCCAAATAATCTGCCAACTCAGTCGCATTTGAAAAGTCCTTCTCTGTAGACTCTTGCATTTTTTCCTTGTTTACCTGCAAGCTAGATAACATACCTGCCAATACATCGAGGGAATTTAAAATCGTTTCGACCGTATCAAACATTCCTTCCTTATCCTCTTGCAAATCCTTATTATAAGCTAAGGGCAAGGACTTCATGACTGTCAACAGTCCAAACAGATTCCCATAAACTCTACCAGTCTTTCCTCGAATCAACTCAGCCATATCTGGATTTTTCTTTTGGGGCATAATAGAGGAACCTGTTGTAAACGTATCTGACAAGGTAATGAATTGGTACTCAAAGCTACACCAATTGATCATTTCTTCGCAAAAACGGCTCATATGCATCATGAGTATGCTGGCATTTGACAGAAATTCTAAGATAAAATCGCGGTCACTAACAGCATCCAAAGAATTTGTATAAGGTTGCTTAAACTCCAGCAAATCGCTAGACAATTGGCGATCAATGGGGAAAGTCGTTCCTGCTAAAGCTGCCGCACCTAGAGGGCATAGATCTGTATGCTTCTGGTTAAATTCAAAGCGTTCACTGTCTCTTTGAAACATATTGTAGTAAGCCATCAGGTGGTGGGCAAAACTAATAGGCTGGGCATGTTGCAGATGGGTATAGCCCGGCATAATCGTCTCCACATGATTTTCCGCCAAATCTAATAAAACACCCTTGAGATGAGCCAGTTTATCTAGGACATGGCCTAGTTGCTCCTTGAGATACAAGTGCATATCTGTCGCAACTTGGTCATTTCGAGAACGAGCTGTATGTAGTTTCCCTGCAAGAGGACCAATTTTTTCTGTCAGCAACACTTCCATATTCATATGAATATCTTCGTTTGCGATATCAAAGTCAAGTTGGCCTGCCTCTAGCTCTTCTAGGAGCTCTTTCAAGCCTTCTTGAATCTTTTCTGACTCCTTCAAACTCAAAATGCCCGTCTGACCCAACATCTGAACGTGGGCTAAAGAACCAATCACATCAAATTTAGCTAATTTCTGGTCAAAAGATATACTCGCACCAAAGCGCTCTACCCAGTCTTCGACAGTACCTTCAAAGCGACCACCCCATAATTTTGTATTCTTAGCCATATCACATCCACCTCTCTAGCCAATCGCCCTATTTGGCGCTTTTTTGAACCTCAGAATGAACCTTGGTTGGAAGTCCCCACAACTTAATAAAGCCAACAGCCGCATCTTGGTCAAAGGTATCCGCACTGGTATAAGTCGCCAAATTTTCATCGTAAAGAGAATTTGGTGATTTCCGAGCTACGACCTGAGCGCTTCCCTTATAGAGTTTGACTTTTGCAGTCCCATTGACAACTTTTTGAGTCTCTTTAATATAAGCAATCAAGGCTTGTGTAGCCGGACTAAACCACAAAGCATTATAAATGAGATTTGATAATTCATTTTCTATAATTGGTTTAAAATGAGCCACTTCTCTCACAAGCGTCAAGTCCTCAATTTCCTTATGAGCTGTCAGTAGAGTCACTGCCCCTGGGCATTCATAGATTTCTCTTGATTTAATCCCAACCAAACGATTTTCCACGTGGTCAATCCGTCCGACCCCATGCTTTCCAGCTATTTCATTGAGTTTTTGAATCAAATCTGCCAATTTTAACCCTTCTCCATTAAGGGAAACTGGAACACCTTCACTAAACTCAATATCAATGTATTCTGGCATATCTGGAGCTTGCTCTGGAGAAGTTGTGATGCCAAAGGCTTCTTCTGGAGCCTGATTCCATGGATTTTCCAAAATACCACACTCATTGGCACGTCCCCAAAGATTTTGGTCGACAGAGTAGGGATTGTCAAGGTCAGCAGGAACAGGTACCCCATTTTCCTTCGCATAATGAATTTCTTCCTCCCGAGACCATTTCCATTCACGAACTGGCGCAATCACTTTTAAATTGGGATCCAAGGCTGCAATCGATACTTCAAAACGTACTTGGTCATTCCCCTTACCTGTACAACCATGAGCAATTGTAGTAGCTCCTGTCTGATGCGCTATTTCAACCAATTTTTTAGAAATAAGAGGGCGGCTCAAGGCAGATACCAAGGGGTACTTTTGTTCATAATAGGCATGTGACTGAAGAGCCACTAGCACATAATCTGTAGCAAATTCGTCCTTAACATCAATGACATAAGATTCGACTGCCCCAACCTTAAGAGCCTTATCATGGATGAAATCCAAGTCTTTCCCTTCACCCACATCCATACAAACTGCAACAACTTCATAGTCTTTCTTTAGCCAGGTAATAGCAACTGATGTGTCCAAACCGCCAGAATAGGCCAAAATTACTTTTTCTTTACTCATGTTCTTTTCCTTCTTTCTATTTTTCAATGGACGCTTTAAAGGCATCCTCAATGAGTTTGTCTAATTCCCCAGACTCCTTCAACTTTTGAATGGTTTTATCGACCGCCTCTTTCAATTCCTTGCTATCTTTTTTCATGGCGACCGCATAAGAATCATCTTGCTCTTTTTCAAAATTGAGGTCTGCGATTGCTAAATCAGGATTATTTTCCACAAATCCCTTGGCAACAGGTTCTTCAAAGATAACGGCATCCACTTGCCCTGATTTTAAATCTGTAATTAAATTCCCATTTTTAGGCAGAGATACGAGGGATGAATTTTGTAGCAAGTCTTTCGCCATCGTCTCTTGAATCGAACCTTTCTGCGCTCCGACCTTTTTCTGCGCTAAGTCTTTGACAGACTGATAAGTGGCTAAATCAGATTTTTTGACAATGAGCTTATTTTTTGAAGTATAGTAGGGAGTTGAAAAATCGAACACCTTGCTTCGTTCATCTGTCTTAGAAACACCAGATATGGCAAGATCGGCTTTTCCTGATTGAACACTAGCCAGTACATTGTCAAAACTCATGGGTGATAGTTCCAATTCGACACCTAGTTCTGTTGCGATAGCCTTGGCTAATTCGATGTCTGAACCCACAATCTGATTTTTCCCATCAACCACTTTTTGGTATTCAAATGGAGCAAAATCTGGATTGAGGGCTACAACCAATTTTCCTTTGGACTTGATGGCTTCAATTCCAGCCGATTGATTGTTACTACAAGCAAATAGTAGGGGGAGCATCACTAAACCAAACATCGTCATCAACACCTTCTTCATCTTATTCATAACAAAGCCTCCTTTATGTTTATTCCTTTTGGTTGTATAAATAATACTCTTATCCTCATCATTTGTCAAGTCGAAATTGAAAAATTTTTCAATTTGAAACAAAAAAACCTAGAAATACTACATAAAAATGTCATTCCTAGGCGTATTTATGCTATTTCTCTCTGGAAATATGAGTATTCAGTCAGTCAAAAGGAGCTAAACGGACTCATTTCCCCTCGCCCAATTCAATGATCCGATGACATTGTTGGGCTACATAAGCATCGTGGGTCACAATAATGACTGTTTTCCCCTCGCGATTCATCTCTAAGAGAAACTTCAAGACCAAATCTCTATTTTCAGGGTCCAGAGAACCTGTTGGTTCATCGGCTAAAATCAGCTGGCTGGGTTTTAAGATGGCTCTAGCAACTGCAATTCGTTGTTGTTCGCCACCAGACAACTCGGAGACCTTTTGATGCAACGTAGCTGACAAACCTACTCTCTCTAAAATCTCTTCCACCTTTTTGAGCTTGTCTTTCTTGGACAATTTCACATATTTCAGCGCCAGCATGAGATTGTACTCGACCGTTTCATCATCAATCAGGGCAAAATTTTGAAACAGATAAGAGATATGTTCACGGATTATTGTTTGCGACTTGGCAGAATTGACCGCTAGATTTGTCTGACCAAAAATCTCATACCGTCCGCTATAATCACCATCTATCAAACCTAATAAATTTAACAAGGTCGACTTACCACTACCACTTTTTCCAACGATGGCAACCAAATCTCCCTGATCAATCCTGAGAGATAAGTGATCCAAAATCACTTTTCCTCCAATGGTTTTGGTAATATTTTCCAACTCAATCATAAGATGCCCCCTTTCAATAACTCTACTAGACTTCTTTTCTCCATCCTAGAAGCCAAGACTAACACAAATAGTATATCCAGACATGTAAAGCCTGCAAACAGCAGGAGTGGCAAGAGCGCATGGGCAAAGAAAATCAATACTAGAAGAGGGAGACTATAGCCCAACAAAAGTAGAACGAGGAGAGGACGGTAGCGATCGACCAGTTTCCACCCCATAAACTTCTTGGTAATGATATCCCTGCGCTTCAACAAGAAAGTTGTTACTAGTAAGAAGTAGGAAATCATCATGCTAAGGAGACCAAACAAAGCAAAGAGTATATTAAGATTTCGAACTGCATCTCGATAAGAATCTACTTTCTCTTGTTGAATGGCTTGAATCGATGAAAATTTTAAATAATTCCCATCTGATAATTTCTCAACTAACTCCGTAATCACTTTTTGATTTTGTTCTGTATTTTCAACTTTCATCGGGTTATTTAAACCTGTCGTTGACAAACGAGTCTTTTCTTCCCACATCATGTCTTGATCATTTACTAGACTAATGATTGGATTGTGGAGATTTTCCTTTCGCTCATTGTTATAAGGGAAGAAAGACCAATCTCTTTCATAGTAGGCAATTTCTACATCCATATCTTCTATTGTTTGCTTTTGCTGATCTTCATACCTCATAGAAAGATAGGCGATGGATTTTCCCAAGAACTGATTC
The DNA here is from genome assembly GCF_946188685.1 of Streptococcus mitis. Classification (GTDB taxonomy): domain Bacteria; phylum Bacillota; class Bacilli; order Lactobacillales; family Streptococcaceae; genus Streptococcus; species Streptococcus mitis_CC. Next base: position 223,245 of record NZ_CAMHWH010000001.1, read on the forward strand.
TTGCCTTCTTGTCCTTTATCACTGGCTGGCAACAAGATCACCTTTTTAGTGCCGATATCAGGTAGCTTAAAGCCCTGACTTTCTAAAAATTGACGGTTTGCATAGTAAACATCTACCTTATCAGGCAGTTGGTACTGCTGTACTTGTTCAGCTTTGATGACTGGTTTGATAGGAAGACTCGCACTTCGCACATAATTTACTTGTATTTTTGCTAGCAAATCTTGATAAAATTGGTAGAAATAATCTGTAGATTTCCCTGAACCTGCTAGCTCTTCCTGCCACAGGTTATCATTAAGTTTGAAGGTTTCTAAGGTCAGGTAATTCCCTTGGCTTACCCACTGTTGCTGATAAGCAAGTTCTTTGTTTTCTTGTTCTAGACTTCTGCCTACCCCAATCAGTAAAACCGTCAATAAAATAGTTGTCCCTATTTTCATCACATAATTGAAGATGAGACCAAGTTTGATAGATGAAAAACCTTTCAACATGGAGCTGACTGTCATTTTCTGAATCATTAGGTAGGTCAGCCAACTGATGAACAAATACAACTGTAAAAGCAGAAATTGGGATAAGAGTAAACTTGGGAACAAAAGTTTTGGTCTGTAGTCCAGCACTAAAAATAGTCCCAAGTCAATGATAAGACTTCCACCCAAGAGAAGATAAAAATTAGTTTTTACAAAACCAGCTAAAATCGCCCCGCTTTGAAAACCAAGTAACTTTTGAACCCCCACTCGTTTCATCTCCATCATCGGCTGATAAACTGTTACTAACACAAGAAGTAAAATAGCCAAGACAAAAACAATGGCAGATAAAAGCAAATCTCGATTTATGACTTCCACTGCACTTTTATAGGTAGGCTCTAGCAAGGTAGCCTGGTCTATCTTGAAAAAATCGCTCCATTTCTGTACAATCCTATCCTTATCCATCTCTTGTGTAGAAGTTATCGTATAGCGACCATTTAAACTACGAGATGTATCCTTGATATAGGTTTGAAAAGTTATAAGCTGAATAGGCTTGGCTTTTAGAAAGGTCGGTATCGTACCAAGTTTATTAGAAATTTCTTTATTACTGTAGACTCCTTCACCATCTGTGGTAAAATCAAGAGAAGAAATCCCAAACTCTTGGTAGGGGAAGGTATCTTTATCAAAAACACCAGACTTGATTACCTCATCACCACTGTCTGTTTTGATGATGGAGACTTTGTACTCCTTTGATACATCCTCAAAAAATCGAAGAACAGACGCTGCAGGTTCGTTAATATCTTTCAAATACAAATCCAAAGAATCTACAGTCTTTCCCATTTCCCGAATCCGAACCGCTTCACGTGTGTAGTTTACATTAAAAACAAAAAAAGTGGTACACAGCAACAGCAGAAACATACAAAGATGACTGATTTTTTTCATAAAAGTACCTCCACTAAAGTTTTCCCTCTCCTAATAGGAGAGGGAAAATTTCACTTAAAATCCATAGAAATATTCTAATCCTGTTGGCGGAATTTTATTAAGGGAAGCTTGAGCCCAAACCTCGGGATCTTCACGATCCTTAGAGATTCTACCTCCATGCTTGACAGTTGCTGTATGAGATCGAGTAGAATGTAAATAATCAGAATATCCAAAAGTTCCTGTCCAACCTACTCCATAGTTCCATTGACCACCCTCAACCCATACTGCTTATCGAGAGCTGTTCCGTAAAAACAGCTATAGTAATTTATCAACAAGTATCGTAGTCCATTGGACTCACCTTCCTTCTATCTCATTCTTTAACAACGAACTTATTTTTAACCGGGAGAATAGTACGCTCCTGTATCAATACCTTGAGTAACTAGAGTAGTACTAATAAAACTTCGACTATTACTCAGTAGAATTAGCACAATAAGCAATATAGATAGCGCTTTCAAATATTCGAATTTTAATTTTCCCATCTTGCCACCTTCTTTCACCTATATTATAAATCAACATATATAAACTGTCAAGCAATTAAAGTAAAAAATCATATATTTTTTTAAAAAAGAATTATAGTTATGTTTTGTGTATGAAGAGGATGGTCAAAAACTCAATTTCAGGATAAAATGAAGTAAATATCCCCATAATAAAACGCATAGTATCAGTTTTTTCAAAACCTGATATTATGCGTTTCTTTATTTTAAAGACTTTTTTCCCAGCCTTATACATTCTCTGACTTCTTATCCATTAGATATTGTTCTACCTTGAGTGCCATGACTTCATTATTTTCAATTAGATAAAGCACCTTAGCTTTCATATAATAGTCCTTAGCAACAGAGATATCAAGATTTTCTGTTACATTTCCCAACAAACAATATAAATCTGCTAACCTAAAGCTACTATGATATTTGTTACAAAATTCAATTATCTCCAATAATAGCGCTCTGGACTTATCCATCTCCTCCTGTTTCCAAAGGTGGTAACAATAATTGTATTTTATTTTGATATACAACTCAATTTGTTCACGCACACTGGTATCGATTTTTGAAAGGGCTACGGAAACCTGATCATATAGTTGCTCAAATTTCTCCTTATCCTCATCATAGCCTAAGAAAATCAGCAGGGTATTCAAAATATATAAGTAGTCCACTTTATCAATACTAATCCTACTGAGGATGTCCTCTATTTTTGAAATAGCTAGTTTTAATTGATGTTCACATTGATAGGTTAGAATAGCATCTATCCAGTCCAGATAAATCTTTTCATCAAAAGATAAAGAAGTCTGCTGCTTTCTTTCTCCCTCAAAAGCATATTTCAAAGAGGCGTAATCTTGATTTTCCAATAATGTTTTAGACAATCTCTTGAAAGCAGACAAGCCTAGAAACTCTTTCGAAATTTCTCCTGAAAAGAAATAGTCCATATTTAAGCCCATTTTTTCAGATAATTTATATAACAAATCTGCTCCTGGCATATATTTGCCTTGTTCCATGCGACTTATCTGAGTTTGTTGGCAAATTCCTTCTGCCAATTCTTTTTGCGACCAACCCAGCTCTTTTCGCTTATTTTTTAATCTTGTTGCTAATAATGCATGCATGCTATCCACCACTATTTATATTCTATAAAAACATTATACTACTTTTTTGATAAGATTATATCAAATTGGCTACAAAGAGTGAACAGATTTCCCTACATGTAAGCAAAAAGAGGCTGGGAAAAACTAGCTTCCAAATAAAATCACATAGTGATTTCAGTCTTGAGTACAATCAAGCTGAAAGAAATACTGTGTGGTTTTTGAATTGTTGAACGTCCTAAGATTCGTTTTTTGGTTAATTGTCTATCAGAATGTCCTTTTATCTGTCAATAATCCTAAAAAATCTTGTCGTTTCAAGTCGGAGAAATGTTTGGCGGAAAGACTTCCCTTTTGAAGTCCATCATCTCTGACCTGCAAATAATAGCTATGTTGGCTTGTTTTAATTGTCAAAAAATCGCCCAATACAAAAACTCTTTTCCAGTTGCGAATCTCAAATTCTTTCATCTCTGATTTTGGAATGCGGATAAGTCCTTGCCGCAAATCGCGATGGTGCTCACTTGTGAAAGTCATCCCATTCCCAAGATTTCTTATCAGCAGTTCATCTGGAGTCACCATCACCAGCGCTATTTTAGTTAAGAAAATTTCAACTGTTGGTGGTAAAATCGCCAAATTAAACCAGGGATGTAGGTAGCGATAGGCTAAGAAATAATGAGGCTCCTCACCCAATCCTAGTTGTTTATATAAGGCCTTGACCTCACTATCTAACCTCGCTTCAAAAGACACATCCGAATGCTCTTCTTCCTTCCTCTGATTAACATAACGCATCCAGACTAGGAAACCTATAAAGACTAGGACAAATATTCCTGATAAAAGATATTTTAAATTGTAGTTCATCACTTAACCTCCTGATTCACGACTCTACATAAAGCAGAGGCCTATTTATTTTGAAAATAGTTCCATCACAACTTTAAATAAGACGGGTGTCATTAAAATTAGGATAATTCCTATCACAAATATCATAACTACTCGAAAAAGTTCCTTATTTTTAAACATTTTATCCCCCCTTTTCTAGCTACATCATAGTACTGTTAAGCCCATTTTAAAATTATACCAATCTTATTTTAGTTTTATTTTCTACTTTTTATATTACTATGATACAATATTTTTAATAGGATTTTATTATTTGTTAACTTTTTTCACTAAAAGGAGAAAATCATGCGTTATGATTTTGGAAAGGTCTATAAAGAAATACGTGAGTCAAAAGGATTGACCCAAGAAGAGGTCTGTGGAAATGTTCTCTCAAGAACTAGCCTATCAAAGATTGAAAGTGGTAAGGTAACTCCCAAATATGAAAACATGGAATTTCTTCTCCGACAGATTAATATGAGTTTTGAAGAGTTTGACTATATCTGCCATCTCTATCAGCCGAGCCAACGGACAGAAATCATGCAAACTTATCTCAATATGAATTCCATCATTGGTGGCAGTGGTCTAGTTGATTTTTTTGAAACATGCCAAAACTATCTCAAGACCTATCACGACCTGCCTATAGAAGAAATCAGGGATATGCTGGAAGTTGTCATTCATATCCGTCAATATGATACAGAGAAACTGTCAGACCAAGTGAAACAAACTGTCAAAAAACTTTGGGAAAAAATTGAAAAACAAGATACATGGTATGAAAGTGACCTAAAAATCCTCAATACCATCCTTTTCAGCTTTCCTATTGAACACCTCCATCTCATCACTGAAAAAATCTTGCAACGCTTGGAAGTCTATAAAAACTACCAACATTTATATGACTTGCGAATGGCAATCCTACTCAACCTTTCCACCATTTACTTATATCATCAAGACAGAAACATGTGTCAACAAATCTGCTATACTTTACTAGAGGATGCCAAGAACAAGAAAAGCTACGATATGCTTGCTATCTGCTATGTCCGTATTGGGATTTGTAGGGATGATGCCAAACTTATCCAAAAAGGATTCTCCCTTCTAGAGCTGACCGATGAAACTTCCATTCTAGCCTTTCTCAAAAAAGAAGTGGAGATCTATTATCAACCGAAAGAAATATAAAAAGTCGAGGGATTTCCTCGACTTTTTCAAATTATTCTGTTCGTTATTTCTTAATACCAGCCGTTGTTAAGCCAGAAGTTTTTAGCAGCTGACCATGAACCGTAACGTCCTGCAACGTAAGCATCTGCTACACGTTCTTGGTTTTCAGCTGAGTAGTCACCGTTCAAGTATGAATCTGTCAATTGGTAACGTCCAATGTATTGGCCGTTTGTAGCTGTATAGCTACCACCTGATTCTTTTTGTGCAATCCATTCTTTAGCTTCTGCTTCAGATCCACTTACAGTTGCAGCTGGTGCTGAAGTTTCTGCTGCAGCAACAGTTTCTTCTGCTACAGGAGCGCTTGCAGCTGGTGCTGCTTCTTCTACTACTTCTGTAGTTTCTGCTACTGGAGCTGAAACAGTTTCATCTTGAGCTGCTGGTGCCGCATAAGTAGCTGGCGCTGGTGTTGCAGCAGGCGCTACAGGGCCATCGATAACCAACTCTTGACCAACATAAATCAAATGAACGTTGTCGATGTGGTTGTTTTCTGCCAATTTCTCAACAGTTGTGTTGTGAGTTTCAGCGATTTCTGAAAGTGTATCACCTTCTTTAACAGTGTAAGTTGATGATTCTTGAGCAGATACAAATGATGGAGCAAATACTGCAAACAAGGCAGCTACTCCTGCAAGAGTTGTTTTAATCTTTTTAGTTGTTGATTTCATATTTGAAAATTCTCCTTCTTTCTATAGTTCTATCATACCCTTTAAATATTACCGTTTCTTGACACTTTTATGTAGAAATATTACAAAATTATTTTTTATTTCTCTAAATAAGCCATTTTTTGTTACAAAAGATGCTTTTTTATGCTATTTGTAGTGTAAAAAGGTTTTCATCCACAATTAAAGCCAAGACCTTCATTCTTTGATATAATAGAGATAAGAATTTTTATAAGGGGAAACTGATGAAATCACTTCGTTTTCAATCTGTCTTTGATATCATCGGACCAGTTATGATTGGCCCATCTAGTAGCCATACAGCTGGTGCTGTTCGTATTGGGAAGATTGTCTCTTCCATTTTTGATGATACTCCGACAGAAGTCGAATTCCAACTATTTAACTCATTTGCCAAGACCTATCGTGGTCACGGAACAGACCTAGCCCTTGTTGCAGGTATTTTGGGCATGGATACAGATGATCCTGAAATCCCAAACAGCCTGGAAATTGCCCACAAGCGTGGCATCAAGATTGTCTGGACCATTCAGAAAGACAGCAATGCCCCTCACCCAAACACCACTAAAATTACCGTCAAAAATGCTCATAAGACCATTAGCGTGACTGGTATTTCTATCGGGGGAGGAAATATTCAGGTAACTGAACTCAATGGCTTTGCCGTCTCTCTCAATATGAATACACCGACTATCATCATTGTTCATCAAGATATTCCAGGTATGATTGCCCTCGTAACAGAGGCCCTTTCCCGCTATGGTATCAATATCGCTCAGATGAATGTTACTCGTGAAAAAGCTGGTGAAAAAGCTATTATGATTATCGAAGTCGACAGTCGCAACTGTGATGAGGCCATCGAAGAAATTCGTAAAATCCCTCATCTTCACAATGTCAATTTCTTTAAATAGGAGGAAGCATGTTTTATTCTATCAAAGAATTGGTCGAGCAGGCAGAACTAGACTTTCAAGGAAATGTCGCAGAACTCATGATTACAACAGAGTTTGAATTGACCGGTCGCGAACGTGAAGAAGTCTTCCTTCTCATGGAACGCAATCTAGAAGTCATGAAAGCCTCTGTCCAACTTGGCCTCAATGAAAATAAATCTCGTAGTGGCCTGACAGGTGGAGATGCTGCCAAATTGGATCACTACATCAAAAACGGAAAAACTCTGTCAGATTACACAATTCTCTCTGCTGCCCGAAATGCCATTGCAGTCAATGAACACAATGCTAAAATGGGCTTGGTTTGTGCCACTCCGACCGCAGGAAGTGCTGGCTGTCTGCCTTCCGTTCTCACTGCTGCTATTGAAAAATTAGACCTCAGCCACGAGCAACAGCTGGATTTCCTCTTTGCTGCCGGTGCCTTTGGACTAGTCATCGCAAACAATGCCTCTATCTCAGGTGCTGAAGGTGGTTGTCAGGCCGAGGTTGGTTCGGCCTCTGCTATGAGTGCTGCAGCCTTGACTCTAGCTGCCGGTGGAACACCTTATCAGGCCAGTCAGGCCATTGCCTTTGTCATTAAAAATATGCTAGGCCTCATCTGTGACCCTGTTGCCGGCTTGGTTGAAGTTCCCTGTGTCAAGCGCAATGCCATGGGAGCTAGCTTTGCCTTCATCGCAGCAGACATGGCCTTGGCAGGTATCGAATCTAAAATTCCTGTGGATGAAGTGATCGATGCCATGTACCAAGTAGGAGCAAGCATGCCAACTGCCTTTCGTGAAACAGCTGAAGGTGGACTCGCTGCCACACCAACTGGTCGTCGTCTCCAAAAAGAAATTTTCGGAGAATAAGCTTATCAAATAGGAGAAACCATGACCTCTATCACAGCTATCTTTTTCGATCTGGATGGAACCCTCGTTGACAGTTCTATAGGGATTCACAATGCCTTTACCCATACCTTTAAGGAGTTGGGGGTACCTAGCCCTGATGCCAAAACTATTCGTGGTTTTATGGGACCGCCCCTCGAAAGTAGTTTTGCGACCTGCCTTCCCAAAGACCAAATTTCTGAGGCTGTCCAGATATACCGTTCTTACTATAATGAGAAAGGCATCCATGAAGCTCAACTCTTTCCTCAGATTGTAGTCTTGCTTAAGGAGCTATCAAGCAAATATCCTCTTTATATCACCACTACAAAGAATACCCCTACCGCTCAAGATATGACTAAAAACTTGGGAATCCATCATTTCTTTGATGGCATTTATGGCTCCAGCCCTGAAGCACCTCATAAGGCAGATGTCATTCGCCAAGCCTTACATACACATCAACTAGCACCAGAACAGGCCATCATCATCGGAGATACCAAGTTTGATATGATGGGAGCTCAAGAAACAGGCATTCAGAAATTGGCCGTCACTTGGGGATTTGGAGAACAAGCAGATCTACTAAACTATCAGCCTGATTATATCGCTCACAAACCCTTAGAAGTTTTGAAGTATTTTCAATAATATAACGGAGACTGGGCAAATACTCAATTTCATACTCTTCGAACCACGTTAGTTTTCTCTGTAACCTCAACGCTGTGCTTTGAGTAACCTTCGGCTATCCTCCTAGTTTGCTCTTTGATTTTTATTGAGTATCAGAATAAAATGAAGCAAGTTTACACATAACAAAACGCATATTACCAAGGTTTTTCTATTCCTGATAATATGCGTTTTTTGATTGTAAATATTTTTTATTCAACGTGGGTTGTTTGATTAGCAAAGGCGATAATGGCTTGCTTCAACTCATCTCCACTGAGAGTTTGGAACTCTTCAATTTTTTGATCGATGGCTTCTAGAGGCATGACATTAACCTTACCAACGAAAATCTTATCCATAACCTGATTGTCAACGAGTTCGGTTGATACCAAGAGTTCTTCGTAGAGTTTTTCACCTGGGCGGATTCCAACTTCAACGATTGGAATTTCACTTTCGGTGTGGCCACTTAGAAGGACCATTTTCTTGGCCAAGTCATAAATTTTGACTGGTTTGCCCATATCAAGGATAAAGACTTCTCCATCCTTGGCATAGGCACCGGCATGGATAACCAAACGGCTAGCCTCTGGAATGGTCATAAAGTAACGGGTCATGCGGAAATCTGTCACCGTTACAGGCCCACCTTCAGCAATCTGACGTTCAAAGACTGGAATCACACTACCACGGCTACCAAGTACATTCCCAAAACGAACTGCACAGTAGGTTGATTGGCTACGTTGGTTAAAGCCAGTGACAATCAACTCAGCCACGCGCTTGGTTGCTCCCATAACATTTGGTGGATTAACCGCCTTATCTGTCGAAATCATAACCATCTTAGGTACTTTAGCTTCATCAACAGCCTTAGCAACATTATAAGTTCCACGAATATTGTTTTTGAAGGCTTCTTTTGGATTGCGCTCCATCATAGGAACGTGCTTGTGGGCTGCCGCATGATAAACAATAGCTGGCTTGTATTGCTCAAAAACTTGCAAGAGACGGTCATAGTCTTGAATGTCCGCAATCACAGGTACATAATCAATTCCTTGGAACTTACGAATCAATTCATGATAAACGAGGTAGATTGAATTTTCCCCGTGACCGAGCAAGACGATGCGTTCAGGATTGAAGCGACTAACTTGGCGACAGATTTCAGAACCGATTGAGCCACCAGCACCTGTAACCAAGATTGTCTTACCTGTCAGTTCTGCGCCCAGACGCGATTCATCAAGACGAATTTCCTGACGGCCCAAAAGGTCTGTGATATCAATCTTCTGGAATCCTCCACCTGCTTGGTGAAGTCCCTGAACAACGGTTTCAACCTTAGGCATCTTGTAACATTTGACACCCAGCTTATTACACATCTGCAAGATACGTTCATATTCTGACGGGTCAAGCGACGGAATCGCAACGATGACACGCTCGATTTGATGGCGTTTGGCTAATTCAGGCAGATCATCATATGAACCCAAAACAGGGATTCCACCAAGTTTTTGTCCCTTTTTCTTCGCATCCTTATCCAAAATACCGACAAGTTCTAATTCACTAGTTGGATGTTGGTAACTATCCATAAAGAGAGCTCCACCATCACCGGCACCAATCAAGAAAGTCCGACGGTGTTCTCCATCACCACTTCCCTTTTTGCGTTTAGAGTAGATTAACTGCCAAGTAATCCGTGGTAATAAAATCAAGAAAGTACTCAACAAAATAAAGAGCACGATAAAACGGATAGAGAAGAGTGGCAAGAAGGCATAGCAGATACTATATGACAAGATACTGCTAGCAGTCACACCAAAAAAGATTTTCATGAAATCCGTAATCTTGCTGTAACGACTAATACTAGCGTTCAACCCCCAAAATCCAATCATCAATTGATAGAGCAGGAAGGCCAAACTCGTATAGATAATGTAGTCAACAGGTGCTGGATTAATCAGCCCATAAAATAAAATATAAGATACAATGATGGAAACCACCATACTCAAAATATCAAATATTCCCCAGAAAACCTGTTTTTGTTGTTTATTTAAAATTTCCACCAGATCAATCACATAATCTGTGAGTTTTTTATTCATAGAAATTTACTCCTCCTTAAAAGAGCCGAATAGTTATATTGTTATTATAACACTTTTTATCCAGTTTACGATTTGCTACAATCTTTTAATTGCTTTTTCGTAACAGTTTCATAAAAATAAACTGTCTGACAAATCCTGGACAAAGGGCAACCACCATCTGAATGGCAACACTCTTGGCGTACTCCAGGTAAGAAATTTGTCCTCGCTTCAGCATCCGTTGACGAGCTTGACGATAGAGTTTGAGGTAACGCAGCCCCCCACGACGCTCAAACATCCCTGCTCCAACACGAACCTTACACAAGATTTGATCCAGATTTCCAGTCTTAGCTCCTGCAGCAATCATATTGAGCCAGAGGAGGTCATCCTCCATATAAAGGCCATCCTCATAGTTGCCTGCCTTGAGAACCATGTCCTTCTTGAACATGACAGTCATGTGGTTAAAGGCACTTCTCATCCTTTGATAAGCTACAATATCTGCATGCTGGGTTGGAACACGACGGTAAGAAACAATCTCATCAGGATTGTCAATAAACTCTGCAATATGGCCACCTAATAGGTCAAGGTTTTTCTTCTCCATTAGCTGAACCTGTTTCTCAAAACGATCTGGAACTGCTATATCATCCGTATCCATACGAGCGATGATATCGTACTGACACTGCAAAACACCCTGTCGAAGAGCCAGACCCAAACCTTGATTCTGCTCAAGAGGATAGCGTTTCACTGGAATATCAGACTCAGCTTCAAGCTGGTCTAATACCTGATAGAGCTCAGGTGTCAAAGGCCCATCCTCAACCAGAACCAATTCGCTCGGTTTCAGGGTCTGATTTTGAACACTCTCAATAGCATCCTTTAAAAATGTCGGATTTTCCTTGATATAGACCGACATCAATACGCTGATTTTTTGCTTTTCAGACACAGTTTTTCTCCAATGTATAGATTTCCTTCCACTATTTTATCATAATTTTCAAGACTTTCCCATTTTTATCTTGAAAGCCAGAAACCTTACTTGACATTATAAGGAAAAAACCTTAAAATAAGCTGTTATTAAAATCAGCTAGAAGAGGTATTATATGAAAAAGCAATCACTCTTTTTTGTTCCAGGTATTATACTAATTGGTGTTTCCTTGCGAACTCCTTTTACTGTTTTACCCATTATTTTGGGAGATATTTCGCAAGGACTGGGAGTAGAAGTTAGTTCGCTTGGTGTACTGACCAGCCTTCCTCTCCTCATGTTTACCCTCTTCTCACTCTTTTCTACCCGACTGGCTCAGAAAATCGGCTTGGAGCATCTCTTCACCTACAGCCTTTTCTTCTTGACTATCGGTTCTCTAATTAGACTAATCAATCTGCCCCTGCTCTATCTAGGAACCTTGATGGTTGGAGCAAGTATCGCAGTCATCAATGTTCTGCTTCCTAGTCTTATCCAAGCCAATCAACCAAAGAAGATTGGTTTTCTGACCACCTTATATGTAACCTCTATGGGGATTGCAACGGCTCTGGCCTCCTATCTGGCTGTGCCCATTACACAAGCCAGTTCTTGGAAAGGACTTATCATCCTCCTAACCCTGCTCTGCCTAGCAACTTTTTTAGTATGGCTCCCAAATCACCGCTATAATCACAAACTGGCTCCGCAAACCAAACAAAAAAGCAAAGCAAAGGTCATGCATAATAAACAGGTCTGGGCAGTGATTGTCTTTGCAGGTTTTCAATCCTTGCTCTTTTACACCGCTATGACCTGGTTACCGACCATGGCTATCCATGCAGGCCTATCCAGTCACGAAGCTGGCTTGCTGACATCTATCTTCTCTCTGATTAGCATCCCTTTTTCAATGACCATCCCAAGCCTGACAACCAGCTTGTCAACTCGCAACCGTCAGCTCATGCTCACTCTGGTTTCACTAGCTGGTGTTGTCGGCATTTCCATGCTCTTTTTCCCAATCGGTAATTTCTTTTACTGGCTTGCCATCCATCTCCTCATCGGAACCGCAACCAGTGCCCTCTTCCCTTATCTCATGGTCAACTTTTCACTCAAGACAAGCGCCCCTGAAAAGACTGCACAATTGTCTGGTTTATCTCAAACAGGAGGCTATATCCTAGCAGCCTTTGGGCCAACCCTCTTTGGTTACAGTTTTGACCTTTTCCACTCTTGGGTACCAGCTGTAGCTGCCCTCTTGCTCGTCGATCTCCTGATGACTGCGGCCCTCTTTACAGTGGACAGAGCTGATAAAATCCTTTAATTTTGCTAAAATACTTCTCAGATATAAACAATAAATGTTGAAACAATTATATCGGTGATAGTGATGAACTGTAGAATCTCGCCCTTTGTAAAATAACTACCCGAGAATAATCAGGAGGTTGCCATGGCAATAGACGGAGTAAAGATTATAGACAGCGATGATGCTTACGATATTTATAACACCATAGTGGGAAGATATAAAAACGGCGAAAATATTGCTAAGATAATCGAAGATATTTTAAATGATGAAAATAATTTTTGTATAGATGATTTTTATACTGAGATTTATTGGACAGCCTTTGCCTACTCCTTGTGGAAGATTGGACATTTACCAGAAGACATAAAAAATAAAACTCTCAAAATCATCGCAAAAGGAGCGGATAAGTTCTGGCTTGAAATTGACAGCAAAGCATTGAAACAAAGACAGAAAGTACTTGATAAACTAGCTATTCAGCTACAAAGTATCAATCCGAAACCTCTTAAAGTTCCAAAGGCAAAAACAAAGAGGGAGCCGTACTTTAAGGTAGGAGATGTGCTTGTGGTTCAATTTGAAAATGAATACGGAGTCGGTTTTGTTTCAGATCTGGACCAAAGTCCGAGAAAAATAGAATATCACCTAGCCTTTACAAGGTTGCTACAAAAGAATAAGCCCACTATGACGGATTTTTTGAATAGCGAGATTGCTTGCAAGATGAATAATAGACAGTATGCTATTGATACTGACTGCTGGTTTAATCACAAGGATTTGGGGCTTTTACTAGATAAATTTGAGAAGATTGGTAAGGTCATATTAGAAGATTATGCTCTGTGGACTTTAGCACCTGCCTGCACCTTGGGTGATATCTATGAAGAAATCACAGCGACTAAGGGATCCCGAGGTCTTCGTTTTATGGAGACGTATAAATTGATAAAAGATTTGGAATAAATGAGGAAGATAAGGGTTTAGATGGGAAAGGAATCTGTTTCAAAGTATATCCTAGATTATACATCATGATTCTAACTTATCTTTAAAATATAAATTTCTGTGAAATAGCTGATGTTAATTCCTCTAAACTTCTAGTTTTTACTAGGAGTTTTTTATATATAAAAATTTTACACATTTCTCTTGACAGGGCTTTCATTTAGATGTACAATGTATGTGTAGAAAAATTATATATAAAAATCTTACACATTAGAAAAGGAGGTTTCCCATGTACTTTCCAACATCCTCTGCCTTGATTGAATTTCTCATCTTGGCCGTACTGGAGCAGGATGATTCTTATGGTTATGAGATTAGCCAGACCATTAAGCTTATCGCTAACATCAAAGAATCTACGCTCTATCCCATTCTCAAAAAATTGGAAGGCAATAGCTTTCTGACAACCTATTCTAGAGAGTTCCAAGGTCGCATGCGCAAATACTACTCCTTGACAAATGGTGGTATAGAACAGCTCGTGACCCTGAAAGATGAATGGGCACTCTATACAGACACCATTAATGGCATCATAGAAGGGAGTATCCGCCATGACAAGAACTGAATACCTGACTCAGCTAGAACTCTATCTCAAAAAACTGCCTCAGGCCGACCAAATCGAAGCCATGGACTATTTCAGAGAACTCTTTGACGATGCTGGAGTCGAAGGAGAAGAAGAACTCATCGCTAGCTTAGGAACTCCTAAGGAAGCAGCTCATGAAGTCCTCTCCAATCTCCTCGATAAAAAAATCAATGAGGCACCCGCTCAAAAGAATAACCGACAAATTTTGCATATCGCCTTGCTAGCTCTCCTTGCGGCACCCATCGGTATTCCTCTGGGAATCGCCATCCTCGTGTCCCTGTTCGCAATCCTTGTGGCAGCCTTGACTGTCATCTTGGCTTTCTTTGCGGTTTCCATACTTGGTATCATCGGCGGATTCCTATTTTTAGTTGAAAGTTTTACTGTCCTAGCCCAAGCTAAATCAGCCTTTATCTTGATTTTTGGTTCTGGTTTACTGGCTATCGGTGCTTCTTCACTAGTCTTACTAGGTATTTCCTATGTAGCCCGCTTCTTCGGCCTACTCATTGTTCGCCTGGTGCAATTTGTTCTTAAAAAAGGAAAGAGAGGTGACCAGCATGCGTAAATTGACAAAAGGATTTCTCATTTTTGGTGTGGTGACTACCGTTATCGGATTTATCCTGCTCTTTGTAGGCATCCAATCTGACGGAATCAAGAGCCTACTTGCCATGTCCAAGGAACCTGTCTATGATAGTCGGATGGAAGAGCTGACCTTTGGCAAGGAAGTCGAAAACCTAGAGATCACGCTCCACCAACACGCACTGATCATCACAGACTCTTTCGATGATCAAATCCACATTTCTTACCATCCATCTATTTCTGCTAACCATGATCTTATCACAAATCAAAACGATAAAACGCTGAGCCTCACTGATAAGAAACTGTCTGAAAGTCCATTTCTCTCTTCTGGAATTGGCGGGATTCTCCATATCGCAAGTAGCTACTCTCGTCGTTTTGAAGAAGTTATTCTCCAACTTCCAAAAGGGAGAACTCTAAAAGGAATCAACGTGTCAGCCAATCGTGGACAAACTAGTATCACTAATGCTAGTCTTGAAAATGCGACCATCAATACCAATAATGGCTATCTCCTCCGAATTGAAGGAAGTCGTATCAAAAACAGTAAACTCACAACCCCTAATATCATTAATATCTTTGATACAGACCTTACAGATAGTCAGCTAGAGTCAACAGAGAATCACTTCCACGCTGAAAAAATCCAAGTACATGGTAAGGTGGAATTGGTAGCAAAAACAAACCTAAATCTGCTACTTTCCGAAGAAGAAAAACAAAGAATCAACTTAGATCTTTCAACAAAACATGGTTCTATTCTTCATTTTTTAAGAGAAGGAAGGCGTTCGTTTAAAAACGAAGAAAACAAAGATGAACGATTAAGCAATCCTTATAAGACAGAAAAAGCAGATGCAAAAGATCAACTCATCGCCAGAGCAGACCAGGATATCTATCTACTCAAATCAGAGGAACACGAGTCTTCTTCTAGAAATCGTTGACAAAAGCGCTTACATTTGCTACTATGAAAGCATATTTATCTAACTAAAAAGGAGGTTCTACCATGAAACAAGAATGGTTTGAAAGTAATGATTTTGTAAAAACAACAAGCAAGAACAAACCTGAAGAGCAAGCTCAAGAGGTTGCAGACAAGGCTGAAGAAACGATAGCCGATCTCGATACACCAATTGAAAAAAATACTCAAGTAGAGGAGGAAGTCTCTCAAGCTAAAGTCGAACTTGAAAATCAGCAAGAAGAGAAAATTGAAACGCCTGAAGACAGTGAATCGATAACAGAAATAGAAGAAAAGAAGGCATTAGATTCTACTGAAGAAGAGCAAGATCTTTCTGGGGAAACAGAAAAAGTCACTATAGCTGAAGAGAGTCAAGAAGCACTTCCTCAGCAAAAACCAACCACGAAAGAGCCCCTTCTTATCAGTCAATCCTTAGAAAGTCCCTATATCCCCGACCAAGCTCCAAAATCTACGGATAGATGGAAAGAGCAAGCGCTTGATTTTTGGTCTTGGCTAGTGGAGGCTCTCAAATCTCCAACAAGCAAGCTTGAAACAAGTAGCACACACAGCTACACAGCCTTTCTCTTGCTCATTCTGTTTTCTGCATCTTCCTTTTTCTTTAGTATCTACCACATCAAACATGCTTACTATGGACATATAGCAACTATGCATAATCACTTCCCTGAACAATTTGCTTCATTGAATCTCTTTTCGATTATCTCTATCCTAGTAGCAACAACACTCTTCTTCTTTTCATTCCTCTTGGGTAGTTTCGTCGTGAGACGATTTATCTACCAAGAAAAGGACTGGACGCTAGAAAAGGTTGTCCAACAATATAGTCAACTCTTAGCAATTCCAATCTTCCTCACTGCTATTGCTAGTTTCTTTGCCTTCTTTGACAGCCTGCGATTTACGGCTCTCTTGTGTGTGATTAGCATTGGAATCATTCTGCTTGCCAGTCTCCATATCATTACAAGACCAAGTCAAGCAAGTGAAACCGACTCCTTCTATCAATTATTCTTGTCTGTCCTTGTGAACGGAGTCATTATCCTCCTCTTCTTTGTAGCTGAAGTGGCACTGATTGGGGATTATCTTCGTATCTTAGCCTTTCTTTAAGATTCAATCCTGTCATCCATGGCAGGATTTTTCTATACCAAAAAGCAAGTCGATTGACCTGCTTCTGATTTACTCTTCTTGTGCTAATGCTTTAAAATCTTTGTCCTAGGATGGGTTTTATTCCTAGAGTTCAGTAGTATGATAACGTTGCTATGAAGTTCGTTATTCCAAATATTATGCAAACTAGTTATATGTAAAATTAAGATTAGAAACCACCAATCTCCATTTATTAACTTTTAATGAAATTCGTCCATATTAATAACTTTACCTGCTCTAGCAATAACATCCTTATCATGAGTCACGACAATAACAATCTTTTCCTCGTTCACTAATTTCTCAACCTCATTTAGAAATAATTCAGTTGAGTTTCTGTCCAAATTTCCTGTAGGCTCATCAAATAGATAGATGTCCTTTTCTTGCGATAAACTCCTCATGAGTAGAATTTTTTGTTTCTGACCTTGCGAAATATTGGTGGCTTTCCCATCAATCTGATGACTTAGAGCTATATTGAGATTCAGACTATCAAGATTATTTGATTCATAGTTTTCCTTATTAAATAGAGTGAAATTAATATTTTTTGAAACACTTCCAGGGAATACATGAAATTCAGATGAATACACGCTTAAATAATCTAAAATATTAGTCTCCTCTAAAGTAGAAAAACTTTCCATTCCATTCAGTACAATATCACCCTCTGTTGGAGAAGATAATCCCTGAATAATATTCAAAAGAGATGATTTCCCAGTTCCATTCCCGCCTGTAATAACGGTTAATTCACCACTATTGAACTCAAAATTTAATTTAGTAAACACCAATCTTTCATCCCATTTTTTACATAAATTCCGGCATGACAATTGTTCAATTTTAGATACTGGAATGGTAGCAAGATTACTTTCCATCCCTACTTCCTCTAGTCCAATAAACTCAAAGGAATATTGACTTTTTTTCAATGCTACCCAAGATGTAATTAAAGAATTTAAAATGCTGGATAACAGTAATAAAATCAAAATACTATTTGTATACTCCGATATATGTGCGTAATCTCTAATAATATTTACAGTAGCAAGCAAAAATGAACCAGTTAAACCAATAAATATCTGCGTAGAAGCTAATAATCTATTGGTAATATGTGTACTATCTAGTTTCGTTCCCAATAGTTCATTGAGTCTTTCATCAAATTCTTTGATGAAGTCGCTAGATTTTTGGAAACTTATAATATCTTGCAAACCATAAATTGTATTTTCTACCAGAGAACTAAAGTTAGAACTATTAGCAATAAATTCTCGCTGATTTTTTACAACTTTTCGTATTTCAAAATTGACATATAAACCAAGAATAGCTATAGATACGCATGTAACTGCGAAAATAATAATATTCAATTTTAATAGCAATAACAGTAGCAAACAAAACACTAAAAGCTGTACCTTTAAGTAAAATTTTTGCATAATACCTGTTGCTGATAACAATAAATTCCAAAAATAACTACTCACATACTCATAATTTTTAGTTAAAGAAAAATCATTTAATTGGTTCTTATAAAAAGAGGACAGAATATCATTTAAAAAATTATTCTCAATCTTTCCTTTTAATCTCGTTTCTAATATAGAGAACTGCCAATACAAATATGAAGCTAATATTATTGAAGCTAGGGTAAATAGTTGAATACTAAACTGAATGTTAAGTAGACCAGACATTGTTATTTGTAGTAAAAAAGCAATAGCAATAGGTAAACTAATTTTAGCTAATCCCAAGAAAAAGATTGCCAATTTTCTCTTCCAACCAAGTGAAGCTAGAAATCTATGATATAACTTATCTGCATAGCTTATCGTAACAATATCTTTTCTATCTTCTGAATTAACATTCTCATTCTTTTGAGGAATTAAAACAATTCCTACACTCTGACTAAAAAGTTCTAATCTTGAAATTTTCTCAATTTCCTCATTTGCAGGATCAGAAACAATCAATGAACTACTGTCTCCATCCAACACGACGATATAATGAGGCAAGCTAGCTCTTTCTACTACTAGTAAATAAGGAAATGATACGTTGTTTAACAAACTAGGAGTCTCAATTTGATAAGAATCCGCATCAATACCATAGCTTTTTAGTATATCTTCTATATCAAACAAAGACAGTCCTTGGTGGTTATTGTTATCAAATTGTAGACTATCTAAATGTTCTAATTTTGGGAAATAGTAAGAAATGATTGTCTTTACACAAGCCATTCCACAATCCAGCAAAGTTGCTTGTTTATAGTGACTAACCATTATTTTCTCCTTTTTCAACACTTATCTTACTATAACCATCAACTTCAATGACGCTATTCGAAGTTTGATTTGTCGTAGGAACCTTTAAAACTTCTCCTGTATTATTTGTATGCAAAGTATAGATTCCATCAAAATCTTTAGGAACTGTAATAGATACATCGCCAACAAGAGTATCTACAAAAATTTTTTCGAAAGTTGCATTTTTCCCTAAGGAAATGGTTACATATAACTTGTCTTTCCCTTGTGAACTCAAAGCCAAATTAAAGCCATGTTGTGAAAATGGAATATATAGACTATCTGAACTCATTTTAACGTTTTTAGTTATGTTATTCACTGATTCTTCGGAAACTTTTCCTTCTATTTGAACACTTGTTTCATCTGATTCACTCTTGACAACTTTAACATCAATTGCTTGCTTTGAACCATAAAACTCTAACGTTTTAATACTTTTAGAAGAAAGAGCCCACGATTGTTTTACACTGATTGTCGTCTCTCCTCGTTTTAAGGTTAATAAAATTCCAGCCACTACAAACAGTAACAACAGCCCAATTACAATTCCTATTTTTTTCATCATTAGTACTCCTACTTAAATTCTTTTTTACTGAATACAACAAACGCAAGTACAATCACTGCTATACTTACCAATATAGGATAGCCTACATTCGTAAGGGTAAATTGACTTACTCCAGGGGAAGTTTTCAAATTTAAAGTCATTAATAAATAGTCTCTCACACTCTCACCAGAGTTTGGAAGGACATAAACCAATAGGTTATCAAACAGTAAAATATAGAGTATATAAATCATACATGATTCATAAACCTTATCAAATATTTGAAAAATTAATAATGAGATACTGATAATAACCAAATAGTATGGTAGTTGATGTAAAAATGTCGAAACAATCAACACCAAGTCTCCCTCCAAATAGACGAGGGCTGTTAAACTATAAAAAATAGTTACATATAGGAAAGACAAACAAAAGGCTCCCAAAGTTTTATATAAAAATAACTTCCAACGTTGTTTTTCTTTTGTGAGGAGAATGTTAATCGTACGGAAACTATAATCTTCCCCCCAGAAAAATAAATTAGTAGAGATAAAAAGCAAAGGAATAAAACCACTCACATTTGAAATCAATACTCGAAATGCTGGTTCATCTTCATTCGATGACTTAAAAAATAAGGAGAATAACAAAATCAATAATCCTATCAACAAACTAGGAAGTACTCCTCTTTTTTCCCAGTAAAATTTATACATATCTGCTTTAAGAGAATTCATGACTCTCCTCCTTTCTTAAATCATCAGATAATATTATGCAAATAGTAGTCCTCAAAGCGTTCTTTCTTAATATAAATATCCTGTATCACTAGATTTGACACGACACTATATTCCAAGATAGCCATTAATTTTTCCTTTTCTGGCACAACCAGATAGTCATCCTGCTCAAAATGAACAATGCCCTCTTCTTTTAAAAACGTTTTTAGAATCTGATTATTACTCGTCTTAAGGAAGAGCTTTTCTGACAAATCATTTGCTAGCTCTTTTGAACTCATCACATTTAGAATCTTTCCTTTTTTCATGATGATATACTTATCTGTTATAAATTCCAATTCTGACAGAATATGGCTCGAGATTAAAAAAGTAACTCCTAACTGATCCCGTAAATTCAAAATCATTTTTCTTAAATCTGAAATCCCTTGAGGATCTAAACCATTCACTGGTTCATCTAAGATAATAAGCTCTGGATTATCCAAAAGCGCAATTGCTATCGATAGTCTTTGCTTCATTCCAAGGGAATAGTTTTTTACTTTTCGATCCCATGACGGTTCCGGCAAGTGAACCAATTCCAACATTTTTGTGATATCTGTCTTTAAACCAAATCTTGTTTTATAATATTGCAGGTGTTGACGTCCAGTCAAGTTTGGATAGAGGGCAGGTGATTCGATAATACTACCAATCTTATGCTGCGAAACACTCTCAATTTCTCCCTTATCAGCTTGAATTAGTCCTAGAAGAATTCTCATTAAGGTTGTCTTTCCTGCACCATTTTCACCGATAAGACCACATATTTCCCCTTGCTCAATATCAAAGGAAATATTATGTAAAACCTGTTCTTTCCCATATGTTTTATCAATATTTTTAAGACTTAAAATCACACGATTCATAGTTTCTCTCCGTTCATTATATTAAAAAGTCTCTGACAAGGAATGAACCCTGCCAGAGATTTTTAGATTACGTTAACTCCAGCAGAAGAACCCAATACCTGTGAGCATTCCATAAATACCGAGTGGTGAAACAGCACAAAATTGACCTGCCACAATGTGTTTTTTATGTTTATTACTTAGTTTTTTCATTACTTAACCCTCCTTTTAATCCCAACAAAATATACCTACTCCATATCGAAGACCTATAATACAAAAGCGACCTGCTACAATGTGCTGTTTATTTTTGTTACTTAGTTTTTTCACTACTTCATCCTCCTATTTAATCCCAACAAAATATGCCTACTCCATATCGAAGACCTATAATACAAAAGCGACCTGCTACAATGTGTCTTTTGACACGTCCAGTTAGTTTTCTCATCAGAAAACCCTCCTTTTAAAAAATTTTTTATAATAACCAAATGAGATTCTCATTTCAGTCATTTATTAACTGTTTTAAATCTTTAGACAAGATTTCTTCGCTTCCTTGTTCTACATAAATTTGTTTCACTATCCCATCTTTATCCACTATAAATAT
The DNA here is from genome assembly GCF_946188685.1 of Streptococcus mitis. Taxonomy (GTDB): domain Bacteria; phylum Bacillota; class Bacilli; order Lactobacillales; family Streptococcaceae; genus Streptococcus; species Streptococcus mitis_CC. The sequence continues at coordinate 244,925 of NZ_CAMHWH010000001.1, forward strand.
TGTTGGAATAGCTTTTACATCAAAAAACTTAAAAGCTTGTAAATCTTGATCTATATAAACTGGAAAGGTAAAACCCTGATTCCTTAAAAATTGATGAGAGGTTTCAAGTGTTTCACGTTCCCCATCAACTATATCCACCATAAAGAAATCAACTTTATCTTGGTATTTATCATAAAGGCGCTGAATGATTGGGAGCTCTTTTTGGCAATCAGGACACCAACTAGCCCAGAATACCACAACCTTTGGTCTAAACTTATAATCTGATAGTTGAACCTGTGCTCCCTCATTAGAGGTTAACAATGCATTCTTGAATGTTGTATTTTTAGTTTTTGAAATATATTGGTTTATTTCCTCCTCTTTTTTTAAGAGGAGCTCTTGCGCTGTTTCTTCTTGATGATGAGATTCCTGGTTTTGATAGTAAAATCCTGCTAAAAATAAAGATGCTATCACAAGAAGAACCATTGTCTCTACAACATGTTTTTTTGACATCATGGATTGTCCTCCACTTCTGAAATTCTAAAACTTTCGATAATAGATAATTCTTCTGGTAAGATTAAAACTCGCTCTTCGCCTGCATCTAAAATAGCTAAACGGAATGGTTCCTTATTCAACTCTATTTGTACCAACTTTTGCTCCGTCGTGTTATTTCGAAACAGCAAACTGTGGCGAGTTTGTGTAAACGTCTCTAGCGAGATACTAAAATCTTCCATTTCTATCTCCTATCCAGAAAACCAAAAACTAAGACTTAAGAATACTTCAAATCCAAACATGCTTCTTTCCTCCTTATCTCTTGTTCTTTATGATCATAGTATAGCGCTTTCAAAAATAAAAAAACATGACAAAAATGTCATGTTAGCTCTCCATTTCCTCAAAAGTTTTTAAATCTTTTTCTTTTTCTCCCAATATACGCGCTTCTAATACTTGGTCTCCAAATGCTTGAGCACAAATAATAGCTCTATCGTATAAGCGGATGGCTTTTTCCTTATCCCGTTTATGAAATAAGGTACACATAGCTTCAAGCATATCAACAATTGGCTTGTTTTGAAAATCCTGCGATAAAATCATCAGCCTGTTCATCGCCTTAACATAAGGCTCAAAAGTGGAGTAAGATTTTTCCATCCATTGAACAGCTAAAGAATCAAGCACTGTTCTCTTTAACATATAAGCTGTCTCTAAATCGGATGAATTTGTTTCTCTTATAAGTTTTTTAGAAAGCATCCAAAACAGTTCATGATGATACCCAATCGGTCTTGCTAAACACGAAACAAAGTACAATTTTATCAGAAGCAAATCATTCACCGAATAGTTTTTCCTTATCTTTACTTGTTCAAAATATTCATCCAGCAAAGCATCGCCAAAACCTGCATCTTCACTTACAAAGACATCAAAACTAGCTTGTAAGGCACTAACTGCAATCTGCTCATCCTCAGGTAGACTGTCATAATAGTGTTCGTAAACTCTTTCAAACAACTCTTCCTTAACTTGGATTCTATCATCATCTCCATAAGTTTGAAACTTAATGAGTTTATCCTTTAATATCAAGTACTCGGAGGGTAAAATCATATGATCCATATCTACTATATGTGAAATTGAACAGCCTAGTTTGTAAGCTATATACTCTACCTTGGATAAACTCGGGGAAGACTGGCCTGATTCAATCCGTGCTAATTGGCGCACCGTTATCTCAGTTTCATCATCACAAAGAGTTTCACGAGTGATATGTTTCATCTCTCGCAACATTCGGATTCTTTTACCTACTTCCTTCTTGATATCCATCTTAAAATCTCCTGATAATTAGTTACCGAATAATATTATATTTTTTATATTATGCTGTTTTTTATTGAACTAAGCAATTCTTAAAATTTTATATTACAAAACTTAACAAGACTAAACCATATTTCGCACGCTAAATAGCAATTGACCTGCTTCTGCTTTACTTTTCTTGTGCTAATGCTTTAAAATCTTTGTCTAAGATGGGTTGCACTTCTAATTGATTGGCATCTAGTTGGTGGTAAGATGCTGATGGTAGTGACTCTAGGAATTTTGCATAGTCTAAGCGGACAATGGCTTCATAGTCTTCTGGTTTAGAGCCGTCTCCTGTGATTTGAACCAAGTCAATCTCCCACTGCACTTCCTTATCCACCAATTGCTCAATATAGGCAGTAGGAACAAATGGTTCTCTCGGTAATACTGTCTTGACTCCTTGAGCCAGATGGTAAACACCGTGCACTTGGCCTTCTCCATCCTGATAGAAGGAAACTCTTGCAAAGTAGGCATCTGTCTCTTGAACCGCACGTACACGCGCTTCAAACTGAGCCAAGCCATTTTCCTCTAAAAAGCTTTTCAAGTCCTCATGACCAAAGAAAACAGGATTAAAAATTCCTTGGCAAATCGTAAAACGGGCTGCAGCGTCTGTCAGATGGGCTTGAATACTTGCTTGGAAATAAGCTTCAAAATCAAAGCCATTTAGCCCTTCAATCTCAGTTCCTGTGTAAGCAAGCAGAGCATCTAAAAATGCTTTGATAATCTGCCAGTCTGTCTTCGTTAGTAGATCAGGAAGATCAACACGGTAAGCCTTTTGACCATCATCATAACTGACTTTAAAAAGAAATTGTGATTGCCCCACTATCGCACACTCGATATACTCGAGATGGTTAAGAGGCTGACGGAGATAGACAGCATCATAGCTATGTGACTCCAAACCATCTACCAAGGCCAAGACGGACTTGGCAGTCAAAATCTCTTGTTCTCCTAAAATGCTCTGTTTATTTGGAATAAAAAATGTTTTCGTCATAACTAGACTCCTTTGAAATCGTTTACATATAGTATACCTTATTTTCCTGAAAGATACAGAAACAAACTTTAGATTTTTGAGTAAAAAGCATAGAAAAACAGCCCCTAAGGACTGTTTAATCTTATACAGTAGCTGCTTGATCCAAGTTTTCACCGATAGCGGCTAGGCGCTCGACAACTTCAGCTTGTGTCAATTCATTTTCTGAAACATAGCGGTTACGTGGGTGAACACGGCACTCGTGTGAGCAGCCACGAAGGTACTTATCTTCATTTTCTTCTGATGTCAAGATACGACGATTACAGAATGGATTTCCACAGTTGACATAACGTTCACATGGTGTTCCATCAAACCAGTCTTTCCCTACGATGGTTGGGTTGACATGGTTTACATCTACGGCGATACGCTCGTCAAAGACGTACATTTTCCCATCCCAAAGCTCTCCTTGGACTTCTGGGTCTTTACCGTAAGTTGCGATTCCTCCGTGCAATTGGCCAACATCTTTGTAGCCTTCACGAACCATCCAGCCTGAGAATTTCTCACAGCGAACCCCACCTGTACAGTAAACCACGACACGCTTGTCCATGAATTTTTCTTTGTTATCACGAACCCACTGTGGCAACTCACGGAAGTTGCGGATATCTGGACGGATAGCCCCACGGAAATGTCCTAGGTCGTACTCATAATCGTTACGTGTGTCAAGGACAACTGTATCTTCGTCAAGAAGGGCTTCTTTGAACTCTTTTGGAGACAAGTAAGCACCTGTTGTTTCAAGTGGGTTGATGTCGTTGTCAAAGTCGTTGTCTTCCAAACCAAGGTGGACAATTTCTTTCTTGTAGCGAACAAACATCTTCTTGAAGGCTTGTTCATTCTCTTCGTCAATCTTGAACCAGAGGTCTTCCATGCCTGGGAGGCTGTGAACGTAGTCCATGTATTTTTGAGTTGTTTCGTAGTCACCTGAAACTGTTCCGTTAATTCCTTCGTCAGCAACTAGGATACGACCTTTAAGGCCGATTGATTTACAGAAAGCCAAGTGGTCTGCAGCAAATTGCTCTGCATTTTCAATTGGAGTATAAAGGTAGTAAAGTAAGACACGAATATCTTTTGCCATAAGATTTGTTCTCTTTTCTATTCTTAAATTTTCAGAATTTTTCATCTAACTATACTAGTATACCTGCTTGAGAAAACGAATGCAATTTATTTGACTGGAAATTGTAGAAAGGTGCTTATCCCTGCACTTCATCAGTAACCATAGCGAATAGCAGATAATTCTCTCAATTTTTTGATCTGCCTAGCTTGACTTTCTGACAAACTTAGCTTGTTATCAATCAATACGCGCGCAAGGTCAACGTTCATTTGACTCAAAATAAATGGAGTAGAGGTCCCATCGTCCTCTAATCGTCTTTTATAACTCACTAACTGATTTTTCAAAGGAGCAAGTTGAGGCGTATTGTTTATACCTTCCAGTAGGTTATCTATGATCGTCATGGCTTCACAACGCCTTTCACTGCCTCCGGCAAACCATTTTAATGGTGTCATTCTTATTTCCCTCCTTAAATTGAAAAACTATCATTCCTAACTCTCGCGTCAGTATTTACCCAAACACCCTCTGTAAAAAAGTCAGCAAAAATGGTAATGTCGCGAAAATATTATTAATCACATGCACCGCATAGGAAGGATAAATGCTCTTAGTATAGCGGGTCAAACTAGCAAAGATGATGCCAGATGTTGCAAAGACGAAGATATCTAACAAACTAGGCAGGCTTGAAAAATGAGGAAGAGCAAATAAAATTGACGGAAGAAGCAAATCAAGGCCAAATCTCGAATGCTTAAAAAAGGCGTGTTGCAGTAATCCTCTATAGATTAGCTCTTCCATAAGTGGAGTCAGAAAGAACAAAGTTATATAGATACCTAGCTCAGCAAAGTTGGTCCCACTATAACCGATCAATACAGCCCAACCTTCAGCAGTTGACTGAACATGTTTAGCTGTCTGAACGTTAAAAGAGATCTGGAGCACTACCACCAATACTGTCAAAATCGAATACCAAAGCCATTTTTTTCTTGGAATGAGAAAGAGATAACCATGGCCTGTCTTAACCAGAATCCAAATCATGACTCCGCTAAATAGTAAACTCAAGAGATTTTGAATCCAGACGAAATTGCCAATCTGGGAAGAAAATTGCCAATAATTTTGGACGATAAGCGTCAGCTGAGAAAGACCAAATACGAAAAATAAGTAAGAGAAGACTGCACTTATTTTGAATAGAAGTTGATACTTTTTCATGTGAACCCTCCTTTGTAAACTTGGAACATCTCTAATATAAGCTATAATTTCCTAAATCCTTACTCTAAATCCTAAATGGTGCTTAAGATTTCCTGAATGGTTACAATAAGGGAAATGAGAAAACAGGAATATCTATGTCTTTATTTCAAAAAATCACTGCCTCCCCCAGATAAGCCTGAGGAAAACAGTGATTCAGTTTTTAGGAATTAGGAATGAATACACGAAATCAATTGATCTTATGATTTTTTGTTTTTCAAGAATTCATCGTATTGTTTTTGCATTTCATTCAATACTTTATCGTAGGCACCTTCAGATTTCAATTTTTCCATCAATTCTGGAATAGCTTTGTCTGGGTCTACAGTACCAGTGTTGATAGCTGTATCGAATTGTTGCATTGTGTTAGAGATTGCTGAGATTTCAGATTTCACATTGTCAGTGTTAAAGATGAATCCAAGCGCTGGAGATTCTTTAGCTTCTGCCAATTGTTTCTTAGAATCTGCAATTTGTTGATCTGTAACGTTTTCGTTGATGTAAAGAATCCAGTTGTTACCCGTATTCCATCCACCCATGTGAGTGTTTCCTTTGTATCCTTCAAGGACGCGAACACGGTTTTCTTTACCTTCAATTTTCTCCCAGTTCTTGCCTTCTGGACCGTAAACAAGACCGTTCAAGAGTTCTGCGTTAGTGTTCAAGAGATTCAACACTTCCATTGATTTTTCTTTGTTCTTAGAGTTGTTTGAGATGACAAAGTTAGCAACTTGTATTGTTTGGTTTTTCTTGATAAAGTTAGTGATTGGTTTGATTTGGATATCTTTGTTAGCAACACGTGAAAGCAAGCTGTTACCGTAGTCAGCTGGTCCTACTGTTTCTTCACGAACGAACCAAGTATCTTGTTGAAGGTCAAATGAAGTATCGCTTGTTGCTACATCTTTTGGAATGTATCCAGCTTCATAGAATTTGTGAAGAGTCTTCAAGTGTTCTTTAAAGCGAGGCACTTCGTAACGGTTTACGATCTTAGTAGTGTCGCCTTCAAGGTCGATAACGAATGGAAGTCCATTTGGAACTGGGTAGTCAAAGTTATCAGATGGGATGAAGTTCTTAGTAACCGCAAATGGCACTACATCCGGAGCTTTTTCTTTGATTTGTTTCAAGACTGGTTCAAGTGTTTCATATGAAGTGACACCTGAAATATCGATACCGTATTTAGCAAGAAGAGTTCCGTTGAAGGCGAAGTTTTGAGATGACGCAACGTTGGCTGCAACTGGAACTGCGTAAATTTTACCGTTTACAGTATTACCTTTGATGTAAGCTGGGTCAAGTGCTTTGTAAAGTTCTGCCCCTTCTTTCTTATACAAATCAGTCAAGTCAGCATAGGCACCTTTTTGAGCATTTACAACATAGTTATCTGCAAATGCGATATCATAGTTTTCACCTGATGATGTGATAACTGACATTTTCTTACCGTAGTCACCCCATCCAAGATATTGGATATCCAATTTAGCACCAACTTTTTCACCGATGATTTTGTTAGCATTTTCTAGCAATTCATCCAAGTTATCTGGTTTGTCACCGATTTGGTACATTTTGATAACAGTTTTTTCACCTGAAGCTGAGTCAGCAGCTTTTTTGTTACCTGAAAGGTTTCCACAAGCAGCGAGACCAGCAGCCAAAGCGACTACGCTAGCAGATGCAAAAGCATATTTTTTCCAGTTTTTCATGACAAAAACTCCTTTTTTTATTTTTAAACTTATAAACAATGTAATGATCTTAACTTCACGCAAGGGAAGTTTGGAAACGAGAAATGATTTTTCTCAACAAGTACTATTCTTTCACACCACCGATAGTCAAACCTTTTACAAAGTAGCGTTGGAAGAATGGATACAAGATTGCGATTGGAAGGGTTGCAACTACAACCATGGCCATACGACCTGTTTCTTTTGGAAGAGCAACTCCCAGTTGACCAGATAGGCCGACTGCTTTGGCGATATAGTCCATATTTTGCTGGATTTGCATGAGCAAATATTGCAATGGGTACAAGTTGTCACTCTTGATGTAAAGAAGGGCGTTGAACCAGTCATTCCAGAAACCAAGTGCTGTCAAGAGCGTGATGGTTGCGATACCTGGTAGTGACAATGGCAAACAGATTTGGAAGAAGATCCGAGCCTCACTAGCACCATCGATACGAGCGGATTCTAGAATAGCTTCTGGAATGGTCTTCTTGAAGAAGGAACGCATCAAGATGATGTTAAATGGTGAGAGAAGCATTGGAACAATCAAGGCCCAAACTGTATCACCAAGTTGAAGTAAACGAGTGACCACGATATAGCCTGGTACCAAACCAGCGTTGAACAACATACTAAGAAGGGCAAAAATCGTAAAGAATCTGCGATACTTAAAGGTTGTCCGTGAGATGGCGTAGGCATAAGTTGTTGTGATAAAAACGTTTGTGATAGTCCCCACCACTGTTACAAAAACTGAGATGAAGAGGGCTTGGAGAATTTTATCCTTAAATTGTGCCAAGAACTCAAAACCGTCTAATCCAAATTGAGATGGGAAGAAGCTATATCCATTTTGGAGGATACTCTTTTCATCTGTCACAGAGATAACAATAACAAATATGAAGGGTAGGATACAAGAGAGGGCAACCAAACCAGAAATGGTACTAAAGAAGATATCTGCTTTCTTACTGAAGGAGTGAATGCCGACATTATCAATTTTTTCTTTTTTAATTTTCTTTTCTGCCATATTCTCCTCCTTTCTAGAACAAGGCTGAGTTTGGATCAACTCGTCTTGCAAGTAAGTTTGATAGGATAACCAGAATCAAGCCGACAACTGATTGGTAGAGACCTGCCGCTGAAGCCATCCCGATATCCGCTGTCTGAGTCAAACCATTATAAACATATACGTCCAAGACGTTGGTTACGTTATAAAGCTGACCAGCATTGTGGGGGATTTGGTAGAAAAGACCGAAGTCTGCACGGAAGATATTTCCGACTGCAAGGATGGTCAATACAGTTACCAATGGTGTCAACTGTGGAATAGTTACATTGCGAATTCGTTGCCATTTGCTAGCCCCGTCCACTGTTGCTGCTTCGTAGTAGGTTGGATCAATTCCCATGATTGTCGCATAGTACATGACACTGCTATATCCAAAACCTTTCCAAATACCTAGGAAAAGTAGGAGATATGGCCAGATACCCAAGTCAGCGTAGAAATTGATTTCCTTCATCCCGATAGATTCTAGGAAATGGTTGAAGACCCCTTTGTCAATGTTTAGGAAGGCATCTGTAAAGAAACTGATGATAACCCAAGACAAGAAGTAAGGGAACAACATGGAAGTTTGGAAGATCTTAACCATTCTCTTAGAACGGAGTTCACTTAGGATGATAGCAATCCCTACAGATACAATCAAACCGATAAAGATAAAGCCGAGATTGTAGAGGACAGTATTTCGAGTGATGATAAAGGCGTCTTTTGAACTAAACAAGAATCTGAAATTATCGAGTCCGACCCATTTACTATTCACGATACTATCTATAAATCCATTACTGGTCATGTGGTAGTCTTTAAAGGCAACCACGTTCCCAAATACTGGAATGTAGAAGAATAGAATCAACCAGAGTGCCCCTGGCAAAACCATCAAGAGAAAGATCCAGTTGTCTCTCAAGGTTTTTGAAAACTTATTCATAATTTCCTCCCCTTTTTATTTTGATATCCATCTAAAAATTCCTTTTTAGACTTTTGATAACGATTACATTATTAGTATACTCCTATTTGAAGGTTAGGTTAAACTACTAATTATAGAAAAAACTCCACAAATTATTTTATGTGGAGTACTTTTTTAAGAAAGGGATGTTTCACGAGAAACACTCTGCTCAAGGCAAGGTGTTCTTGTTTTTAGGTTGTATAAATGGTTGAAGCTGTCGCAATGGTATGCCACTGGTTGGCTGTTGTGGCTGCGAAGTCCTTGTCTGCGTAGAAGTCTGTAAATGGTAAGATTTCCACTTCTAACTCATCGATGCGGTCAATCTGACCAGCTAGATAAGCCTCGATGCGGCTTTCTGCTCGCTTGATGCGTTGCAAGAGTCCGCCCATACGGATATCAACTGTGTCCAAGCCAAAGACCTTGTTTTCTTTCAGCCATTGGTTGCTAAAGAGAGCATGGAAGTCTTCAATTTGGCTTCTGAGTTCTGGTAATTCTTGTCTGGCAATTTCTTGCAGGCTTTCTTTATCACCTTCTTGGTAAGCCTGACGAATGCGCCGTCCCACATCGACTTTGCTACTTAAAATCTGATTCAACTGGGCCTGAGTTTCAAAGAGGTAGGCATAGTTGCCAGCTTTTTCTTTAATGTTAGCAAGCGTCTCAGCAGCCTGAGCGAAGTGCGGTTTGTCCTGTTCAGGTGTCATGTGTCGATCAAGGATCGGACAGAGAATATCCTGATAAAAGACATAGCGGTTAGGATTGATCCCGCTGAGATTACCCGGCAAATCTGGCAAGAGGTTGGCTAGGTCAATCTGCATAAAATCTTCAACCGAAAGACCTGTATTGGTCTTGAAGTGAGCAGACAAACGGTCTAGGTCATTGCGGTAGCTGAGTTCTGCCCAGATTTGCAAGCTTGGTAGGACAGCGAATTGGGCAGTTTCCCCACCATTGTCCCCCCAACCCGTCACGATGACTTCTTTGATATCATTGGCGCGACAGGCTTTATTGGCTTCAAGAGCAATGAGACGGCTGAAATGGTTGTTGGGTGTGAAACCAATCCACTTCCAAGCTCCCCCAGCAAAGGCAAGATCATGACTAATCTTATGATGATTGCGGAAATTGCGGTTGTATTTTTCCTCGCTATCCTGATAATAGTCCCAGTAAACTAAGGTCACACGATCTTTGAGACGGTCTAGGTAGACACGCGTTTCCTCTGGAATTTCCACATCACGGTCGTACTGCCCATCTGCTGACATAAGTTTAAAGAACATATCGCTCCACATCTGGCAGTGGAAACCATATTTGTCAGCAATATCCAGCACGCGCTCCAAGTGTTGGCACATAAGGAGACTACGATCCACAACACCGTTCAGAATCAAGTAGCGTCCCAAACCAACCAAGTGGGCTTCGTCCATCCCGATATTGACCTTGCGAGTTTGTAGTTTAGACAGAGTAGCAAACATACCATCAATCAGGTCATAAACCTTTTCTTCGCCGATAAGAAGGATATCCTCCACATCACGGAGCTCCTGGACTTCTTTGACACCCCATTTGACGAAGGCTGACAAGTGAGCCAAGGTCTGGATACATGGCACAAAGATCATGTCAAACTGCTGGGCATAGGTTTCAATTTCCTGCAATTCCTCAGCTGAGTAGGCTCCACGGAAATAGCCAAAGTAAGGCTGCCCTTCAATCTGGTAAGTGTCTTCCATGTAGAGCTCAAAAGTTGAGTAGCCCATGAGAGCTAAGACCTCAATCATCTGCTTGGCAGAAGCGACATTCAGCACTGCATTTCGCGAACAGTCTGCCATATAAGCCAAATCTTTATAAGCTGCTTGTTCTTCAATCTCTACCTTGTCACCTTCTGCTAGAGCTGTTGCCAACAAGGATAAGGCACGGTAGAGTTGGTGGGATTTGCGGTAGGCCAATTGATAGTGACCACCCTCACCCTTGATAGAGATAGAGGCTTGGTCAGACTGAGCGACTGCAACTTCCACATCTGGCAGAGAAATGTGAGTTTTTAATACTTCAATAGCTTGCGCTTGTTTGGGACTAAGTCCTGTAAATCTTACCATTGATTTTCCTCCTGTAACCAGTTGACAAGGGCACCGTAGAGATTGGCATCTGCGTGATAGGTGCAGGCTTGGATGACAGGTGCAATCGTGTATTCTTCGTAGGTCTCAACAAAGTTATCAACAGCCTTCTTAACACCTTGGATGAAATCTGGATTCTGACTGATAGAGCCTCCCAGACTAATGACATCTGGGTCGATGAGATACTGAATATTGAGCAAGCCTTGCGCCAGATTACGGTTCATGCGCTCAATGGCTTCTTGGCAAAGAGCATTGCCAGCTGCGGCCTCTTGGTAAATCTTGCGACCGTCCCAATCAGTCTGACCAGACTTTTCAATCACGTAGCCTACCATATTCCCAGTTGACGCTAGTTGCGACCAGTTGTTGAGTTTTTCAGCAGGGGCAAGGGTTGTCATGTAGCCAAATTCTCCACCCAAGCCGTGGCGACCTCGGTGAAGTCTGCCATTGATAATCATGGCTCCGCCAATCCCTGTCCCAATCACGACACAGGCTGCATTTTCAAGCTCTGGATGAGCTAGCAGTTCACTAAGTCCAACACAGTTGGCATCATTCTCTAGATGTACAGGAATCTGATAAGAGCTAAGCGCCTCATACCAAGAAAATCCGTGAATGTAGGGCACCGCACTGAAGCCATCAATCACACCTGTCTCTTGATTGACCGCGCCTGGAATGCTCATAGCAATCCCGCTGTAATCCTGTTCTGACAAGCGCTGGCCTAGCCAAGCTAGTAAATCTTCCAAACTTTCTGGCGTTGGAATGCTTGTCTTATCCAGTATTTTCCCATCAGGAGTCAGACTGGCAAACTTAATTCCAGTCCCTCCGATATCAATCGTTGCAATGGTCATTGTTTTTACCATAAAAAGGGGCGAATCAGCAGTTAGTCCTTACTTTTTCGCCCCTCCTTTCTTTTTATGTTTACTTTTTGAAATTAAATTTCTTCTTTTTTGATGAATTCTGTACGAATCTCTTGTGGTGAAATGAGGCCTCTATGAACTGGGTATGGTCGTTCAAGTAGGTCAAGGAAGAGATGTTGACTTTCCGGTACACGCACATTTTCACTACACATATTGTAATAACGAAGAACATAGCCTTCTTCATTTTCAGCTACCTTAAAGGCTGTTGGACAGATTTGCGGTATGCTGAGAACAGAATGGCTCAAGAGGCTACCAGTCGCAGCCACGCTTCCTTCTTGTTTAGCAAGCTGAAGGCTAGTAAATGATGTCTGCAAGGCTTTAGCACGACGATAGGCTGAGAAGCGTTCTTGGGCTTGGTGGCATTCAAGCGCAAACTCAACTTCAAACTCACGCAAACACTGAGCTTCTGGTGTTGGGAAGTAGCCCCAGTCACCCAACTCACCTGATGCACGCAAAATAGTCACTGCAATGGTGTCGTCTCCAAGGATTTCGTATTCATTCAATCCCTTGTTGGATACAGTCACCCCTTTTTCATCGTCATACAGACTGACAAAGGCTTGTTGGTGTTGAGGATTTTCAGGATTTTCCCATGAAGCAGCTGGTTTGTTTGGTCGTGTCACCACCTCATAGATGCTTTCAGAATCATTGCTTGGACGCGTGTTATGAGTCTTGACCAAGAGACGGATACGGTGGTCTTTGGCAGTGTTAGTAAAGCGAGTCTTGCAACGGATTTGTGGATTATCAACGAAGATAGTCATCTCAGTTTCAAGAGGAATGCTTGTCAACTCTTCTGAACGTCCAGCCTCACGCTTCATAAACTCGATGATGCCTTTTTGCTCTTCTTCTAGCTTTTCATCCGCACTGACAGGCACGGTCAATTCATGTTTGAGCAAAATCTTAGCGTAGCGAGCTGTGTTTTCCAAGACTTCGTAGCCCTTAAGTTCTGCAAAGATTGGCTCTGTTCCTTGTGGTTGGAAATAGATATACTCGTTTCCGATGTCCCCACGGTCTTCGAAGCGGATAAAGTCTTCATAGGCTTCGTGAGTTGTCTTGTCATAAACTGTGATATTGTCATCCACACTCACCGTTACAAATGGCGTATCAATCACTCCATTTTGGTAAATACCGTCGCGGTGTTCTTGTTCTCCTTCCAGCAATTGGAAGGTTGTCCAAGAAAGTGGCGCTAGGTGAACTGGGATAGTCACGCGCACTTGTCGAGCGATACGAGCTTGGCGGAACTTGTCTTTTGGTAAATCGTACTCAAAATTAGCCCCAAGGTCTTCGATTTTAGCCTCTACAGGACGACCATCCAAGTCCTCCACACGGTAGCTTGGTAAGGTTAAGGCTGCCATCTTCTTGTAACCTTCTGTTGGGTGCAATTCCTTGAAATCACAAGTCGCCACATCAATCACTGTGCTGACAGTATCAACCTTATCATGCAAGCCTGTGTTAATGACAGTAAAGAGATAGTCACTTTGAGCCTTAGCTGTAGCGATTTTACTCTTCCACTCGTTAAGAAGATTGCTCTTAACAAAGTTTCCTACTTGATTGACCTTGGCAAAACGCGTTTCCATCTCACGGTGAACTTCGTCCACGCTACAGCCACAGATGCTATCATGCGGCGCGTTCTGCAAAAGAGTTTTCCAAGCATAGGTCAACTGGTCCTTGTGGTTATGACCCCCAGTGATAATAGTCAAGGGTTCTACAACTTGCTCTAGGAGATTGCTATTTTCTTGGAAGGCTTGTTTGAGATAAATACGAGATGAAGAAGTGTTGGCAAGTGTGTACCAGCCGTCTGTTTCCTGACTGGTCAACTCACCTGTAACCGTTGATAATTGCTCTGGTAGGGCACTTTCCACGGCTTGGACATATTCATCAAAAGAACTATGAACAAAGGTTACATCTGGGAAGAGTTCATTTGCCACACGAATGGCTTCGCTCAGATTTTTCTGTACAGGCTGGTGGTCACAGCCGTTCATCATCAACCATTGGTTGGTCGAAGCGTAATCACGCACATCTGACAATTTTTGTTTCCAGAAGGTCAAGGCCTCATCTTTATCAACTGGAATTTCATTCCCGTTACTGTACCAGTTAGCAAAGAGAATCCCGAGGACACGACTTCCGTCCGCACCCTGCCAGTACATTTCTGAAAACTGGGAAGTAAACTGCTCATCTTCGAGAACTTGGTTGTCAAATCCAATCGGTTTCACACCACGACCAAAGGCTGCCACGTGAATGCCTGATTTTTGAAGGATTTGAGGCGCTTGCCCCATATTTCCAAAGGTATCTGGAAAGTAACCAATCTGGGTTGATTTGCCCCATTTTGCAGCCTCCTGCTGACCGATAAGAGTATTGCGGACATTGGCTTCACTTGAAATCAAGTAATCATCCTGCAAGATGTAAAAGGGACCAATTTTAAGTTTGCCTTGGTCGATGTAGCGCTGAACTTTGTCGCGATTTTCAGGGCGAATCTCCAAGTAGTCATCAAGGACAATGGTTTGACCATCCAAGTGGAAGCTCTTGAACTCAGGGTCATTTTCAAAGAGATCAAAGAGATTGTCAAATAATTCCACCAACTGCATACGGTGGCTTTCAAAAGGCAAGTACCACTCACGGTCCCAGTGACTATGTGAGATAATATGTACGACAACATTTTCCATGAAGTAAAACCTCATTCTAAATTTAAATTTTTATTGTTAACGTTTTAAATGTAAATTTGTGATTCTGACAAGAATCAGTGAAGCTAAAGTGAACTCCTTAGCGGATATCCAAGTAATCCAAGACCAATTCACAGAACATCATGTTGGCCCAAGAGAACCATTCACGAGAGTAAAGAGTTGGGTCATCTACGTGGAAGCTTTCATGCATAACACCTGTACCCCCATCGCAAGCAACCAGCTGATCCAGCAAGAATTTCTTCTCTGCCTTATCTGTCGTTGTCAATCCTTGGATAGAAAGGGCGATGGGCCAGATATAGCGATAGAAGGTATGAGAACTTCCGAGACCGCTAGCGTATTCTCCTTGGTAGAAGTATGGATTTTCAGGGCTCAGAATGGTACGACGAGTTGCTTGATAAACTTCATCATCGACCGAACAGTAACCCAGATAAGGTGCAGCCAGCAGACTTGGTACGTTTGGATCATCCATGATGCTAGCATTTCCCAAACCGTCTACTTCAAAGGCATAAATCTTTTCGCCCTTGCTGTTGGTGGTGTAGGCGTAGTTTTCAATTCCTTCTTGGATTTCAGACTGGAGGCGCTTGGCATCAGCAATAATACTCTCGCTATCAGCTAGGTCCAGTTCTGCAAAGATTTCTTGGACATACCCCAAGACTACTACAGCAAACATATTTGACGGAATCAAGTAACTATACTGGCAGCAGTCATCACTCGGACGAAAAGCGGACCAAGTCATGCCTGTCACTGCAAAATCAGGGCCAAAGCCATCATTTACCAAGGTGTCTTCCTTACGGTCCGTATCTCGGACAAAACGATAAGGAGAGTTCTTGTGGTCTTGTTCCACCGTCCACAGGTGAAGAATTTCCTTAGTCGCTGTGACAAAAGTCTCATCAAACTGGCTAGTCTCGCCAGTCTCTTTCCAGAGGAGATAAGCCAACTGCAAAGGATAGCAAAGCGAGTCCACCTCATACTTGCGTTCCCAAATCCAGCCATTAAGGTCGGTGTGGTCGGTCTCGTGGTGCCCCTTCCAGTTTTCCTCAATGTTGAAGGAGTTGGCATAAGGATCCTTGAGCACCAAGGTCATCTGACGTTTGACCAAACCTGCAATGGTCTGACGCAGGAGTGCATCTCTTTTAGCCACATGCAGGTAGGGTCTGAGTTGAGCTGTCGAATCTCGAAGCCACATAGCAGGAATATCTCCTGTGAGCACAAAGGTTGAACCATCTTCTAGGATTTCAACCGTATTGTCCAAGGTGTCTGTGTAACAACGCTCGAAAACATCCACCCACTCTGGATGGTCCTTAGCTCGCTCTGCCACTTCATCTAGCCATTCTCTAACAATTTCTTTTGAATAAATCATCGTGCAGTATCCTCTTTCAAACAAGTTTCATTTTCAGTATATAGCTTTTGAGACAGAAAATACATACACAAATGATAGTCATTTTTCTACAAAATAGTTATCTTTGAAGCTCCTTTTCTAAAGGCCCCATTTTTCTGATATAATGTAGAAAAACAGCGAAAGGAAAGACTATGAAACCACTACTCGAAACCATCGATACCCGCTTTGGAACTGCCAGCAAGCATGCCTTTTCTCGGGGAAATACCCTGCCATACACAGGCGTGCCTTTTGGGATGAATTACTTTGTACCCCAGACCAGTGACCAGGAGGGCTCTTGGTTTTTCGATCCGCATCTGCCTATCTTTCAGGGGATTCGACTAACCCACCAACCAAGTCCTTGGATTGGGGACTACTCTTGGATCCTTCTGACACCTGTCACAGGTCAACTGGGTGGAGACAGCCTCTTTCACCGCCAGTCTTCCTATGATATCGAAAAAGCTTCTTTCCAACCTCATTATCTGAAAATTTTCTCCCTGCGCTATCAGATTGAAAGCCAGCTCACACCGACTTGCTATGGTGCTTCTATTCGTTTGGAACAAAAGCAAGGCAAAGCCCTCTCTCTATATCTTCACGCAGCAGATGAACTGACCGTGGAGCAAGTAGATAAGCGAATTCTTGCCCTGCGACAAGAAGGTAAAACTGAAACCAACAAAAATCCACTGATACTGTTCACTACCCTGCAAATGAATACGGATATCCTTGCTATCAACCAAGAAGGTGGAGACTGGCGAATTGACTTAGCAGATAGTCATGCTGAAATTCAGCTAGCGACTTCTTTCATCTCGCACTCTCAGGCTCTGCTTAATCTACCTCAAGAAGATTTTGATAACTGTAAAGCAAATGCCCAAGCGGACTGGGAAAATCTCCTCCATCGTTTTGATGTTATAAAGACAGGAGAGGCTGACCGGACCTTCTTTGATCACTGTCTCTACAGACTCTTCCTCTTTCCTCAGACTTTTTATGAGGTTGATGAATCAGGACAAGCCATCCACATAGATTTGGCTACTGGAACTGTCAAGCCTGGTGTCCTCTTCAGCAACAATGGTTTCTGGGATACCTTCCGCACCACCTTCCCCCTCTTTGCCCTTATCATACCGGAGCACTATCACCGCTTTTTAGAAGGTTTTCTCAATAGCTACCGCGATACTGGTTTCCTTCCAAAATGGCTAGCCCCAGATGAACGTGGTATGATGCCCGGTACCCTACTAGACGGTATTATCGCAGATAGCGCCTGCAAGGACATGACCCCTGACCTAGAAGAAGAACTCCTCCAAGCCATGCTTGAAACAGCCAGCAAGGCCGACCCTCTCGGCATCAATGGTCGTCACGGACTAGCCCAATACCAAGAACTAGGCTACCTCTCTACCGACCACCACGAAAGCGTCAGCCACACCCTAGACTATGCCTATAGTGACTTTTGTATCGCCAGCTGTGCCAAAAAACTAGGGAAAATAGAAATCGCCGAAACCTACAAGGTTGCATCACAAAATTACCGCCATCTATTTGACGCTGAAACAGGTTACATGCGAGCGCGTGATGGTCAAGGAAACTTCCGCCCTGACTTCTCTCCTTATAATTGGGGACGCGACTATGCCGAATGCTCTGCCATCCAAGCAACTTTAGGTGTCCTCCATGACATCCCAGACTTAATCCAACTTATGGGTGGAAAAGAAGCCTTTAGCAACTATCTTTTAAAAGCCTGTCAGGAGGCTCCCCTCTTTGAGACAACAGGCTATGGTTACGAGATTCACGAAATGAGTGAGATGGCTACTGCTCCTTTTGGACAACTCGCCATTTCCAACCAGCCAAGCTTCCACATTCCTTATCTCTTCCGTTACAGCGATTACCCTGACTACACTGCTCTTCTCATCAAGACGCTCCGTCAGAAAGCTTTTCACCCAAGTTGGGAAGCCTATCCTGGCGATGAAGACAATGGCAGTCTCTCAGCCTGGTACATTTGGTCGTCTCTCGGATTTTATCCGACCTGTCCAGGCAAACCAATCTATGATCTCGGAATCCCTCTCTTTGACCACCTCCGTATCTACCTTGCTAAAGAAGGTAAATGGCTGGATATCTATACTAAACAAAACCACAGCCATTTCAATTTTGTAAAAGAATGCCGACTGGATAAAACACTCATATCAACTATTCAACACCAAAACCTCTTAAAAGCTGAACAACTAACCTTCACCCTCAGCTGGTTACCAAGTCACTAGCTAGTAGACAAAAGAACCTTTGTATCGTGCAAAGGCTCTTTTATTTTATGAAACTTGTACTTGAGCTTGATCAACCAGTTGTCCATCCACAGTTAGATTTAGATAGAAATCCAAGGTCTTATCAGCAGCAAAATACAGGGTTGGTAGGCACAAATCTTTTTTGCTTTCCCCTGCTTGGAATTGAAGGAATTGAATCTCGTCCTGATAGGCGACACCATGGACACCTGTCCCCGGTTGAATCGAAATCTTAGCCTCTAAAGAGGAGCTACTTTCGCTACGTTCAATCCTAAAATGAAGAGTCTCTCCCTTTGTCACAGCTAGACTTTTTTCTGCAAATGCCAGTCCCTGAACAACTTCTGTTTTTGATAAGCTAGGAGTTTTATAGAGGGAAATCTTGGTCAATACAGGCATAGATTGTGCCTCTGTAATTATCACGCGCACCTTCTGTGCCTCTACTAGCGGACCTCGCAAGAGACGCTTATGACCAACTGTGAAGCCCGTACCAAATTCCTGCCAGACGCCATCCACCTCTACTTGCACATGAAAAGCAGCGATTCGTTGCCCTAGCTTCAAATCTTCTCTTAACTCAATTACATCAAAAATTTTAGGTGACCCTAACTCAAGTTCTAACTGGATTGGCAAGCCTACGTCGCTTGCCCAAGAGCTAGTCTCAAGGCCGTCTGTCAAATGGCGACAAGCAAAGTCTGCTGAAAGAGCAGGACCAAATACCTTAGCTCCCAGAGCCAAATCTTCTTTATAGAGCTCATTACGATAGGCCGCAAATTCATAGAGGCGTTCAATATCCTTTGCATCAAATAGCCCAGCTTGATTCGGCGGAATATTGAGCAAGAGTGGAGTTCCCCGACCCACCGAGTGAAAGTAGATTTCCACCAACTCCTCAAGAGACTTAGGATCCTGCTCTTCATGGTAAAACCAGCCCGGCCGGATGGAAACATCTGCCTCACCGATTGAAAAAATCGTGCCCGAGGGATCTCCGTGCTGAAGATAGTCCAGCTCTGCTTCTGTTCCTAGTTTATCAGGATTCACCTTTTGCCATAGAGGATCACCTGCATACCCTCGTTCATTGCCAATCCAGCGGATACTGGTGCCTTCTGTTAAAAAAATTAAGCAATCGCCCTGCAGTTCACGAATGGTTTCAAACCATTTTCCAAATTCATAATTGACCTTTTGAGCGCCCTCTCCTCTAGCACCATCCATCCAGACCTCAGCAAATTTCCCTGCATTCCCATAGGCAGAATTTGATAAGATTTCCTTCAGCTGAGCCAGATAATAGGTATTGTAGTCCGCTTCTCGGTCCACATGATAGAGAGGACTGTGGGCATCCCACGGCGATAGGTAGACCCCCATATCCATATCAAATTCTGTAGCAGCTTGGGATACTTCAAGGAGCAAGTCCCCCTCTCCATTCCTCCAAGGACTGCTCTTGACCGAATAATCTGTATGAGCCGTCGGATAGAGAACAAAGCCGTCGTGGTGCTTGACCACCAAAATCAACTTCTTAAAACCCGTTTCCTTGAGCACGCGAACCCACTCACGCGCGTCTAACCTTGTCGGGTTAAAGCGTTCAGGATCCTCCTGACCTGTCCCCCATTCCTGGTCATAAAAGGTATTAGGTCCAAAATGGATAAAGGCTGCTAGTTCATCCTCTAAATACGCTAGCTGGGCCTGACTAGGCAAGGGCCCATGCGGTTTTATTTCTCTTACCATACTATTTCCTATCTACATTTTTCTTTACTTTTTTGGCATGTACTTGCAATTCTGTTAACGCTAGTGGATTTACCAAGTTTTCAAATCGAAGACGAAGGGCATAAGTCTCTACCTTATCAAATTCAAAACGAAGCTCTTCATCCTTGTAGATTGAAACTTTTCGGATAGCTGATACAGGCCGCCAATTCTCCTCTTGCTCGAGCAGGGAATCCTTATCCAAATGGTTGGGAGTTCGAGGTAAAGTAGGCTCATTCCCTACATAATAATCGATATGGGTAGGATCCACCGCCATGTAGTCTTGATTTTCAACATAATACAAGGTCAGGTTATCCACAAATCGCGGTTTTAAAATCCCTGCATCTCCAAAAAGAATGCCCACACTGGCTTGCTCTGACTTGACAATCCAAGTATTGGCTATCGATTTCTTCCGAGCAATGACCTTGTCATTGAGGTAGGAGGCTGGGTGATTCGGCTCTGAGTGGGAAGTAAAGACCAGAGGCAGATTGGACCCTGTCCATTGATTGGAAATGACTTCCCCATCTACACTTGCATCTGTCACATGAATGGTGACTGTTGCTGGCAACTCACAGCCTGCTACCTGCCCTGTGAGCACACTTTCTCCTACCTGAGCATAGACTTGAGGATCGAGTTCATCCCAAGTCACCTTGGCCGTATCTCTTCTGCCATCTGATAAGACTTGCTTGACTCGGTCTGGTAAGTGTGGGGCTTCCTTGACAAGCGTCCAAACCCTTTCAGGCTCAATAGCGCAAATCCCTTGGACACAAACCTGAGCAGAAGCCTTTAAATCCAGACCCTCTAGCTGACCAGATACCGTAAACTCATGAAAGCTTGCCAAATCTTCTTCCGAGATTGCTTCCCAAACAACCTTGACTCGTTTTGCACCCCCGAACTCATAGTCCGCCAAAACTGAAGATGGAAGCTGTGGATAAGTTCCCTTAGCTGTATACAAGCGAAGTGGTCGTACAGAAAGTGCCTGCCCTAGTGAGGTATTTTCTGCGACCTGCAAGTGCATTTGATTGGTCTTCCCTTGATAAAAGGCGCGAATAGCCAAGTCCCCTGCAGACAAGCAATGAAGTACTCCCTGCTTGATAATGGCGTGAGCACTACCACTCGTTTCCCAAATCACTTCACTATTCCCCACCTTGTTCACAGGGTTATCCACAGTTTGTGGATAAAGTCCAATGGCTGGGGAATCCCCTTCTTGTAATCCTGCCTGCTTGTCCACTCGAATCTCAAATAAGCTCTGATTTTTCACTGGCTGGCAAGCCAAAGCCTCTCCCACTAAGAGATCAAAACTTGCTGGCTCTAGTCCTCTGCCACTAGCCTTTACTCTCACTTGACCTACCTGCTCCAAGCTCTGAACCAAAAGTACACCTCTGCCATGAAAGGCTTTCCTCTTAAAACGACCATTTTTCTGAGCCTTGTAACGTTCACGACTGGCCTGCCTGCCATTATCCACACCTACAATGCGAGCAGGGCCCTCAATTTTAAAATGAATCTGATTGGAAGCAGTCGGCACCCAATTTCCATCCTTGTCCAATACATCAAAATAGAGATAAAGGAGGTCTTGCCCATCTGGCTCCAGTTTTGTTTTCTCGGCATGTAACCCGATTTTGGCTGGCTTACCTGCAGTCACCACCCTATCTTCTGCCACAATCTGACCTTGACTGTCATAGGCCACAGCATGCAATTCTCCCGGTTGATAAGCCAAACGCCATTCGAGATAAAGTTGTTCAGAACTTGCTCCCTCTTGGTATTTTCTGCCATCTGAAGTCCATTTTTCCTGAAAAGTCTTTCTACCTTGAGATTTTCCATTGAGAAATAGCTCTACAGAACGGGCATTTGAATACACCCGGACAGGGATATTCCCATACTTATCCACAACTTGTTGATAACTCTTGTGGATTTCCCAATTCCAGTGGGGCAGTATATGAACCATGGGATGCTGATCTAGGTCCAACCACTGACTTTGATAGAGATAATAGTCATTTTTAGGAATCCCTGCCGTATCCACGATCCCAAAATAGGAACTCTTTACAGGCGTGTCATTTTGATTGTGCCAAGGAGTCGGCTCACCGATATAGTCCACTCCTGTCCAGATAAACTGACCCGCATAGTCTAACCGATTTCTATCTGCTGTCCAAGAAGCCGTCGCCGTCTTCCCCCAAGGAACTCGATCATTGCCATAGTCTGACTGTTCAAAATTCCGCACGCGGCGATTATCCCCAACCCATTCCTTATCTGGTCGAAAATAGCTGTCACGCGTCCGTGTAGCTGATGAGGTTTCAGATCCATAAAGTCGCCATTTGGGATGTCTTTTGCGAATCCCATCAATATTGTCTTCCGAGTAATTCAAGCCCACCACATCCAGCAAATCAGCAATCTTTTCATGACCTCCAGAACCATCTCCGAAGCGGAACTGATCCATTCCCATGGTCACAAAAAGACTATCATCAACCTCCTTAACCCTTTCTAGCAAGCGCTTGATCGTCTTCAATGAATGAGCATCTCCATTTGCTTCGCTGACTTCATTTCCCAAGGACCACATAAAAATCGCTGGATTATTCTTGCCACGCTCGATCATAGTTCGCAAATCGTAATCTGACCAGAAATCGCCTGCTTTCACCTCTGGATGAGTAGCTTCTTCCTCAAAAAAGCGACCATAGTCATATTCTTTCTTGCCTCCATACCAGGTATCAAAGGCTTCTTCTTGGATGAGTAAGCCCATTTTAGCAGCCAGATCCAGCAAAATACTACTAGCTGGATTATGGGTGATTCGAATCGCATTGACGCCCATTTCCTTCATCTGGCGCAATCGTCTCTCAGCAGCTGACCTATTTTCCACAGCTCCCAGAGATCCATAGTCATGGTGCAGACAAACTCCATGAATCTTCAGCCAGCGACCATTTAGAAAGAAGCCCTTATCCGCTTGCCAATCCATATAACGGTAACCAAAAGTCTCCTCTTCTTCATCAACTAAAATACCATTTTTGTAAAGGCGAGTCTTCAACTGATAGAGATGAGGATGGTCAATATCCCAAAGCAAAGGTTGGAAAATTGATATGGCTTGTTGGAAAGAATATTTGTCCCCAGACTCAATCACTATAGAGTCTGTCGCCTGCCAGTCTGACAGCTGTTGGCCATCATACCAGATACTCTGTTCCAAATACACCGACACGGACTGAGGCCCATCATTTGAAACCTTGCTTTCAAGCTGGGTTTCCACCCAAGATTGCCTTTGTTCCTTTAGCTTGGGACTTTCTATCTTAATCCCATATAAATCCAGATGCACCGAATCTGTAATCAATAATTTTACTTCTCGGTAAATACCGCTACCCGAGTACCAACGACTGCTAGGTTGCTGATTGTCCACAAAAACCGCAAGCTGGTTGGCCGTCCCATCATTTCTTAGATAAGGCGTGATATCATAAGAAAAAGGTGTGTAGCCATTGGGATAATAACCCAGCACTTGCCCGTTGATATAGACTTGGGCATTCATGTAAACCCCGTCAAACAACAAACGCACCGATACAAGACTGGCATCTTCTTCCAAGTAAAACTGTGTCCGATACCAGGCCTGACCCCCGTTTAACTGACCACCCTCATTTTGCGCTGGCGAATACTGGTCAAAATCATTGTAAATACTCCAGTCATGTGGCACTTGAATAACCTGCCAATTTTCCCTCTGAAAATCCGACGCCAAGGCCTCTTCCTTCCCCACCTCTTGGTTAAAAAACCAGTGATTTCGTAAAACTTCTTCTCTTCTCATACAAGCATTCCTCTTTAAACGAATCGATATAGTTGACTATAGCACAAAACAAAAGTTCTTTCAAGATTTCCTCCATCACTTCCTAAATACTCAGAAAAGATTCTATAATTTGTGGAGGAGGATTTTAATCCTCAAAGCTACAAGAGCTACGCAAAAAGAGCCTGTTGCCAAGCTCTTTAGTCTATTATTTCTTCTCAGCGCGAAGGGCTGACAAGATTTGTGTGCGGATATCATCTACACCATTTGGCGTATTTGGTAAAAAGATAGTTTGATTTCCTTTAGAAGCAAAGGTATTCAAGGTATCCAAATACTGGTTAGTCAAGAGGATGGACATGATTTGCTCTTCTGTCATGCCAACATTGGCTTCCTTGAGTTCTGTGATAGACTCTGCCAATCCATCCACAATCGCCTTACGTTGTTGGGCAATCCCCACACCATGAAGGCGGTCTTTTTCTGCTTCGGCTTCAGCTGCAGTGACGATTTTAATCTTGTCAGCTTCCGCCAATTCTTGCGCTGCAACCCGCTTACGTTGCGCCGCATTGATTTCATTCATGGATTGCTTAACTTCTGCATCTGGTTCGACTTTGGTAATCAAGGTTTTCACGATAATATAACCGTAAGTTGTCATTTCTTCCGCTACTTGGTGTTGAACCTCAAGGGCAATCTCATCTTTTTTCTCAAATAATTCATCCAAGGTTAATTTTGGAACAGAAGAGCGAAGAGCGTCTTCGATATAAGATTTAATCTGAGATTCTGGACGCATGAGTTTATAGTAGGCATCTGTCACGCTCTGCTCATTGACACGGTACTGAGTCGCTACATTCATCATAACGAACACATTGTCCTTGGTCTTAGTCTCAACCACAATATCACTTTGCAACAAGCGCAACTGAATCCGCGCTGCAATCGAGTCAATCCCAAAAGGCAAGCGAATGTGAATACCGCTATTGGCAACCTTTTGGTATTTCCCAAAGCGTTCAATAATCGCCACCGACTGCTGACGAACCACATAAACTGTACTCAGTGTGACTATCACCAATAGGAGCACACAAACCACCACAAAAATCATCAAAAATGTTGTTATCATCGCGACGACCTCCATCATTATTTTTTTTTCTGTATTATAGCACATTTAAAGAAGGATGTGCAGTTTTTACTGCGATTTTTCCTGAAATGTCAATAATTAGAGGTGAATTGTCACATTGTCGTCAAATCTCTTGCTAAAACAACTCTTTATAAAACTCAATCGTTTCTTCTAAGGTTGGCATAAATGGATTTCCTGGTGCGCATGCATCAATCAAGGCATTCTTAGAAAGGTATTCAAAGTCGAAATCTTTTTCTTCAATACCAAGCTCAGTCAGTTTCTTAGGAATACCTACTGTCTCAGAAAGCTTCTCAATCTCAGCAATTGCATAATCGGCACACTCTTCATCTGATTTACCTTCTACATGAAGTCCCAAGGCCTTGGCAACATTACGGAAAGCTTCTGGTACACGTTTAGCATTTTCACGCTCTATAACTGGTAGCAACATGGCACAACAAACACCGTGTGGCAAATTATATACTGCACCTAGTTGGTGAGCCATTGAGTGAACATAGCCAAGACCAGCATTATTAAAGCTCATACCACCAAGGAAGATGGCATTGACCATACCTTCACGCGCTTCAATATCGTGTCCATTTGCTACAGCGCGAGGAAGGTATTCCTTGATAAGCTCAATTGCTCCGATAGATAATTTCTTGGTCACATCATAAGCACCAGGTGTTACCAAAGCTTCAACAGCGTGAGTCAGAGCATCCATACCTGTCGCAGCAGTCAAGGCTTGAGGTTTTGAAATCATCAATTCAGGGTCATTAACAGAGATAAGAGCAAGGCTATTCTTGTCAACCATTACCATCTTAACCTTGCGTTCTTCGTCGGTAATCACATAGTTAATGGTAATTTCTGCTGATGTACCTGCCGTTGTATTGATAGCCACAACTGGCAAGCCTTTTTTAGCAGACTTATGAAGCCCTTCATAATCCTGTGGTTTTCCACCATTTGTAGCTATGATAGAAATACAACTAGCTGCATCCTGTGGAGAACCCCCACCAAGACTGATGATAAAATCACATCCATGTTCTTCCAAAGCAGCTACCCCATCTGTGACATTCTTACAAGTAGGGTTTGGCTCTACATCGCTAAAGATGACATATTCGATTCCTTCTGCATCTAGCGGTTTTAAAACCTTAGGCAAAATGTCACTTCCTTCGATGAACTTATCTGTCACCAAAAGTGCCTTTTTATAGCCAAGTTCCTTGATATAAGGACCCACTTCATTTACAACACCTTTTCCAATAAGGTTGACTGCCGGAACATAAAATGTAGCCATATAATTTTCCTCCTGCGCCTTCGCGCTATCTATTTAACATCATTATATTACTTTTTGTATTCGTTTTCAATTATTTGTGAAATATTTAACAAATGTTTTTAAAAGGATAGGAGGGACGTAAGTTCACCTCCTATATAAACAAGTTTTATTTATGTAGTGGTCCCAACAACTGACATGCACGATAGTCTGCTGATTCTAGATCATCTGTTCCAAATAAGGACCAATTTTTAGGTCTAAAGATATCTTCCTCAGGTATATTATGCATATTGACAGGAATTCTCAACATAGAAGCCAAGGTAATCAAGTCTGCTCCAATGTGGCCATATGTTATCGCTCCGTGATTAGCTCCCCAATTATTCATGACGTCATAGACAGACTTGAAAGCACCTTTTCCTGTCAAACGTGGAGCGAACCAAGTAGTTGGCCATCCTGGATCTGTACGATTATCTAAAGTATGGTGAACATCTTCAGGAAGTTCAAGTGTGTAACCTTCTGCAATTTGTAGCACTGGACCAACCCCTTTTAGAAGATTGAGACGTACCATTGTTACTGGCATATCCCCCTTCGTCAAGAAACGAGTTGAGAATCCTCCTCCACGGAAGTATTCGCGGTTTGCTGGTGGGAAGTCTGTATTTTCAAGCATAGCCTGCACTTCACTTTCTTCCAACTCCCAGAATGGTTTAATAACAGGTTTGCCATCTCGAGTAGCTTGACCTGTACCATCCAATGTACAAGAACCTGAGTTGATTAGATGTAAGAATCCAGCTGCAGCACGCCCCTCTAAAGTATGTCCCGTTACACGTTTAACAGCCTCTGGACTCCAATAAGTACGCACATCAGCAAAGATTTGTGGAGTATTTGTTAATAGATAATTAAAGAGCATAGACACACCATTTAGTGAATCATTCTCTGTCGCAAATACAAATGGTTTTCGAATACCATTCCAGTCAAACTGAGTATTGAGGAAAGTTTCCATAAAATCTCCATTTGGAAAATGGTCTGTCCACTGACGTTGACCTTGGAAACCAGCTACTAAAGCATGGTGACCAACTGCTTCTTCCTCAAAACCAAGCTCTGCTAAACGAGGATTCCCCTGCATAAGATCTCGACCAATCATGAACATTTTTACCACAAATTCCCATTGTTTTTCTTTCTCTTCTTTAGAAAGAATCAAATCCTCACGATTTCGATCAACACCTTCTTTGATATGTTCTTTTACCCAAACCATAGCACGTTCAAACTCTTCTGGGTCATAAATACCACGGTCAATACGGCGCGTGAACTCCGTCATATCTACCGATTCATTTCGCATTCCTAAGTATTCTTGGAAGAAATCTGGATTTACAATAGAACCGCCAATCCCCATCGAAACACTACCCATTGATAGGTAAGCAGTGTCTCTCATCAAGCCAGTTGCAAGAGCTGCACGCGCATAACGTAAAAGTTTTTCTTTGACATCTTCTGGAATATCTGTATCATTAGCTTCCTGAACATCTCTTCCATAAATCCCAAAGGCTGGAATACCTTTTTGAGCATGTGAAGCTAGAACAGCTGCAAGATAGACAGCTCCTGGACGTTCTGTCCCATTAAATCCCCAAATAGCATGAGGAATGTCTGGAGACATATCCATAGTTTCACTACCATAACACCAGCATGGTGTAACTGTAATTGTTGCGCAAACATTTGACTTTTTAAACAACTCATGTGAAGCTGCTGCCTCTGGTACACGGCCAATAGTAGATGGAGAAATCACGCATTCCACAGATTCTCCATCTGGATATTTCAATGTGCTTGAAATCAAATCTGCCACACTTTTAGCCATGTTCATTGTTTGCACTTCAAGTGATTCGCGTACACCTTGACGACGACCATCAATAGTCGGACGAATACCAATACGTGGATGTTGAATCATAATATTTTCCTCTTATTTTTCTGTTTCTTTTATACTACCATCGCCATTATATTTACGGTAGCCTGGGTGACGACCTGTAACCTTATAATTTTCTCGCATTGAGAATAGACGTTCTAAAATCGGACGAGCAATTTCTTGTTCTTCAATACCTTTTGTAGACAGTAACATTCTTCCATGGAAGGTTGTCTTTGCTACTAATTCTAAAGTTTCCATACGGTAGTATGCTGTAATGACATCGCTTCCGACAGTCAGAGCTCCATGATTTTCTAATAGCATGACATCATGATCTGGTAGATAAGGTGTAATTGCTTCTGGCACTTCCATTGTAGACGGAACTCCAAATGGAGTTATAGGAATTGCCCCAACCACAATCGCGCTCTCAATTAGTGAATAAGTATCTAAGGGAATATGTGCAAGAGCAAATCCTGTTGCAATCGGTGGATGCGCGTGAACAACCGCACGGACATCCTCACGTTCTTCGTAACAACGAATGTGCATTTTAATTTCACTAGAAGGCCGGTAATCACCTTCTGCTTCTAAAATCTCTCCTTTGAGATTTAACTTCACCAGCTTTTCTGGAGTAATAAAACTTTTGCTGATGCCAGTAGGAGTTGCAATAATGGTATCCTCATCTAATCGAACAGATACATTCCCATCGTTTGCAGCAACCCAACCAAGTTGCCACATCTTATGACAAACATCACAAATCTGTTCACGAATTAATTTTTCATCTTGAGACATAAACTCACTCCTTTCTAAAAATGAAGTTCGAATTCAAGATTTCCGTTACTGTTAATGGTAATAGTAACCGTATGATTTTTCTGATCAAAATTGAGAGATGGCTGATCATAGGAATTATTTGTTCCTGTTAATGAATGAATAGTAGGAAGTTTATCTATACCTCTTAATACTATCTTTGTAACCCTTTTCTCTCCAAACTGAGTATCTTTGATATAATGTTCATCAATCCACTTAATCGCACCTTTTTTGGTCAATTGTGGTAGTTTCCTTGCCTGATTTGCATCTTGAGCATTAGACCATAGTGAATCTTTATTTGTTCTAAAATTATTTAAATTCACTTTCAATCCATTACTTATTCTCTCAAAAATACCATAGGTATGAGGTTCAAATTCAACATCCATTTCTAAAGAATTAAATTTTAATTTTCCAGTCTGTTTAACATTCTCATTTACCTTGTAATTATAGACAAACCATCTATTATCTAATTTCTGAGCAAAGATATCTCCTTCATAATTCGTAGGATACAGCTTATTCAAGTATTCTTTTCTAGCCTGAGTAGAGCTAAATTCTGGGGAAGTGATCTCCTTAATCTGAATACGATTACCAGAAACAGACTCTTTCAATTTATCTGTTTTTAAAATACCTGGAATAGCTGGAATAACATTATAACGACCAGTCATGTATAATGGAGTTTGTTCTCTATCAGTATTTACGTTTACAAAGAACTTACCATTTCCTTTATTTGAATAGTCTCCATGTATGAATACTTTTGTATCCTCAAGTACCTTTTCTTTAGATGGTGCTGGATGTGCTATTACATATCTAAAAAATTCTTTTATTACTTCGCTAAAGAGTAAGCTTTCTTTATTATTTACACCATAGGTATAAGCTGGATGTTCAAAATTATAAACTACACCTCCATTAAGGTAAACCCCTAAAGCCTCTTCTCCTAGCATAGACTCTGGTTCAGTCAACCATTGTCTATCTCCTTGACTTTTTCCGATATTACCAGTTGCAAACAGTTTCCATTTACCTGTCTCATACCACTTCCAAGTATCCATCAAACCACCCCATTGATAAGTATGATTTGATAGCCAAAGTCCCTTCATATAACTTTCTGTAGTTGAATCATTTCCCTCGGCAGCAGGTGTATTTTTGAACATGAAAATAAGGTTCTTCCAGTACTTATCAACAGATTTCTGAAATGCTATCTTACCGTTTTTTCCAAATGCTTTTTCTATTGAAGAACCATTATTTTGTTCAGCCCATATAAAATATCCTCCATTTTTAGCTGATACTTTTAAGTAATCTGCCGCCTTATTTTCAATATCATTTGCCCAAATCCAATAATTCTCTGTACTGAAAATACCATGCAAATTTGGATATTTTTGATACATTTTATCAATCCAGCTGGTACTTAACCAATGTGCCGAAGTATAATAAGGCATATTACCAGCAGTGTAAACCGTCAGAATAACTGGAATTGGTTCATTTTTTCCAGTCTTAGGATTTACATATTTCGCTGCTTCTTCTAACATATGTTCATAAAAATCTCTAGCAGCTCCATCTCTTTTAGGAAGATCATCTGGATGTAACTGTATAACAGTATATGGTTTTAAGTCATCTGGTATATTCTCCCACTTACCTGTTAATGTATCTCCTCCCCAAAAAGTATATTTCCCTTGGTTAAACTCTTCTCCGTTAGCATATAAAGGCATCATAAGTAACGGATGTTCATTATTAATTTCACGACGTTTATCAACTTCTGACCAATCATTAGGATTCTTAAATTTACCATTTGCCATAAACATGGCTCCACCTAAAACCAATTCGTCAGCCCATGTATGTTTTCCTGAATATGATTTAAGTTCTATCGTCTGTGTATCTTTTGGAATTTCAACATCAACCAGAAATGCCGATGTATCATACTTAATTCCTTTCGGATATTTTGAATCTGATGAGTAAATGACTTTACCATCCGCAACAACTTCAAACTTTTGAATATCTGCGTAATCTGAATTTAAATGATTGGCGCTCCTATCAATTCCGACATAGGAAATAAATCTTGTAACATTAGCACCCGAAACATCATATTTTATACTAGACGGGTTACTTGCTACAGTTCCCAATCCTTTATTAAATTCTATTTCCTTCCCGTCAATTAATAATTTTATTTTATTATTTGCACCGTTATTACCAGGTGTAAACGGTTTATCTTTCTGAACTGTTTTTGATTTATCGTCATCACCATGAGTAGCATCAACCCATTCTAAATCAGAAAGATATACTCCTCCATTAATTCCTTTATTAAGAAGATCTGGAGTTATAGTTTGAGTACTAACAGTTTTAATAAGTTTAGCATCAGCAAATACAACTTCATCACCCCATGTATGTTCTCCTGAGAATGATTTTAAGGATATTTTTTTAGCGTTTTGTGGAATTGTCACACTAATAAATTGTGCCTGGGTATTATATCTGAATCCATCTGGATTAGTTACATTACTGGAATAAACTACTTCTCCATCTATTTCTATTTCTATTTTATCCACTACTGCGTGGTCTGCTCTAGAACTATTAGCACTTTGATCAATTCCTATATAAGTTTCAAATTTTTCAAATCCTTGACCACTAATATCATAGCTGATTACAGACGGGGAATCTGCGACTGTCCCTATTCCTTTATCAAAATACTTAACTTTATTGTCAGAAGTAAGCAATGAAATTTTAGTATGTTCTCCTTTATTTCCTGTTGTAAATGGAGCATCTTTTTGTACTGTTTTTGTTTTATCTACATCACCATGAGTTGCAGAAGACCAATCCATATCTGAAAGATATGTCATCTCCGTATCAGTTTCTTGATCTTTAGTAATTGGTTTTCTTAAGTTATTCACTGTTACTCTAGCAGTTTCAGTACTAGCTCTGTCATTAGAATTACTTTGGACTACATCTGCATAAACCAATTTACTTCCTAAAAAACTTGTTAAAACAGCCGTAGCTATTAAAATCTGTTTTGCTATTTTTTTATTTTCCATTTTTATTTCCTCATTATTTACATACAACTTCCTCAATAACAAATAATTTTGTAAGATATTCTGGAACACATAGTGCTAAATTACTTAAACTGACTTTTATTCCAGCATTCATTAATTCATCTCCATAAAAGAACTCATCAAATCCAGAGACGGAATAGCATTTATCTTTATCTAAACCACTAAAATAAACTCTTGTATAACCTGGGTTCAACTTACTATTCAATTGAGCATACAGTAAAATCGACTGGCATTTATTCTTTGAAACAACTTGCCAACTAGCAGAATCACAACTAAAAGGACTGTTTATCCTATAAAAATCCCCATATTGAAACAATGAACGATATTTTTTATAAAACTGAATTTGTTCTCTCACTTGTTCTTTTTCTTCTACCGACAATCTCGTAACATCTAATTCATAACCGAAAGAACTAAAATAAGCTACATTTGTCCTAGTGTCCAAACTCGTTTGTCTTCCACTTTGTTCGTTTGGAGAAATAGAAACATGAGCTGTCATCATTGATGGAGAATATCCATAAGAAGTTCCATGCTGAATTTTCAACCGTTCTATCGGGTCCGTATCATCACTCGTCCACGCTTGCGGTGCATAATACATAAGTCCTAAATCAAAACGTCCACCACCTGAAGAACAAGATTCAAATAGAACTGAAGGGAACTTAGTTATTAAACGATCTAATAACTGATAAAGACCTAAGATATATCGATGACCAAATTCCATCTGCTGTTCAGAATCAAGTTCAATACTATAAATATCTGTTATATGACGATTCATATCCCATTTGATATAATCCAGATTTGTTTCGATTATGATTTTAGAAATAGAATCAAAAAGGTAATCAACAACTTCCTGTCTCGTCAAATCCAACACATATTGATTTCTTCCTACTGACTTCTCTCTGTCTAACAAATGGATAGTCCAATCGGCATGATTCTTGTACAAATCACTATCAATAGAAATCATTTCAGGCTCAAACCACAAACCGAATTGTAAACCTATTTTGTGAATTGCATCTGCAAGAAATCCAATACCTTCAGGAAGGCGACTTCTATCTGTTATCCAGTCACCCAGAGAACTTTTGTCATCTTTCCTATGACCAAACCAACCATCATCCAGTACAAATAATTCTATCCCTAAATCTTTAGCAGCCTTTGCTAAATCTAAAATTTTTTCTGTACTCAAGTCAAAATAAAATGTTTCCCAACTATTGAGTATTATAGGACGACTAGCTTGAGAAAAATTAGGATTAACTAAATGATGTCGATAAAAATCTGATAGTTGTTGGCTCATCTGATTCATCCCTTGATCAGAATAGGTCACAATTGCTTCTGGTGTCACAAAACTTTCGGCAGGATTTAATAAAAAACGAAATTCTACTGGATTTATTCCTACCGTTACTCTAGCTGTGTCAAAATGGTCAACTTCAATCATATTTTGAAAATTTCCAGAATAGATAAAGTTAAAACCATAAACCTCACCACTATGCTCGGTAGTTTCCCTCCTTGATAGCATAAAGAAAGGATTTTGCTGAGGACTTGATGAGTATCTCAAGCTATCTATTGCTTGAATACCTGGTCTAAGCGAAGTTCTATATAACTGACGTTCCCTCAGCCATGCTCCAGAAAATTGAATAAAGTCATATTGACTATCAGGTAGATCTAGCTGTAAACTCATTGCTTTCAAAAGAGTCAACTTATTATTGCTATTATTTAAAAATTCCGTATTTCTAACTAAGACATTGTATTCCGGAAAAATTGTGTAATTTAGTCTAACAGTTAAATCTAATATGGAATCTGTTAAAATAATCGTTAATGTTTCCGCACACTGACCAATATCATCAAATGTTGAAGGTAGAGAGTTAAGACGATTTTTCCCTTTTTCAAATTCAAAACCTTGATATTTTAGTGTCGTTATCCTACTACCATTCATTCCTTGAACTTGAAAGGCTGGATGCCGAAAATCTCCTTTCCCATATGAAGAATATTCATTTTGTATCATAGACTGTTGAATATCCTCAAATTCTTCAGAAAAAGATACTTCAAATCCTCTTTTTTCATAGGCCATCAATTGGTTATAATTTTCCTTGACATGAATCCTTTTCCCAAAATATAGATGTTGAAGTTCCCCATTTTCTAAAATTCTAAAAATATAACTACTATCTTTCATTTCCAAATGAAAAACGGTCTCGTCCTTATTAATATAAATCGTCATCTCTACCTCACAATTTTTTCTTTACTTCTTCAGTATCACGATAGAGTACGGTGCCAATTCTATCTCATCTTCTTGAATAGTAAAATCTCCAATTACTCTGGTAAAATTCTCTATCGAAAGATTCTCTATTTTTATTTTTTGTTTAATCTGAGCAGGATTTCTCAGAGAGAGAATTTCAGTAGAAGTCTTCTGATTGTGACACTTATAACCATAAATTTCAAATTTTTCAGGACTTCCTCCTATTTTTTTACTATATTTTAGTGTTTGATAATTCTCCTCTATCCATTTGACAGCATGAGCATTGGCTTTCCAGCGTTCTTCATCAAACATATCAAAAGAATAGTGAAACTCCCAAAAAGCATTCCCTCTTGTTGAAATAAATAATAGATAAGCTTCAAAATCTGGTATTGATGCAAACATTTGATGATCCATGTACCAGGTATTTGCACTGACAGCATAGATTGGTTCATGATTATAAAGCGACCACATAGGTAACTGTATCTCACGTTTTTCCAAAAATTCTTGATACTGAATATCTCGGTAAGTAATCATACGATTGATATCATTACCTGCATTCTCTGTAAACCCTACATCTTGAGATATTTGAATCCATAAACTATTGACCCACTGTAAAAACCATGGACTAGGATTTACATAAGAAGTCAAGTTTAACCAACAATCTTTTCCTCCTCGCTCCTTTCTTAGATCTATCAACAGTTGAACTAAGAACTCATAAACCGCTGTCATGGTATACATACCATGCGACCCACTCTTATCAGGTTTGTCAGGTTGAAGTAACCAACCATCAATTTTCCAATAGCTGATATCGAATTCTTTTTGATATTCCAACATCTTTTTCTTCATTTGATTGAGATAGTTAAAATCAGCGACGTTTACATCATTTGAAGTATAATTTTTAGAGCCAATCCTTAACTCTGGATGTGCTTCCAACCAATCACTCATAATGATTTCTGTCCCATTATAACCACCTCTGGGACCAATCCATAATCCTAGGCTTGAACCAAATCCATTTACAAGATGTTTAATATTTCTCAAACCATTTGGGAATTTATGATTGAATTCCCAAACAGATTGATAGTTTGTCCAACCATCATCAACAACATAAGCATCTAAATGGACTCCATGATTTTCAAATCCATCTCTAATCTCAGAAAAACTTTTTAGAATACCTTCTTCTGTAATGTCGGTCATATGGTCATACCAGGAATTATACTGTTTACGGAAATAACTAGGTTGAGCTATTCCTTCCACATATTCAAAAAATGCCTCTTGAATCTCTTCTTTTTTATAGGAACCTGCACCCCCAACAATACAAGGCCACAAATTTTTCTCTTGATTAATAACCGTTCCTAAGTAATACCTTGATACATAATGTCTACCATCTACCTTGTTTTCAGACATGGGAAATTCCATTCCTAAGAATAAAGAATTAGCATAAACAGGTTGTCCTAATTCTACATAATAGCCGGAAAAATTTGCCATTTCCTTAATACAATCTTGTCTTTTAGGATAGAAAATATGGTCTTCTGTTTCAAACTCAAAACTCTCTACCTCTACAGATTTAATAACTTCAGTAGAAGATTCTAAAACTAATTGTTTCGAAAGAACATCATCCCTTGATTCAAAGATTAAACGTAAACGAATGGAAGGATAAACAAAAGAAACCTCAATCCGCTTATCTCCCTCTTCCCTAACGATTGCTGAAAAATGATTTGAAGAAAGTCTTATACCATTCTCCAATGTAATGGTAAATTCCTCTTTCGAAACATTTTTTATCATTACTCCTGCCCGTTTGTTTACGATATCAGTAGTATAAAATCGACCATCTCCCCAAAAGAAATTACGTCTTACATTTTTATTTTCAATTTTCATATAAACTACTCTCTCAACTCAATTTTTATTACGCTATCAATCAAGTCTGGTAATGAATAGGTAAAATGAGGAACTTCTCCAAACTGTGCAAAACAAATTCCTTTATAGGCATTGGTCGTCCAGCTTTCTGAAATTTTCACCTCACTTCCATCATGAAGAAAGCTCATTCTTTTTACGTTTTCTTTACTAATACCAAGAAGAGCTAACGGACCTATAGGTTGTTCAAATACATGAGCATAAACCGTATTTCCGTTACGAGTATAGTATCCCCAATCTGGTTTTGGTAAATTTTCATCTCCACTACATCCATAAATTGCCTCACCATTTCGAGACATCCATTGATGAAAATCATCTAATATTTTCTTACTTGGAACATTAATTCTTCCCAAAGCATCTGGGCCTACATTAAGAATCATATTCCCGTTTTTACTAACACATTCAACTAACTTTCTTATCAAAGTTTGACTAGACTTATATAGATAATCAGTAGGATTATAAGCCCAATTGTTATTCATAGTTAGACAAAGTTCCCAAGGAACAGGCTCACCTTTAAAGTTTCGAATACCTTCGTGAGGAACAATTTGCTCTGGACTAACAAAATCTCCAGCATAAGAGGTAATTTCATCTGTAACAATACTTCCGAATCCTTCACCTGATGTTTCTAATCTATTATCTACGATAACGTTTGGCTGATAATGACGAACCATGTCTATTAATTTTGAAGCTCCCCATTTTTCACCTACCATGTCTTCATAAGAATAATCAAACCATAATATGTCAATCTGACCATAACCAGTTACAATTTCTTTAACTTGATTGTGCAAATACTCCAAATAACGGTCAAAGTTAATTTTCTCATCTCGATAGGCTTCATTTCCTCTCATTGGATGATTTAGATCAGCATATTTAGGAAAATCAGGATGATACCAGTCAATCAAACTAAAATATAACCCTACTTTTAAACCTTCAGCTCGAACGGCATCTACAAATTCTTTAACTAAATCTCTACCTGCAGGTGTATTTGTTGATTTATAATCTGTAAATTTTGAATCAAACAAACAAAATCCATCATGATGTTTAGCTGTTAAAACCATATACTTCATCCCTGCAGCTTTTGCTTGTTTAGCCCATTCTCTAGGGTTATATTCCTTAGGATCAAAAGCTCGAAAATATGGTTCATAATCTTCAATAGATAATTTCTGATGACTACGAATCCATTCCCCTTTTCCTGGAATAGAATATAAACCCCAATGAATGAACATCCCAAATCTTGCTTCTCTAAACCACTGAGTTCTACTATTGATAGTTTCAAGTGTATGTTTCATCCTTTTACTGCTCCTCCTCCTAAAGCTTCAATAAAGTATTTACTTGTAAATGCAAATAGAATGATTGGTGGTAATACGATTACAACAATCGCTGAAAAGAGACCATTATAATTAGTATTAAAACTTGTAGTAAATTGACCTAGTAATGCTGGTACTGTTAATTCATTTTTATCAATCACCAACATAGATGCCCAATAATATTCATTCCAGTTATTAATAAAGGCAAGTACTGCTGCTGTTAAAATTCCAGGTCTAGCAATTGGCAACATCACTTTCCAAAAAGTTTGAGCATATGTCGCACCATCAATCTCTGCCGCCTCCTCCAATTCTTTTGGAATAATTTCAAAATAGTTCTTTATAATGAAGAAACTCATAGCAATTCCACTACAAGAGTAGACTAGAATTAGAGCAACTGGGGTATTATAAATCCCCAACGCATTTACTAATCTATAAACTGGAAAAGTCATAGCTGTTGCTGGAATAAATAGAGTAGAATACAGCATAGAAGTCACTAACTTCTTCCCTCTAAATTCCATCCTAGCAATAACATATGAAGACATGGAAATCATAACAATGCTAATAATAACTGATATAGACACTACTTTAAAGCTATTCCAAAAGTAAGTGAAAACATGAAGTTTTGTAAAAACATTTATATAACCATCAAGAGTAAAGTCAGTTGGTAAACTAATACCTGGATTTTTCATAGGATCTGCTTTTAATGATGATAAAAATATCCACGCAATAGGGAAAATGGAAATTAAAATGGTAAGGAGCATATAACCATATATAAGAACTTTGCCTTTTTTACTAATACCATTTATATGTGTATTCATAATCATTTCCCACCTTTCAGTCTTTTTCTTTCTCTGAATAAAATATTAATACAAACGATAATCAACATTCCACCTAAGATTTGTATAACTCCAATTGTATTTGCACGAGCATACTGAGTTCGTGAGCTAGCCACCGCTAATTCTCGAATAACAAAACTGATACTTTTTGTTCCTGCAGCACCATTTGTCAAAAAGAATACTTCGTTATAGAGCAAAAATCCTGAAGTTGCTGCCATAATTGAAACAGTTTTAATTGTCCCCTTAATCATCGGAATCGTAATATACCACTCTTTCCTCCAACCAGTAATATTGTCTAAAATAGCAGCTTCTTGAACTTCTTCTGGAATAGCAAAAATTTGCCCAAGAATCATAATGGTTGATGCTCCTGCAAAGAAGATATAAGCGCCAGTCATAGCTGCTATATTTAATCCTGGAGTCAACAGTACTGAATCTTTAAACGATGGATTAAATAGATGAATAATTTGGTTAACAACGCCATAGTTTGGATTATAGATTTGAAGAAAAATCAATCCCATAGCAGCACTAGAAATGATACTCGGTACAATATAAAGATTTCTAGATATCTTCCATCCTTTTAATTTCTTAGATAATGTAATTGCAACAGATAAAGCCAAAGGAACTTGAATAATAACACCAATTACAGCCCAACGAACAGAATT
This sequence comes from Streptococcus mitis, assembly GCF_946188685.1. Taxonomy (GTDB): domain Bacteria; phylum Bacillota; class Bacilli; order Lactobacillales; family Streptococcaceae; genus Streptococcus; species Streptococcus mitis_CC. The sequence goes on from NZ_CAMHWH010000001.1 coordinate 283,539, forward strand.
AATTAGAGCTTCTGTAAAAAATGGGTATTCTTTAAAAACATACCTATAATTTTCAAATAATTTATCAAATCCAAGAAACTCAGGGGTGTTTAAATTTGTATAATCCCATTTAGCAAATGAAGTTAAAAAGATTGTTACTACTGAATAAAAATAAAATAGAAAGAAACAAATCAACGTTGGCAAAAGAAATAAAAAGATAAATCGTCTTTTTTGATTCTTCCTATTTTGTAGGCTCATAACTTTTTGTGCCATAAACAAACTCCTTTTTTCAACTATATGAGTAAAATCAAGCTCAGTTGGCAGTGCCAACTGAGCTTCGTTTCCACTCCCTAAAACAATTAACCAATCAATGATTTCAACACATCTTGAGTAGATTTCACTTTTTGATCAACATCTACATTTTCAGCAGCACTTTCTGTCAATGCATTGATAATAGCTGTGTGTACATCGCCACCCCAAACATCACTTACAGTTGGAACAACTACTTTTGCATTCTTAACTTGAGTAATTGCTTGTCCTAAAATTTTAGTAGTAGCTTCTGAACTCTTTTCTGAAAGTTCTTTTACATTTACATTTTCATCAGAAGGATTTGCTCCTACTTTTTCAAAAATTACTTTTTGTACATCATCGCTAGTCATATATTTCAAAAACTCAAGAGCTAGTTTTTGTTTAGCTTCAGACATCTTACTTGAGATAGTGATACCACCTCCAGAAGAACTAATTGCTACACCTGCAGGATAGATTCCAGGTGCAAGACTTGGGTTCTTAGACATCTCACCAGAAGCCCACACACCATTAAAGAAGACTGCAGATTTACCTTCTTGGAAGTCTTTAGAATAAGCATTAGCATCGCCACCAGCATTCTTAGAACCATTAGCTTGAATTTCTTTCATAACCATTTTCAAAGCATCTGCAAATTCTTTAGATTCGATTCCTTCTTTTGTTAATGGTTTGTCTAATAATTTACGCCCATTTTCTGTGGTTCCTAAGACTGTATTAAACAAGCGAATAGATGGTTCTCCAGCACCAAATGCATACACTCCATCTTGCTTTCTCACAGTAGCCATTGCTTGTGTAAAATCTTCCCAAGTATTCCACTGATCAGGTGTTTTAGCACCCGCTTTTGCAAATATATCCTTGTTATACCACAAACCCATTGTAAATAACTGTTCGTGTACTGTATAAATTTTTCCATCTTTTTGGTTTTGTTTATAGTTCAAACCAACATTTTTTTCAAGCTTATTTGAATCGATATATGGTTTTAAATCTAAAACAAGTTTTTGTTCAATTGCAGCTAATGATACTGCATTACCTGCTAGGTCAATCACATCTGGAAATTCACCACTAGCAACCTTGTTATTCATTACATCCTTCAAATCACCATTTATAGGAATTGGTTTAAATTCTACACCACTATCTTTATGTTCTTCTGCAAATTTATCATATAAATCTCGCATAGTCTTAGCTACAGGCCATTCATCTTCACTATGATGATACCCATGATAAAATTCTAATACTTCTTTACCAGAAGAACTTCCACCGCTTGCATCCTTAGATGTTCCACAAGCTGCTAAACCAAGGGTAGCTACTAACCCGATAACAGCGCATTTCAAAAGACTTTTTTTGTTCATGACAAAACCTCCGTTTTTTTATTTTTGTTTATGATAGCTGAGGATAATAATATTGTGTATCAGCAATATTTGTCATAATATCCTTTAACCCTGTATCCTCGTTTATTTTACCTTGACTTAATAGCTGTATACAAATATTCCCTACAGCTGTAGCTTCAGTCGAACCTGTAAGAACCTCTTTACCAGTTCTATCAGCAATCATTTGATTGAAGTAACTGGCTCTAGCGCCTCCTCCAATCACATATATCCTCTTATAAACCTTATGAGTTAGTTTCTCTAGTAACTCTATTGTTTCCTTATACGTTTCAGCTAGGCTTTCATAAACTATCTTAAATAGTTGTCCATCTGTCCACTCTCTAGTCTCATGATGATAAGCTAGATATTCTGTTAAAGTCTTGTACATATCAGATTCTGTTGCAAATTCAGTTGATTCAGTATCAATCAAAGGAAGATCTTCTTTTTCTTTCTCCACCATTGTTTTTATATCACCAAAAGAATATGCTTTCCCTCTTCGTTCAAATGAACGTCTTAGTTCCTCTATGATCCACAACCCTGTGCAATTCTTCAAAAAAGTAATCACTCCATCTTTCCCGACTTCATTTGTAAATCCATAACTGAACGATTCGGTACTAAGAATAGGTGAAGAAAGCTCCACTCCAACCAAAGACCAAGTCCCTGATGAAATAAACAAACTATCTTCTGTCTTAGGAACTGATACAATCGCGCTTGCTGTATCATGACTACAAACATTCACAACAGGAATATCGCCTAAACCATACTCATTCTTTATCCTACCAAGAACATTTCCCTCTGAGACAACTTCAGGAAGTAAAGACGGATCTAATTCAAATAATTTTAAAACATTCTGATTCCATTTTTGTCTTCTAGGATCAAAGAGTTGAGTCGTTGAAGCAATGCTTTTTTCTGTAGCAAACTTACCTGTCAAGAGATAATTAAACAAATCTGGCATTAAAAGAATCTTATTCGTTTTATAAAATGAATTAGGAAATTCTTGCCGTACCTTAAAGAGTTGAAACAAGGTGTTTATCTCCATAATCTGATTTCCTGTTTCTGAATATAATTTTTCTAACTCAGTAATTTCAGATATTTCCTTTAACACTCCTTTTGTTCTTTCATCACGATAGTGAACAGGTTGTGATAACAGGTTTCCTTCATTATCAATCAGTCCAAAATCAACACCCCATGTATCAATACCGACAGATAAAATCTTGTAATTAGTATTAGCCAATCGGATACTTTCAAGAATTTTAGCTAATAGAAAGTCAACATCCCAAGATAAATGCCCTTTTACTCTAATAGGTAGATTAGAAAAGCGATTTATTTCTTCCATTACTAGTTTATTTTCAGAAAGGTAACCAATGATTGCTCTTCCAGAAGTCGCACCTAAATCTATTGCTAAAACCGCTTCCATTTTTCTTCTCTCTTCGTCCTTGATTAAGTTTATTATAATCCCCACATTTTATTTTTTCAATATGTGAACGCTTACTTGAATAAAATTCATACATTTGCGCCATAAACATAAAAATAATTCAAATTCCTCCAATTTGTGCTATAATATAGTTGAGATGATAAATTAGGAGGAGCTTATGATAAAAGATGAACGTGTACTTGAATTGATTGAAATTATCAAAAAGAAAAAAAGAATTGCCGTAAAAGAGCTGGCAGAAATCACTTTCTCCAGCACAAGTACCTTACGTCGTGATTTAATTTTCTTAGAAAATCAAGGTCTTATCAAAAGAAAGCACGGATACGTGACCCTTTCCTCTATGAACACAATTGAACTTTCTCATCAAATACGTGAAGGAGAAAGTACTAGGCAAAAAAGACTAATCGCTAGTCTCGCTAAAGACTTTATTCGGTCAGGCATGTGTATTTATCTTGATTCCAGTACGACTGTCTACGAACTCTGTCCTCATCTCGCCGAACTAGATAATCTAATTATTTTTACAAATGGTCTACATACAGCACAAACCTTATCTGAGACTGTTAGAGATAGTTCTAAAATTTTTATTACATCTGGAGAAGTAAAGCATCAATCTTGTTCTGTAGTCAACTATGATAAAGAAAATTCTTTATTAGATCACTTTAATATCGATTTGGCTTTTTGTTCAGCAAGAGGCATTGATGACCAATATGTTTATGAAGCATCTTTAAGTCAAGCAATTTCAAAGAAGAGTATTATTGATAAAGCACATGAAACCATTTTGTTGATTGATAGTTCAAAATTTTACAAGACTGGATTTTTTAAAATTAATCCCCTCTCCAAATACACAACCTTTATTTCTGACACCTTGCCAGATCAAAAATTATTAGACGCAGTAGAATTATTTGATGGAGAATGGGTTTCTGATATTCAATGAAAATCAAATAGGAAGCTAGTCTCAGGTTGCTCAAAGTACAGATTTGAAAATTGATCAAGTCAGCTCGAAACACTGTTTTGAGGTTGTAGATAAGACTGACGAAGTCAGTCACATATACACGACAAGGCGAAGCTGACATGGTTTGAAGAGATTTTCAAAGAGCATTAGTTTTGTTTGCTGACCTATATACAAATACTCACTACATAATATTATTTTCTCAGCAACCCCAAAAACGAAGGCTGGGCAAATACCCAATTTCAGGAGAAAATAGAGTAAATCTTCCCACAATAAAACGCATAGTATCAAGGTTTTGTGTGCACACCTGATATTATGCGTTTTTCTGATTGTAAAGACTTTTTCGCCTAGATACGATATTTCAAGAATTAAGTGAGGTTGGTGATCTGAATTTAGTGTGGTATACTATTTTTGTCATCGGTTACCGATTACGTTCCTTACGGTTCGTGAGAGGAGGTGAAACTAATGAACTTTGCCCCAGAGCTCGTTCTTACTATTGTAGCGGACGTCATAGCAGGAATCATCTTGTATTTCGTTTGCAAATGGCTAGATGGTAAGAAGTAGACCGAATGACTAGCCTATCAACACCCGTTAAATCGCTAAGATACGTCAAAAAATCCCTTAACTACGGCCATAGTTAAGGGATTTGGTGTTCTAATGAACCTTGCCCGATAAAATTATTCTAACATACAGGTCCAGATATTTCAAGAGTTTTATTCATTGTTTAAAGTTCCTTAGGTATCTGAAAGGTCTCTAATAGAGTTAGCTATCTAGTACCCAAAAACCGACTAGTTCCTATGATCTAGTCGGTTTCTCATCAATGCGCCAACATTTCTTGGGCGATTTCTTGTCCAGATAGGTTATCTGGGTAGTAGGTTGGCCAGTTATCCATTTCTTCAAAGAGGGTTTCTTGGCTTGTTCCTCCAAAGAAGATATGGAAATGTTCTGCCTTAACTGGGGCGATATTGTGGTCACTAAACTGAACATACTTGAATTGTCCAGCATCAGCATCTGTGGCTTCAAAGAGGAAGCGCACGCCACGATTGCCTTTCTTATAAGTCAAGATTTTCTTACCAACATACTTGTAAGTATATTTCTTGCTTTGTCCATCTTGAACAAATTCCATAGTATTATCAGTAATGTTGATCTTAGTGACATCTGTCTGATAGCCTTTTGTATAGTAAGCCTTGTACTCAGCCTGGGTCATCTTACCAGTCAACTTAGCCTTATAATCAAAGACCTGATCAAACGTGCCATCTTCAAGGAAAGTATAGACTGATTGCCAGTTACCTGCATAGTCACTCAAGGTGCGGTCTTTGACGTCTGCATCCTCGAAGTAACCATTTTGAACTGTCTTGGTATCCTCTGCCTTTTCAGGCTCAATTGCTGGGCCTTCTTGGTCCGTTGTTTGTTTCAGAGCCTTGAGGTTTTTCTCCATCACGGAAATGTAGTTTTCTCCAGCCTTGGTGTCCTCTTCTGTCAGACTTTCTAAAGGATTGAGGACATCTGTTTTGACACCTGCCTCTTTTGAAAGTGTGTTAGCAAGGGCTTGTGAAGCATTCTCTTCAAAGTAGATATAGGCAATTTTATTTTTCTTGACATACTCTGTCAATTCTGCCAAGCGAGCAGCTGATGGCTCGGCATCTGGAGAAAGGCCTGAGATAGCGACTTGTTTGAGTCCATAGTCCAAGGCGAGATAGTTAAAGGCTGCGTGTTGCGTTACAAAGCTCTTTTGTTTGGCTTGAGACAAGCCTTCTGCATAAGCCTTATCCAAGGCTTGTAATTTTTCGATATAGGCAGCTGCATTCTTCTCAAAAGTCTCTTTTTTATCAGGATAATCTGCTGACAAGCTGTCACGGATGTGCTCTACTAGTTTAATGGCACGAACTGGTGATAACCAAACATGGGGATCGTACTCATGGTGATGGCCTTCTTCTCCATGGTCATGGTCTCCCTCTTCTTCCTCACCACCTGGCAAAAGCAACATATCGCCTGTCGCCTTGATGGTTTTGACCTTTTTCTTATCCAAGGTATCTAGCAATTTAGGAACCCATGTTTCCATGTTTTCATTTTCATAAACGAAGGTATCTGCATCTTGGATTTTGGCAACTGCCTTGGCAGACGGTTCATATTCATGGGGTTCTGTACCAGCACCGATTAGGAGCTCTACATTAGCCGTATCTCCTGCGACTTGCTTGGTAAATTCATAGACAGGGTAAAAGGTTGTCACAATATTTAGTTTGCCATCTGCCTGCTTTTGATTGGAACAAGCCACTAAAAACAAGGCACATAGACTGGCGAGTAATAAGCTAATTTTTTTCATGTTCATCTCCTATTTGATAAAACGTCTTACTAAACTAATGAGTAAAAAGACAGTTACAAAAATAATGGTAATACTTGCACTTGCAGGTGTTTCTGCATAGTAGGAAATGTAAAGTCCTGCTACCATTCCCAAAAATCCAATAGCACTGGCAAGCAGCATAACCGATTTAAAGTTTTTCCCCAGACGCAGGGCAATACTAGCTGGCAAGACCATAATGGTCGATACCAGAAGAGCTCCCGCAGCTGGAATCATAAGGGCAATGGCCACCCCCGTCACCATGTTAAAAAGAATGGACATGGTACGAACTGGCAAGCCATCCACAAAGGCCGTATCCTCATCAAAGGTCAGGATATACATAGGACGAAGGAAGAGGAAGGTCAAAATCAAGACAACCGCCGCAATGACAAAGAGGGAAATGACCTGCTCTTCGCTAATAGTCACGATTGAGCCGAAAAGGTACTGGTCCAAACTCATAGAACTCGAGCTTTTACCCTTGCTCATGACAATCAGAGAAACAGCCAGACCTGTTGACATGAGGATAGCTGTCCCGATTTCCATAAAGTTCTTGTAAACCGTACGGAGATACTCCAGGAAGACTGCCGCAATCAAGACAATAGCAATAGTAGAAATAGTCGGAGAAATCCCCAGAACCAGACCAAAGGCTACACCCGAAAGCGAGACGTGGCTAAGGGTATCACTCATCAAACTCTGACGACGCAAGATAAGGAAGGTTCCCAATACTGGCGAGAAAAGACTCATAGCAATAACGGCCAGAAAGGCACGCTGCATAAAGTCATAAGATAATAAACTAAGCATGGCCTACCTCCTGATCATTCTCATGAACGTTGAAACAACGCCATGGCGAGTCTTGATTACGGACTAGATGGATATTGCGGTCCGCATAGTCCTTAACTTCTTCAGGGTCATGAGTAATCATCAAAACAGCCTTGCCGTGATGATGAGCGCTGTGGTGCATGAGTTCGTAAAATTCGTTTTTACTTCCTGCATCCATCCCCGTTGTCGGCTCATCTAGGATAAACACATCTGGATCCGAAGCAAACATACGCGCAATCACCGCTCGCTGCTTTTGTCCTCCAGATAGAGAACCCAAGCGTTTGTCTCGGTGTTCCCACATACCAACTGAGTCCAAACTAGCCTTGATATGCTCCTCATCATGAGCATTCAAACGACGGAACCAACCCTTTCGTGGATAGCGACCCGACTTGACAAATTCATAAACCGTACTTGGAAAACCAGCGTTAAAACTGGCAATCTGTTGAGGAAGATAGGCTATTCTCAATTTCTTACCCTGCGTATTTGTCGTTGAAATAGTCACCTTTCCAATGCGTGGCTGAAGGATTCCAAGACTGGCCTTAATCAGTGTCGTCTTAGCTGCCCCATTTTCCCCTGTCAAGGTAACAAATTCCCCACTATCAACACTATAATTGATATGTTCAAGAACGGGCTCCTTATCATAATAGAAGGATAAATCCTCTACCGTAATATATCTCATTATTTGATTTCTCCTACTAAAGCAGTCAAAAACCGCTGAATCACTTTTTGTTCATTTGGAGTAAACTGAGTCGCCACTTGTTCATAGGTTAAAAGTGTATGCTCATGGTGATGATGGTGCTCCTCAGCGATTGGACGAGCCAAATCAGTCAATTGATAAAAAATCACACGCGCATCCTTAGGATCTTTAGATGTTTCTAACATCCCTTCCTTGACCAAAGACTTAATGGCCTTGGTAACCGCCGCCTGACTGACATTGAGGCGACGCGCTAATTCTGAATTTGTTAAAGATTCCTCTGACAAAAGCATGAGAATATGCTCCTGAGTATTGGTCAGGGCCACCTCGCTAGTACAATGACCTATTAGGATTTCATGCTGATTTTCCGCCTGCAAAATCACCTCATTTAAAAAGGCATCGATATCCTTCGCTAGCTGTCTCATATCTGACTCCTTTCCTTTTAGACTTCTCTTTTTTAAGAGAAAATACTATTCTTTAAAAAAAATTATTTACTGGTTAATTATATCACAACCAAAAAAAGAGTCAAGAAAAAACGTGAAAATAGGCTTCATTCTTGAACTCTTCTATATTATGATCTATTGAAATTCTTTGACATCTCCATCATAAGTCGCCCAATCTTTGCTGAAAAAGCGCTCATTCAGATGGTAAGTCGGAGCTGGTGTGGGATTGGATAGGAAAGGATCAACTGCCTTGTCAAAAGCCAACCAACCCAACCAACCAAGGTGAATGGTATCTTTCATAAAGAAAGGCTCCCCGCCATCCTTAGAAAAATCTGCTATATTGGTAAAACCTTGACTTTCTAACTGATAACGAATCTTTTGCACCGTTTGTTGGTACATATCCTCTCGTAGACCAGCGTAGTCCATCCATTTTTTATTAACAGGCGGAATGATAAAAATTGGGTTTACCTTGGATTTAGAAAACTGGGTTAACACCAACTGCAAATCATTATATTCTGGCGACTTGAGGTAGGTAAAATTTTTCTGAGAATCCTTTAATTTATTCAAATCCTTTTTAATCTGCGTATTATAGAAATAATTTTCCATTCCCAGATCATTATTGGAAGTATTCTTTTCTGCATCTGCTTTGACAACATCTTCTATAGCTTGATAAGAAAACTGATCTGGCAAGGTCTTTAAATACTTAGCTACATGCTTATCGTATTTGAAATAGCCTCTAACCGAAAACTGACCAAAAAAGGAAGCTTGGCGTTCATTAAAACGAGCCAATAATTCAATCATTTCATTGTCTGCCGTCGACAATTCTTCTTTACTCGCCAACTTCTGAACTAGATCCTTCAAAGCTACATTTGGAAACTGCTCTAGTAAGCGAGTTGCTGCATATTGACTAGCCTGATCTCCAGATTGATGTCCCAGAAAACTCGTCAACTGATTCCCATTAAAATACTGCTGGAAGGCTGCTGGCTCATAGCCATTTTTACTAAACCACTGGGGCGAGATGACATATACAACTTGTTTATTCTCCAGTTGTGGCAACATCTGTTGCATCCCGAAATACTGGTTGAGCGATGCAGCTCCCCTCTGTCCTAAAAGATAGGGGCGATAAGAGCGGTTGTATTTCTCAGCCAATACCGCAGGATGGGCACCGTCAAAACGAAGCCATTCACTGGAGCCAAAGAAGGGAACAAAACGCATATTTGGATCAGATAAGGCTCTGACCTTTTGACTCCGCTCCTTAAAACTTTCAATGGTAGTAGCCACCGCCGAACGCTTTTCAGCTCCCAGATCATGGCGCATCTCAGCAGGATAGAAAAAGATAAGCAGACAAACCAACAAACCAGCTATCAAGACCGGTCCGAAGATCATCCATAAGCGTTTAAGCATTTTGTAGCTCCACAATACCAGCTATGATTTTATTAGCTGTATTCCAGTCGTCGCGACCAAACTCTGTTACAGGGACACGAATGTCAAAACGGTTTTCAATCTCCACAATCAACTCAACCGTTCCCATACTATCCAAGACACCTGCATCAAAAAGATCTTCATCCATCATGTCAGAGACATCTTCCATAAACAACTCATCAATAATTTCGATAACTTCTGATTTGATATCCATATTTTATTTCCTTTATTTTTTAAACCATAAATCATTCAAAAATCCAGAAAAGATTAAGAATGACAGCATGACGACATGGAAGGTGACAACCATGCCAAGCAACTGAATCCAGCGATTCTCAGGTAGAGCAGCCTTCCCTGCTTTTTTCCGTTCCTTATTGAGCGTTTTTTTCTTGCGAATCCAAGCGTCATTGATAACCAGTCCAATCCCATGAAAGAGGCCATAGGCGACGTAGTACCAAGTCACTCCATGCCAAAATCCCATAATCAGCATATTTACAATATAGGCCACACTTGAGGTTACATTGCGATTCTTAAAGACCTTCTTTCTGGTCAATACCATCACCATTCGCATAAAGACAAAGTCACGGAACCAGAAAGAAAGACTCATGTGCCAACGATTCCAAAACTCTTTTAAATCCCTTGATAAAAAAGGCTTATTAAAGTTGATGGGGCTACGGATTCCCATTAAATTTGAAATGGCCAAGGCAAACATAGAGTAACCTGCAAAATCAAAGAAAAGCTCCAAACCAAAGGTATACATAACTGCCAAGGCATAGGGGTTAAAGAAGCCACCTGACTGCAGGGCTAGATTCTTCAGAGGAGGTAGTAAAGTTTCTCCTAAAACATGAGCTAGGATAAACTTATATAAAAATCCCCACATAATATAGCGAACAGATTCATCCAGCATATCCATCAACTCATCCCGCTCAGGAATGGTCTGATAATTTTCATTAAAACGCTTAAAGCGATCGATTGGACCACTTGAAAAAGTCGGCATGAAGAGAAGAAAACGGAGGAATTCCCAGAGGGTAAAATCCTTAATCACTCCATCTCTCAGCTCGATGATAATCCCAACCGAACGAAAGGTCAGGTAAGAAATTCCCAAAAACCCAAGCAAAGACTGTGTTCCATTGATAGCTGGCTGCACCTTGACAAAGATAATCGGAAGGAGGGATAGAAAGCTAACTAGGTAGAAGACCCACTTGCCATCCTTGCTTTTTCGATAATGCTTGTAGAAAAGCAGGAGCAATATTTCCCAGCAAAGGTAAATACCCAAGGCAGCCAACTGATTGGTCTTCCCACCTACCAACATGGTGACGATAAAGAAGAGACTAACCAATACCTCGTACCAGGCAAAGCGTTTCTTGAAAAAGAGACCGATAAAGATGGGCAAGGTTGCAGCAATCACATAGACAAAATACTGAGGATTCCCATATGGCTCTAAATGAGGAAGCTGTTGAAAGAACTCCATCATCTCTTATTCACCTCGTTAATCAATCCTTTGATGTCAATTTTTCCATTTGGAGTCAGTGGCAGACTGTCTCGATAAAGGAATTTGGACGGCATCATATAAGACATCATAATATCTGTCAAGTCTTCCTTAATGGCCTTGGTAATATCGATATCACGCTCAAACTGCTCACGAACACCATCTTTTAAGATGACATAGGCTAGAAGGTTTTGCACCTTGTGGTCTTTATTATAGCGCGGTACTGCAACAGCAGACTCGATAAAGCGAGACTTATTGAGGTTTTGAGAGACATCTTCTAACTCAATGCGGTAACCGTTGAACTTAATCTGGAAGTCCATGCGTCCGCCGTAGAGAAGCAAGCCCTCATCTGTCATAGTTCCCACATCGCCTGTGTGATAGGCTGGCAGACCTTCAAACTCAAAGAAGGCTTCCGCTGTTTTTTCAGGATTGTTCATATAGCCTTTTGACACAGCTGGCCCAGAAACAATGATTTCTCCCTGTTCGCCATTTGGCAATTTATTGCCGTCCTCGTCAATGATAAAGGTTGGAGAATCGGCCTTGGTATAGCCGATTGGTAGGCGTTTGAGAGTCGCTAACATCTCGTCTGTCACAGCAACAGCTGACAGGGCTACTGTCGCTTCTGTTGGGCCGTAGGCATTGATAATACGGGCATTTGGGAAACGTTCGCGCAGTTTTTGAGCCGTTTTAACCGTCAATTCTTCGCCATCAAAGTAGAAATGCGTGATGTCAGGCATTTTCTCACTATTAAAGGCTTCAGACAACATGGCCATATCTGCAAAAGAAGGGGTTGATGTCCAGATAGCGATTGGCAATGAAAAGATGGTCGCAAAGAGTTGCTTAAAGTCCTGAGTAATAGCTGAAGGAAGAGCGAAAAGCGTACCACCCAGTGCCAAGGTCGGCGCCCAGTACATGACAGACAGGTCAAAAGAATAAGGTGGCTGAGCCAGCATTTGCGGACGACTTGGCGTCGCAAATTCCTTGTCCGTAATCATCCAATTGGTAAAGCTGAGGAGATTATCATGTGAAATCTGCACTCCCTTTGGCTTACCAGTCGTACCAGAAGTAAAGATAATGTAGTAATTATCATCTCCCTTGACTGGATGCGTGATTTCATAGTTATTCCCTTGAGCAAAGGCTTCTTGCACCTGAGCTAGATTCATCATTGGCGTAGAAACCTGCTCCAATGGAAAGTCTGAGATGGCAATAATCAAGCTTGGCTCTGCTACTTCTAAAATAGCTGAAACTCGCTCCAAGGCTGAATGGCTATCAATTGGAATGTAGGCATGACCTGACTTAGTCAGCGCTACAAAGGTTGCCAACATTTCATATTCTTGGCCACCAAAAACAACCACAGAAGATTTCTTAGGCAAGCCTAGTTGGTCAATGGCTGCAGCCAAACTATTCGAATCAGCCTTCAAATCTCCATAAGTGTGTTCCTGCCCCAAAACATTGTAAACAGGATAGCTAGGCTGTGTCTGAGCAAAATGCTCAATGGTTTCAATCATATCTACTATTGGTTTATTTGACACAATAGGAATTCTCCTTCAAGTTAAAATTCATTATAGATAAAGCTTCCTTGACCCTGACCAAGATAGCTAAAGAAGTAAAGCAGCCCCAGAAAGATAAGAAAATACAAGGCTGTCCGACCAAGAAAAAGGTACAATTCTTTTCTTTGTTTCATCAAGAAAAACCATTCATTTCTGTAATTTTTGTGAAATAAGATGAACTCTTACTATAGTATTTTTCTACCATTGTACCATTTTTTAGGGTAATCTTTCAATTGTTTACCGTACATTTTCACTAGATTTCAGCTTATTTTAAGGATTATGCGGTTTTTCTATGTATATTTTTAAAAAAGCCTGAGATTTTCATCTCAAGCTCTATCAACATAATTGTTTTCTAGATTAGAAAAGTGAGAATACAAGCACGGCCAAGGCTGCACCGATAACAGGTCCAACAACAGGAATCCAGGCATAAGACCAGTCTCCGTCTCCCTTGTTTGAAATTGGAAGGATACTGTGCATGATACGAGGTCCAAGGTCACGTGCAGGGTTCAAGGCAGAACCTGTTGTCCCACCTAGTGATAGAACGATACCGACAATCAAAGTTCCCACTGCAAAGGTTCCGATTCCTGCTTGAAAGTCATAAAGTCCCAAAGCAAAGATTGTCAATACCAATACAAAGGTGCCAAGGATTTCACTGATCAAGTTTGATACAGTATCTTTGATAGCTGGTCCTGTGCTGAAAGTAGCCAAAATATTTCCTGCATTTTCTTCTGCCTCATAATGCGGTTTGAATTGCAACCAAACCAAAATCTGAGCCACCATCGCTCCTGCGAATTGGGCTAGGATATAAGGGAAAACAGAAGCCCAAGAGAGCGTTCCTTTTAAGGCCATAGCAAACGTCACAGCTGGATTTAGGTGGGCTGGACTGAGCGTGCCAGATACAAAGGCCGCAACGGCTACAGCAATTCCCCATCCCATAGTAATCACAATCCATCCTGAATTGTTGCTCTTGGTTTTGGGAAGAACCACACCTGCTACAACTCCATTTCCTAGAAGGATCAGGATTAAGGTCCCCAAAAATTCTCCAAATAATTCTTTCATCATATCTTTGTCTCCATTTAAAAGAAGGGGCGGGCGGCAAGGAATGCTGCCCTCCACCTCTTTTCCTTTTTTAATTTTTTAGTTCTGCCAAATCGTTTTGAGCAAGAGCTGCTTCAACATCCGCACGGTAGGCTGCTTTTTCTTCTTCTGACCAATCATAGAATCGTCCCATTTCATCCAAAACTGGCTCAACGATGCTATCCAAGCTATCACGCATAAAGAGCATATGGTTGGTACGACGAAGAAGGAAGTCAACTGGGCTAAGAGCCAACTCATTGCGCATTGCATAGTGAAGGGACAAGGTATCTGCCAAGCTGAGTCCTGGAGCTTGTTCCAAACTATGAGCAAGAGCAAAGACCTTCGGTGCATTTGAACCGTAAAGATTTGCTAGGTAATGAGCTTCCTTGCTATCCAAACCACGTGAAACTCCAAGTTGAGCAAAGGCTTCAATTTCTGAGTCCACATTTGCTGGGTTCAATTCTCCACCTGAAACAGGATAAGTCTTCGAGTTGATCAGTTTAAAGCTACGGTCAAATTCTGCTTTAAGGATGTCAACCACGCGCTCCATAGCTCCTTCAGCCATCTTACGGTAGTCTGTGATTTTACCACCAGCAAGGGTCAAGAGACCATTATCATCTCGGTCCAAGCTAGAACCACGAGAAACTGCAGATGGGTCCAAATGTTTCTCAGAGGTACTGCTTTCAAGCTTGCTGACAGCAGACTCAACATCTTCACGCGTTTTTTCTTTAGAGAGATAAGATTCAACAGTCGCAATCAAGTTGTTAAAGCTTTCATCACTGATGGTTCCGTTATTTCCTCCATTGTAGTCAGAAGCGCTATTGCCTGCGATCAATGGACGAAGACCTGCCCAGCTACTTTCGATATCATCAATGGTAATGTTTGCTTCTGGGAAGCGGTTGTTGACAATGCCAAGTAGGTAATCTACATCTTCCTGAGTCACTTTTGGATGTTCCAAATCACCTGTGTAGTCTGTATCAGTTGTACCAAAGTAAGTCTTGTTTTCACGTGGGAGAACAAAGACCATACGACCGTCACCCAAACCTGTGTCAAAGTAAACTGGCTGTGAAACCTTGATCTTGCTTGAATCCACTACCAAGTGAACTCCCTTAGTTGGACGCATTTGTGAGAATTGGGTTCCCTTATTAGACAAATTGCGTACTTTGTCGCTCCAAGGACCTGTCGTATTGATAACCAGACGAGCCCTGATTTCAAAGACTTGGTCTGTCAACAAATCACGAGCTACCACACCTGTAATCTTGCCACTTTCGTCAAATAGGAAACCTTCTGCTTTAACGTGGTTGGCAATGAGGGCACCGTCTTGGTTGGCACGTTTGATGTTTTCAATCACGAGACGTGCATCGTTGTTACGGAAGTCAAGGTAAACCCCACCTCCTACCAAACCTTCTTTCTTCAAGTTTGGCTGACGTTCCAAGACTTCTTCCTTACTCAAAACCTTGTTAGCAGCTGGCGTGTTATTAACCCCTGCCAAAAGGTCATACAAGTCCATAGCTACTTTAAGACGGAAGAGGCTAAAAGTAGCTCCATCTTCATCGTAAACTGGCAAGAGCATTGGGTCTGGTTTCGGAATATGTGGAGCGATTTGTTGAACTACTGCACGTTCAGAAACTGTATCTGATACCACTTCTACGTCGAATTGTTTGAGGTAACGAAGACCGCCGTGAACCAATTTTGTTGAACGGCTGGATGTTCCTTCTGCAAAGTCTTGCATTTCAATCAAACCAGTATCTAGACCACTAGCTGCCGCCTGCAAGGCTACACCAGCACCAGTGATTCCTCCACCGATAATCAAGAGGTCCAAGGTACGTTCCTGCATTTTTTGAATTGATAATTCACGTGTTTTCTTTGAAAATTCCATATTTACACACTTTCTAACTGAGTCGCTTTATTCTTCCAGTATTAGTCGTCTACTTCCGCAAAGACTTGGGTTGCTTTCACAGCCTTCTTCCAGCCCTTGTAGAGTTGTTCCTTGCGCGATTCGTTCATAGATGGTTCAAAGAGTTCTCCTGTCTCGTTCAAGAGTTTCAACTCATCCAAATCCTTCCAGTAGCCCACTGACAAACCTGCTAGGAAGGCTGCCCCTAGAGCTGTTGTTTCCAAGTTTTTGGCGCGTGCGATATCGATTCCCAAAATATCAGCTTGGAACTGCATGAGGAAGTTATTCATGGCTGCACCACCATCTACCTTCAAGACTTGGATAGCTGTCTGCGCATCCACTTGCATGGTATCGATGATATCACGGACTTGATAAGCGATAGATTGCAAGGTTGCCTTGATAAAGTCTTCTTTACTTGTTCCACGAGTCAAACCAAAGACAGAACCACGAGCGTTTTGGTTCCAGTATGGAGCACCTAGACCTGTAAAGGCTGGAACGACATAAACTTCATCGTTGTTGTGAGAATCACGAGCGTATTTTTCAGATTCTGGTGAATTTTCTACCATGCGAAGACCGTCACGAAGCCATTGAATGGCACTTCCTGCGATGAAGATAGAACCTTCTAAGGCATAGTAAACCTTGCCGTTAATTCCGTAACCAATGGTTGTCAAGAGGTTATTTTCAGACAACTGCATTTCTTCACCAGTATTCATGATGATGAAAGAGCCTGTTCCATAAGTATTTTTAACCATACCAGGTTCAAAGGCCAACTGTCCAAAGAGGGCCGCTTGTTGGTCCCCAGCCATACCTGAGATTGGAACTTCTCCACCATAGAAATGGAATGGGGCTGTTTTACCGTAGATTTCAGAGTTAGAACGAACCTCCGGAAGCATAGCCTTAGGAATGTTGAGGATTTCCAAAATCTCATCATCCCATTTGAGTTCTTTAATGTTATAAAGCATGGTACGGGCTGCATTTGAGTAGTCCGTCACGTGAGCCGCACCGTCAGTCAATTTCCAAACCAACCAAGTATCAATGGTACCAAAGAGCAATTCCCCTTTTTCTGCTCGCTCTTGAGCGCCTTCTACATGATCCAAAATCCAACGAACCTTAGTCGCTGAGAAGTAAGCATCGATGATCAAACCAGTCTTTTCATGGAATTTTTCCACATAACCTTGGTTTTTTAGTTGCTCAGCTAAAGGGGCTGTTTGGCGAGACTGCCAAACGATTGCGTTGTAGATAGGAAGCCCTGTTTTCTTATCCCAGACAACAGTTGTTTCACGCTGGTTAGTAATACCGATTGCTTCGATTTGATTTGGCTTGACACCACTTTCGATGAAAGCACCCGCAATAACTGACTGAACAGAGTTCCAAATTTCATTGGCATTGTGCTCTACCCAACCTGCCTGAGGGAAAATCTGGGTAAACTCTTTTTGACTCGAGCTAACTTTTTCTCCTTTTTTGTTGAAAATAATGGCACGAGAGCTTGTAGTCCCCTGGTCAATGGCCATGATGTATTTTTCTTGTGACATGTGCTGTCCTCCTGATAAAGATCTTGAGGATGTTTCCTCTTTACACTTACTAGTATACAAAATAAAGCGCTTTCTTGTTCATCAACTTTTTTTAATTTTTAAAAAAATGTGAGGAGATTGTGTGAATTTCACAAAAAAGACCTGGAACGACCAAGCCTTTTAAGTGAATAATAACTGACGAATAGCCGCCAAATCTTCCATATCCAAGTCATTTTTTAAATAATAGACTGGGGTTTGTTCCTTCTTATGAATGGGGTTATTGGTAACCAGCAAATCATAATGTCGAGTTCGGTCATAGGCTTCAATGGTAATAAAACGATTATATTCCAAATACCGTTTCAAAATGGCTGCCATCCTTGAAAAGACAAGAAAACCAGATGTCAAATCCAGACCAATCCGCATATGCTGACCACCATTTTCAGCCATATATTCCATCAACTGAAGCCATTCCCAGAGAATTTTCTTATCCAAATCCGTCCCCTGCTGAAAGGCAGGTAGAGCATGAAAAATCTCCTCTGCCGTCCCCCTAAAATCATGTTCCATCAGTAAATATGGATGACGATTCTCTAACTTGTACTTGTAGCAATCCTGTAAAATATAGCCCTTATAAAGATAGACTTGAGCACAAAGCTGACTGAGTTCATAGGTAACATGGTCCTCTGTGTAATCACCCAGTAACTCCTCCTTCTTCATTTCTTGAATCAATTGCGTCAGCAAATCTGCCAACTGCCCTCCAAAACCAAGAATATACTCCATAGTATGAAGAGGAAGAATACGATGAGATAGGAGAAATGAGAAGAAAATCATCATCTCTCCATCCTCAGTTCCGAGAGGAAGGTGTTGCCCAGCAAAAAAGGACGGAGCCTTTCTCAGCAAACGAAGATAGAAAATATTGTCAAAATACCCTCGCATTTTCTCTTCTATGACTTGAAACTGACAGGCATTGACCCGTAGACGTTGTTGACTGATGTGGGACCAGAGAACCAAGTCTAACTTCTGCCCCGAAGACAAGCTTGCACCGCAGACTTCCTCTAAACTGGCAATCTCCTGCTTTCTCTCTGGCTTCTGCATGTGGCCTTCCCATTCCTGACTAGACCAAACCTTGCGGAGAAGACAGAAATAGAAGTAACGGATCTGATGCTCTGGACCTCGCCAACGACCATTTTGGATGGATAAGTCAAACTCTGACAAAATATGATTCAAGCTAGACAAATGGCGACCAAGCGTGGCCTCGCTAATCATCAATCCTTGAGCAAGCTGATGGGCTAAAAACTGTTGATGGTAGAGAAGATAGACCAAAATCTGGTATTTAACAGCATTCTCCAAAAACAGGCTCCGAATATCTCTCCCTTTGGTAGTTGCACCGATCGATAGACGCAGATTTTCATCTTCTAAGTGAATAGTCAGCTCTAAGCCACTATCCAAAGCCTTTTCATTAAGCAGGGTGACATATTTGGTTAGGGTTGCTTTTGAAAATCCTGTTTCCTCCATTACAGCCTTGACAGTCGTCTGAGACTCTTGTAATAGAAAGGAAAGGATCGAAAATTGGCCAGATTCAGCCTTTTCCATCAAATCTCCTAAATACATTTGTTACCCCTTTCATTTTCTACCTTAAGCATAGCATAAATCTTACAAATGCTGAAATAATCTGTTTCTCTTTTTATTTTCATGCTGATTTCCTGGTCCATTATCCTGAAAATCAGCAAACACACGGCTCCCCCTTTGGGCATTTTTATGCTAAAATAGTAGCTATGGATAAAATTATTAAAACTATATCAGAAAGCGGAGCCTTTCGTGCTTTTGTCCTTGATAGCACGGAAACCGTCCGCACTGCTCAAGAAAAACACCAAACCCAAGCTAGCTCAACTGTAGCGCTTGGTCGAACTCTTATCGCCAGCCAGATTCTCGCAGCCAATGAAAAAGGAAATACTAAACTAACAGTTAAGGTGCTGGGATCTAGCTCCCTAGGTGCTATCATCACCGTCTCTGATACCAAGGGTAACGTCAAAGGCTACGTTCAAAATCCTGGTGTTGACATCAAAAAGACTGCAACTGGTGAAGTCCTAGTCGGACCTTTTGTTGGAAATGGTCAATTCCTCGTTATCACAGACTACGGTACTGGAAATCCTTACAACTCTATGACTCCCCTCATCTCTGGAGAAATTGGTGAAGACCTTGCCTTTTACCTGACTGAAAGCCAACAAACGCCTTCAGCAGTCGGTCTCAATGTCCTTTTGGACGAAGAAGACAAGGTTAAGGTTGCAGGTGGTTTCCTAGTCCAAGTCTTGCCGGGAGCCAAGGAAGAAGAGATTGCCCGTTTTGAGAAACGCATCCAAGAAATGCCAGCTATCTCGACCCTTCTCGAAAGTGAAGACCATATCGAAGCCCTCCTAAAGGCTATCTACGGTGACGAGGCCTATAAGCGTCTTTCTGAAGAAGAAATCCGTTTCCAATGTGACTGTAGCCATGAACGCTTTATGAACGCTCTTGCTAGCCTTCCAAGCTCAGACTTACAGGAAATGAAAGAGGAAGACCACGGAGCAGAAATCACTTGTCAATTCTGCCAAACTACTTACAACTTTGATGAAAACGACCTGGAGGAACTCATTCGTGACAAATCTTAATACACCCTTTATGATTGGCAATGTTGAGATTCCCAATCGTACCGTTCTAGCGCCTATGGCTGGTGTGACAAACTCAGCCTTTCGTACTATTGCAAAAGAGCTCGGAGCTGGACTCGTTGTAATGGAAATGGTCTCTGACAAGGGAATCCAATACAACAACGAAAAAACCCTGCACATGCTTCATATCGATGAAGGCGAAAACCCTGTTTCTATCCAACTTTTTGGTAGTGATGAAGACAGCCTAGCACGCGCAGCAGAATTCATCCAAGAAAACACCAAGACCGATATCGTCGATATCAACATGGGCTGCCCAGTTAACAAAATCGTGAAGAACGAAGCTGGCGCTATGTGGCTCAAGGACCCCGATAAGATTTACTCTATCATCAACAAAGTCCAGTCTGTCCTTGATATCCCACTTACTGTCAAGATGCGTACCGGCTGGGCTGACCCATCTCTTGCAGTAGAAAATGCCCTCGCTGCTGAAGCTGCAGGCGTTTCTGCCCTCGCCATGCATGGTCGTACCCGTGAGCAAATGTATACAGGTCACGCAGACCTTGAGACCCTTCACAAGGTCGCTCAAGCTTTGACCAAGATTCCATTTATCGCCAACGGTGACATCCGTACAGTCCAAGAAGCTAAACAACGCATTGAAGAAGTCGGTGCTGACGCAGTTATGATTGGTCGCGCTGCCATGGGAAATCCCTACCTCTTCAACCAAATCAACCACTACTTTGAAACAGGAGAAATCCTACCTGATTTGACCTTTGAGGACAAGATGAAAATCGCCTACGAACATTTGAAACGCTTGATTAACCTCAAAGGAGAAAACGTAGCAGTTCGTGAATTCCGTGGCCTCGCTCCTCACTACCTCCGTGGAACATCTGGCGCTGCCAAACTTCGTGGAGCTATTTCACAAGCTAGCACCCTAGCAGAGATTGAGGCACTCTTGCAGTTGGATAAGGCTTAATAGTTTAAAACCCGTAACTCTCTTAAAGGTTACGGGTTTTTGATTGTAAAAATTTAAATACTGAGGGTTATTATTGATTCAAAGCAACACTGGAAACCTTACCATCCGCTCCTGTTGTAATTTGGATGATTTTTCCTCCACCAATTTTAGCGTTATACTTACCATCATCAAGAGTATAAGAATAGCCTTTGATAGAGTAATTTTCTTTCTTTCCATCGGAAGATTCTACTGTAAATTGACCACCTGATGAAACTGTGATAGTTTCGCCATTGGCTCCCTTCCAATTGCCCGCTGCAGCTGAGAAATCACCATCTACCATGGTTAAAACACCCTTGTAGCGTTTATTTTGCTCTGCTTGTTTGTCTTGAAGTTTGCGGTCAGTTGTAGGATCATAGCTTGATTGGTTAGACTGGGCTTGAGGAGCCTGTTGAGTTGAAGAAGTCTGAGCAGGAGTTTGTTGACTAGCCGCCTGTTGATTAGCCACTTCTTGACCTTGTCTTTGCTCTGGTGCAGGTGCCGCTTGTGATGGCGTTGCAGTTGCTGAAGATTGATCAGTAGACGCCTTAGCCTTTTCAGATGAAGCTGAACTTGAGGACTTCTGAGTCTTGCTTTCTTTGTTAGAAGAAGTTGCTTTAGAACTTGATGACTGGCTTGTCTTAGCAGAACTGCTTGCTTGAGTTGTTTCCTTTTTATTTCCACAAGCTCCTAATAGCAAGGTAGAAGCCAATACAGTTGCTGTCATAAATTTGATATAGGTTTTCTTTTTCATTTTTCTACTCCTTTGTAATGTTTTAGAAATATAAAGAAATCTTTTTGTAATATAATTGTAACATTCAAATTTGAATATGTCAACAATTTATCTAAACTATTTTAAAAATCTTAAATACTTTAGATACATTTACTCCTCCTACTCTTTTATTCGTAATCTAATAGAAAAAACAGAGAAAAATTCCTATTTTGTTTAAAATTTTTTAAATCGCTCTTGTGTAATCGCTTGCATCTTTAACTGCAAAGGAATATAATAATAGCGAACTAGGATATAGGAGGTATAGGTTTATGTTAAGCAAATATTACAAGTATCTTCCTTGGTTGATTTTGGGAGCAATTGGCTCTTATCAATCAGCCGCTTACTATGCGAGAACTGCATTTGATGTGTTTTATCTGACTACAATCTTTTTGATTGTTTATATCGCTTTGTTATTTTTACATGAGAACTATCTCAAGTATCGATACAAAGACTTTTTTACTCACCTGTTGAGCAATTCTAAGAGAGATAGCCATCCCTAAAACAGTCGCAACAGCAAATCAAACTAATAAAGGCAAATAAAGAGGTCGGGAACTTTTTCCCGGCCTCGCTTTTTATTTCAATCGATAGGTTTTTCTTGGTTTCTTTTTAGGTACTCGTTTGAGTCCGACTTCTTCTACATATTCTCCGTATTTTACGAGAAAGTTATTGCTGACGATTGGACGACCGGGATTGATAAGATTGACCAGTTCAGTTCCTTCGTAGACAGTGAACTCCTCCTCCAGCAGATAGAGGAAGGTCGGATTCCAGTCGAGACGGCCTTGGATTCGTTTGATGGATTCTTGGATAATGGCATAATGGTCAAAAGCGAAGGCTTGCTCCTCCAACTCTACTCCCTCTAGGTAGCATTTTCCTGTCTGAAAATCGACATCTACGAAAATGACATCCTTGGCATCGTCTCCTGCTTGAACAAGTTCTAATGCACGACTAGGTAAATAAACCAAGTGGGCAATGGTCACTGTCCAGCCCCGGGGGTCACGGCCGGGGGTCGATACGGTCATCAATTGCTCGATTTTTTCCAAAGGAAGATCGAGATTAACTTCTTCTCTCACCTCACGCTGACAGGCATGCGCA
This sequence comes from Streptococcus mitis, assembly GCF_946188685.1. Taxonomy (GTDB): domain Bacteria; phylum Bacillota; class Bacilli; order Lactobacillales; family Streptococcaceae; genus Streptococcus; species Streptococcus mitis_CC. The sequence goes on from NZ_CAMHWH010000001.1 coordinate 306,294, forward strand.
GCATCTTCGCCCTTGTCCATAAATCCTCCAACCAGAGCCAAACAATTTTGATAAGGGTGAGCCTTGCGACGAATTAATAAGAGCTTGATCTTTCCTTCGACAAAGCAGTAGGCTACCATATCCACCGTCACACTTGGTTTTTCGTATTGAGGAAGTTCCTGCTTGTAGAACCAATCCAAAAATTCCTCCTGACTTGCATGAATTTCAAAATATTCTCTTTCCGTCATCCCTGCTGGAATCATCGTGTCCGTCATTTTATGCCTCCTTACGAACTGCCTTGGTCCATTGGTACCAACCTACTAGACTATTGAGTGTGTAAACCCAGTACATCCCTTGGATGTGGATGTTTTCACCCCACCAGAGATAGATACTAAAGAGATTGGTTGCAATCCAGAAAATCCATTGCTCACGGTAGAGACGTGTCATCAAGAGCTGACCAACACCATTGGTCGCATCGGTAACACTATCACGGAAAGGGCGAGCACTATGGATACTTTGGTAAGCCAAGCCCATACCAATCCAAATGATAGCAGTCAAAGCCAAGTACTTGAGCCAGTCAAGCACAGATAATTTCTTAGCTTCAAAGTGAGATTCTTCTACTTTTCCTTGGTCATTAATACGGTTGGACAGCCAAGCATAGAGACCAATCGGCTGCATGACAAAGAAGTAAACTGTCGTCAAAACTTCGCCATAAAAAGTCGCATTCATAGCCAAAACCAAATAGATAGCAGAGTTAATGGCCCCAAAGAGATAGTTACTAGCACGCCCTTCTGCTACCAAGATAACACAGACAATTCCAGTCCAAGAGGCAAACAAGCTCATCCAGTCATGTTTTTCTGTATTTTGCGTGAATTCCAAGATCAAGGGAACACTTGACAGGACGATGAGATACAACCACTGGAAGAGGCTACGGCCGACAAAGAGATCTTTCCAGAGCAGGTTCATGATTCCTGCAAAACCAATTTTGCGGGCTTCTGCATGAACATTTTTAAAGTTTTCGATAAATTGTGTGATTTTTTCAGTTAGTTTTTTCATATTTTTCTCCTAATCTGCTTGGTAAATGGCATCAATAGCCAGTTTTGCTGCTTCATAATTGCCTAGATAACCCTCAGCCAGATAAACTAGTGGAATGTTGGTTAAATATCGCTCTCTCATCTGGTCCAAATGCTGGGAAAAACTATGACGAATATGGTCTTCTGCCATGGTCATATCTCTAAACCCGTCATTAACATAGGAGCCGACAGGTTGCACAAAGAGAATCAAGTCCCATTTTTCCTTGGCCAAGATCGAAACAAAGAGATTGTCAAATGTCTCTCCTGATAAGTCCCCTTGATCCTCAGTCTCCATATAATAGTCATAGTAGCCCTTGGTTACTAAGGAGTTGGTATCTGCTATCACCAGTCCCCTATTGGCATTACTGTCAATTAACTTGGAGGTCTGGTCATACTGGCCCAACAGGAGATAGTAGTAATCCTTTGGAGTCAATTCATCGTCGCGGACATTGTTTTTGATCTGGTACTCACGTGCGTATTCCAGACTGACGGGTGCATCGTAATACCTAGCCAAATCCTTGGCTAGAGTAGTCTTCCCATTGCTGGCACTTCCCATAATCAACACCTTCTTTGTAAACTGACGTCGGAAGGGTTGAGCAATATATTTCCAATATTTGCTTGGGTTTTCTCGAATCATAGTCGCTGAGATACCAAACTTTCTTTCTTGCAAGACTGTCTCAAAGCCACGATTAGACAGTTCTTGCTGATAGTCTGCTTCTCCTACAAAGAAGATGAGTTCCTGCTGGGTTTCATCATAGGAAATCTCCGCTAACATCTGGTCCAACCACTCCTGCCAGCCTATAGGATAACGGGGAAGATTGGTTTCATCTAACTTGCAGACAGAGGTTAACTCATCATCCCGAAAAGCCTCTCGAATATAGCGAAACCTTTTTTGCAATGTTAAGCCTATCTGCTCCCCTCGGTCTCCCTCATAGCCTGAAACGACTACCCAGACCTGATCACACTGACGCTTGGCTCGCTGAATCAGATCGATATGCCCCTGATGGAGAGGGGCAAAGGTTCCAAATACCACTGCTGTTTTCTTTTTCATAAACTTTTACCTTTTTATAATTTTTGATATTTTTAGTATCTATGTTTTTATTATAAACTATATTTTTGTTTTGTCAATAGTTTTTTATCATTTTTTATAAAAACGTTGCGAAAAAGAGAATCAAGATTGCTCCTGATTCTCTTTTTTTATGCAATATCAAATTTTAACTGACCTGCTTTTACACCAATCTTAAGTGTGCTGCCTGCCACTAAATCTCCCTTAAGAAGAAGTTCTGCCAACTTGTCTTCCACTTCTGTTTGCAGAGTTCTGCGAAGTGGACGAGCTCCCATCTCTGGATCATATCCTTGATTTGCCAGCAATTTCAGTGCGGAAGCTTGTAATTTCAAGTCAATACCCTTTTCAGCCAAACTTGCCACTAAAGGTTTAACCATAATCTTCACCACTTCCTGCATATGGTCGCTAGACAGGCTATGGAAGACCACCTTTTCATCAATACGGTTAATAAACTCAGGTCTATAAGCCTTTTTTAGCTCTTCAAACATGCGTTTTTCCATATTTTCCTGGTCAAAACGAATGTCCTTTGCCCCAAATCCGACAGTCTTGTCATCACGAAGGGCTGTCGCACCAAGGTTTGACGTCATGATGATAATGGTATTTGAAAAGTCAACCTTGCGTCCCTTACTATCGGTCAAGACACCGTCATCCAAGACCTGCAAGAGAACATTAAAGATGTCTGGGTGGGCTTTTTCTACCTCATCAAATAGGAGAACAGAGTATGGTTTGTTGCGAACCTTCTCGGTCAACTCCCCACCTTCTTCATAACCCACATAGCCCGGAGGAGCTCCGTTGAGACGGCTGGCTGCGAATTTCTCCATATACTCACTCATATCAAAGCGGATAAGGGCTGATTCGTCATCAAAAAGAACTTCTGCCAGAGCCTTGGCTAATTCAGTTTTTCCGACACCTGTGGGTCCTAGGAACATAAAGGAACCAATCGGACGCTTGTGACTACGAATACCAGACTGATTGCGACGAATCGCACGGCTAATGCTTGAAACAGCTTGATCTTGACCGATGACACGTTTGTGCAATTCAGCTTCCAGATTCAGGTATTTCTTAGCGTCAGTCTGAGTCAGTTTTTGGACTGGAATACCTGATAAACGACTCAAGGTAGTCAAAATATCAGACTCTGTCACCAAGTCTTTATAGACAGGCACTTCCTCTTCTTTTGCAATTAGCTGAGCTGCCTTTTTCCACTTGCCATCCATCAAGGCCTTGTCAGCTGGACTCAAACCTGAATCGTCTGCTTTTACATTTTTAGTTTTATTTTGCACTGTTGCCGCTGCTTCATCCAAAAGATCGATAGCAGAGTCTGGCAAATGGCGACTAGTCAAGTAACGATGGGCCATCTTGACGGCTGTTTCAACCGCTTCATCTGTGATTTGTACACGGTGATGTTTCTCATAAGTCGCCTTCAAACCTTGTAAAATGGTCATGCTGTCTGCCACACTTGGTTCTTCAATCGTCACTTTGGCGAATCGACGAGAAAGGGCCGCATCTTTTTCGATGTGTTTTTGGTATTCTTCTTGAGTGGTGGCACCAACCGTTCTCAAGGTGCCACGCGCCAAGGCTGGCTTCAAGATATTGGCCGCATCCAGAGTTGAGTCAATTCCACTACCAGAACCCATGATAGTATGAAGTTCGTCGATAAAGAGAATCACTTGGCCATCTTCTTCAATATCCTTAATGATATTATTCATGCGTTCTTCAAAGTCACCACGGAAACGTGTACCTGCAACAACGTTCATCAAATCAAGTTCTAATACGCGCATCTTAGCCATTTCCGAAGGCACATCACCACTGGCAATACGCTGAGCAAGACCAAGCGCCAGAGCTGTTTTCCCGACACCAGCATCCCCAACCAAGACAGGATTGTTCTTAGTCTTCCGGCTCAAGATTTGAATCATACGCGAGATTTCCTTGTCCCGACCGATGACTGGTTCTAACTTGCCTGAACGAGCTTGCTCTGTCAAATCATGCGTATAGTCCTCGAGACCACCACTCGGAGTCTGGGGCATGCCCATCATATTAGCCATAGAATTTTGCTTGTCAGCTACTGTACGATGGCGTTGGCGTAAAGCCTTGAGATCTTCACGAGTCCAACCTGCACGTTCTTCTAGATTTCGACGAAGAGCAGCAATCTTGACCTGATCTTTCTTGTCTTCATAAGAAAAACCAGCCCTCTCCAAGATACGAGTCGCCAAGGCATTACCATCATGCAAAATCGCATAAAGGACGTGCTCTGTCCCTAGCACCTTAGCATGGACCACTGATGCTACATACTCTGCTTCATCAAAGAGAACCTGCAAACGATGGGAGAACGGCAATTCCGTAAAGGTTTCATCCTGGCTATAGTCCGTTTCAGTCAGTTCCAAAGCGACTTCTTCTAAACGGTCCATCTCATATGGATAATCATTTAAAGTCGCCCCTGCCACACTATAACTGTGATTAGACATGGCAATCAACAAGTGCCAAGACTCTAGATAACGAGCTCCAAAATGGCCAGCCACCATGTAGGCACTTTCGATACATTCATTCAATGCTTTTGAATAGTTCATCTTACTTCCCTTTTCTATCTACCTCTTGTATGACCTGTCGTAGCATATTTGCACGAACAACTGGAGCTTCTTCTCCTAGAACGCGATCCAAAGCTACTGCTACCAGCAAATTCATCTCCTGCTTGGTCATCAATTCCTGCTCAACCAAAAGCTGTAGAATATCCTCATAAATTTCTTGACTAACTAGCTCACCAATCGAGTAAAGCAGCTCCCTGAGCATTTCATGATGACTAGAAAACTCAATCCGTCCTATACGAATATAGCCTCCGCCACCACGCTTACTTTCAACCAAGTAGCCTCTACTTTCCGTAAAGCGTGTCTTGATCACATAGTTAATCTGACTAGGAACAACCTGAAAAGTATCTGCCAACTGACTACGTTGCAACTCCACGATACCAGATTGATCTAAAATCGCCTTGATGTAGGCCTCAATATGATCCGATGTATTTTTAAATCTCATTACAAACCCACCTCTCTCTTTAAACCTTGACTATCTTTGACTATTATACCGAAATTTTCTTATTTTTAAAAGAAAAAGGGCGTTGGTAAAGGATAATCTTCACCAATTCCCTATTTTCTACTTATCTAAGCCTAATTCTGCCAAGATTTGACGTTTGTAGGCAATCTTTTGGACTTCCTTGTCCTCATCTTCAGACCAATCTAGTTTAATTTCTGAAACAATCTGCCCAGGGCGATTTTTCAAGATATAGATGCGGTCGCTGAGACTAAGGGCCTCCTCGATACTATGCGTGATGATCAAGGTTGTTAGCTGCAACTGCTTGTGAATCTCAAGGTACCAAGCGTGTAGTTCCATCTTGGTCATCTCATCCAAGGCGCTAAAGGCTTCATCTAAGAGAAAGAGCTTGTGCCCGAAAAGATAGGTACGAAGCAAGGCCACACGCTGGCGCATCCCACCACTGAGTTCATGAGGGTATTTATCTCTTACAGCTGTCAACTGGAAGGTCGCAAGAATTTCATCTGCGCGAGCAATAGCTTCTGCCTTATCCACCTTTTGAATCAAGAGAGGCAGTATGATATTGCCAAGCACCGTCTTGTGCTCCAAGAGCAGATCCTTCTGCAACATATAACTCACGCGCCCCTTGGGATTTTCTTCACCGTCAAGTACAATTCGCCCTGACTGGACTTCTAAAATCCCAGCGATTAGGTTAAAGAGGGTGGTCTTTCCAACACCACTTGGACCTAAGATAGAAACAACTTCTCCTGAAGTCACCTGCAGGTCGATATCCTCTAAAATCCTCTCTTGTCCGTAGGCATAACTGACGTGTTCTAGTCTTATTTCTGTCATTATTTCACAAATTCGTTGGTGAAGCCTTTGTCTGTCAAGTCTTCTTTAAGGATACCATTTTCTTTATCCCATTTGTAGAAGGCATTCCAGCGAGCTGCGTCAAATTGACCCCATTTTTCCTTGTCGCTTGCGTATTCTTTTGACAAGTATTTTTGAGATTCGATGACAAAGTCACGTTTTTCCTTGAGTTCAGGTGCATTTTTGATGAGGATATCAGCTGCTTCCTCTGGATGCTCCATAGCATATTGGTAGCCTTTTTTGATGGCTTGGATGACTTTGCGAGCTTCTTCTTTGTTGTCTTTCAAATAGTCATTGTTTGCGATGATAACTGGTGAATAGTAGTCAAACTCCTTGACATAGTCTTTCAAGTACATGAAGTTAGCATCTACACCTTGAGATTTAGCAAGGATACCATCCCAACCGTAGTAAATCCAAGCAGTATCAAAGACACCATTGGCAATCGGTGTGATTGAGTTTGAGTCGTTATTTGGTACTTTTTCAACCTTCTCAAAGTCTCCACCTTGTGATTCTACCAAGGTTTTCAACATAGCAAGTTCAGTTGGGTCATTCCAAGTTCCGTATTTCTTACCAACCAAGTCTTTTGGACTAGCTACATTGTCAGGTTTACGAGAGATGATTCCTGATGTATTGTGTTCAACAATAGCTGCAACGGCAGTAATTCCTGCTCCTTTTTCCAATTTTTTAGCCATATAGTCTTGGAAATAGACTGCAAATGGTGCCTTACCGTTAATAACCAAGTCAGAAGAACTTTCTTCTGGTGGCAATTTCAAATCAACATCCACTCCAGCTTCTTTGAAATAACCTTTTTCCTTAGCAACATAAAGCCCTGTGTGGTTGGTATTTGGTGTCCAGTCTAGGATAAAGTCAACTTTCTTGAGTTCTGCCTCTTTGTTATCCTTAGAAGCAGTTCCTTGACCACAGGCCACAAGTACAACAGCTACAAGAGCTGTTAAAACAGTTAAAAACACTTTCCATGGTTTTTTCATTTTGATTTCCTCTTTTCTTTTTTGAAACATTCTAATTCTACGAACGTTTCCATTTAATAACATATTTTTCACTGACATCAACCAGCTTCATACCGAGAAGACTGATAATCGATACCAGAATAATAATAGCAAACATAGTATCATACTGAAACAGTTTCTTGGACTGAATCATGTAGACACCTAGTCCTTCAAAGCCTCCCAACCACTCAGATACTACTGTTGTGATAAAGGCGTAGGAGACACTGACCCTCAGACCAGCATAAAAGTAAGGCAGACTGACAGGGATTTTAAAATGCCACAGGATTTGCCAAGGTTTGGCCTGCATCAGACTAAACAAGGTCAGCATATCCTTATCACAATGCCTAAAACCGTCCAAAATACTGACGATGATAGGAAAGGTAGTCGTCAAGATAATCAAGACAATCTTGGGCAAAATCCCATAACCTAGCCACAAAACCAGGATAGGGGCTATGGCAATAGTCGGGATAGTCTGAACAACCACCATCATAGGGTAAATCAGATCGTTAAGCCAAGTCAAACTGTCCATGAGCACAGCCATGATACAGGCAATCAAAACTCCCAGAACCAGCCCCAGTAAAGCCACTCTCAAGGTCGCCCAGCTATGGTGCCAGAGAAATTCTCTATCGCGCACAAAAGACTGGAGGATTTCAAGAGGTGTCGGCAGAATAAACTTGGGGAGAAGTTTAAGAAAACCTGCTAACTGCCAGATTGACAAGACTCCTAGAAAGCCCAATAGACTAATGTGTCGTCTCAGTATACTTTTCAAGTTTCTCATCAATACTTAAAATCTCTCCTACATTTATTTTGACATTAGCAAAGACATTGTCTGCCTCCTGCCCTGCCACTGCTAGCGCTTCTTTTAGAATGCGCATGAGTTCATCAAACTCCCCTTCCAAGACCGTTTCAAATGGTGTCACCACCATAGTCACCTCTTGAGCTTGCAGATAAGCAATGACCTGATCAATAACAGCAATCCGATCAATCCCCTGTGATAGTGGTAAAACTTGCAAGGCAATGCTTGCTTTCATAACAACCTCCTCTTCTCGTTTTCCTTTGACAAAAAGAAAAACCTTTACCATATATGTAAAAGGTGCAGAATAGACTAAGTATCGTTCCCTACGCTGGCATTACCCAGATCAGGTGCGGTCGAAGTTTAACACTTCCTCTCAGACTGTACACAGACTCCCATATATTATATGGACATATGATAGCGCAAAACCAAAAAAATGTCAAGGAAACTGCTTACAGAAAAAGTAGGAAAAATTTCCTACTCCCATTTTCTATACTCGTTCTCCATCACTATTTACTCTGTAGCCATCCACCGTCGTATTAACAGCTAAGGCGCCTGAAGAGTAAGAATAATACCACTTACCAGATACTTGGTACCAGCCCGTTTTCATTGCACCTGAACTATCCAAATAATACCACAGACCATTTTCCTTTAACCATCCTGTCTGCATTTCACCAGATGATTTCAAATAATACCAGCTAGAACCATCTTTCAGCCAGCCTGTTGATTTAGACCCATTTGATTTGAAATGATACCAACTACCATTTATTTTCTTCCAACCGACAGTTGAACTGTTATTGGATCCATAGTTAGAGCTATTTCCTGATTGATTCTGATAATTCTGTGAAGAGGTTACTCCCTCTAGCTGGATATAACGACGACTTCCGTTATAAGCCGTATAACTCAACCACTTGTACCCATCTTTTTCGAGAATTTGATCATAATGAACATTCTCCCCAGGATAATAGTAATCAATCGCAGTTGCGCTAGCTAGAGGCTGATTTTTGATAGCAGCCTTAGTCTTAAAATAATGTGTTCCTCCTGTTGAAACTGAGGATTGACTATTCCCAACACTGCCACCAGGCAAATCCTTAAAATGAATAAAACCAGTCATAGTATTCGCCTTCACGACACGCTTGTTGTAAGATTCTCTTATTCCATAGTTGTATTCTTCAATCTCAATCTCATCTCCTATTACATTTGACACCCAGGCAACATGACCATAAGTTCCTGCAGTCGACCAAGCAATGGAGCCAATCGCTGGTCTATTATCGACACGATAGCCTTCACGACGAGCACGATAGCCCCATTCATTCGCATTCCCATAAGCAGCCGGAATCTCAAAACCATTGACATTACTCAAACGAAAAGCTGCAAAAGAAGTACATTGACGAGAATACATGCGCCACTTATCAATCTCCTGACTCCCATTTTTATAATGAGCAGGATAATCATCCCCACGCGCAATCGATCCATTTCCTCCGGAATAGGCATATACACTATTACCCGCTGCTAACATCAATCCTACTACTAAAAAGGGAACAACCTTTTTAGCTGATTTTCTGAAAGAAAATCTTGTCTCTGCTACTTTAAATGGTGAAATTTTCATTCTTCCTCCTTGAAAAATAATATAAATCGAAGATTACCTTCACTTAAACTATTCGGAGAAAAAAAGAAAAAGTGAGAAAATTTCTCACTTTAGTCAAGATAATGAATCAAATTCTTTTCTGTAAGGATATCTGAGTAAGTAAAGGATTCAACGTAAACATTAGCTTGTTTATCTCCTTCAACGTTCCCAAATTCAACGATAAATAGGGATGGATAAACCTCAATTAGCTTACCCAATCTATTTTTTTGGCGCTTACGACCATTCTCCAAAGTCATTTCTACGACTTGTCCCTCATGTGCCTTGATTTCTTCTTTTATTTTTTTCATCTTGGCTACATCTGTAAATGCATCTGACATCTTATGCCTCCCTCTTTGAGATACTTGAAAATTTATTGTATTCTTTTTGGAAAATTAATTCCACCGTTCCACGAGCTCCACTACGGTTTTTCTCGATAATAACTTCTACCTTATTATTCGGTATGCCTTCCTCTTCTTCACCACCACGCTCATAGTAGTCGTCGCGATAAAGAAAGGCTACGATATCAGCGTCCTGCTCAATAGACCCAGATTCACGAATGTCAGACAAGACCGGTCTCTTATCCTGACGTTGTTCTACACCACGAGAAAGCTGACTTAAAGCGATTACTGGAACCTTCAGTTCCTTAGCTAAAATTTTCAACTGACGTGAAATTTCTGAAACCTCTTGTTGACGATTTTCCCGACCAGTTCCCGTGATAAGCTGCAAATAGTCTATTAAAATCAAACCAAGATTTCCAGTTTCTTGAGCCAATTTACGAGAACGAGAGCGAATCTCTGTAATCCGAATCCCTGGCGTATCATCGATATAGATACTTGCATTAGCTAGATTCCCTTGAGCAATGGTATATTTTTGCCATTCCTCATCAGTCAATTGACCCGTACGGATAGAATGCGATTCTACCAAACCTTCTGCCGCCAACATACGGTCCACTAGACTTTCCGCACCCATTTCGAGTGAAAAAATAGCAACCGTTTTGTCCAACTTAGTCCCAATATTCTGAGCAATATTCAAGGCAAAGGCTGTCTTACCAACCGCCGGACGGGCTGCTAGGATAATCAACTCCTCCTCATGAAGTCCAGTCGTCATATGATCCAAGTCACGATAGCCTGTCGCAATACCTGTAATATCGGTCGTTTGTTGCGAGCGAGCTTCCAGATTTCCAAAGTTGATATTCAACACATCTCGAATGTTCTTAAATCCACTTCGATTAGCATTTTCGCTGACATCAATCAGGCCTTTTTCTGCCTGAGCAATGATTTCATCAGCTGGTTGCGAAGCCTCGTAAGCTTGATTGACAGACTCTGTCAACTTGGAGATTAATCGACGTAGCATAGCCTTTTCTGCAACAATCTTAGCATAATACTCCGCATTAGCAGAAGTTGGCACAGAATTGACAATCTCAACCAAGTAAGACAAGCCACCAATATTCTGTAAATCACCTTGATTGTCAAGAATGGTACGAACCGTTGTTGCATCTATGGCATCGCCCCGATCGGATAAATCGACCATAGCTTGGAAAATCAAACGATGGGCATACTTAAAAAAGTCCCGAGACTCAATATATTCTCGCACAAAAACAAGCTTACTCTCGTCAATAAAGATAGCCCCTAAAACGGATTGCTCAGCTAAGATATCTTGAGGTTGTACTCGTAACTCTTCTACTTCTGCCATCAGACTTCCCTTCCTTTTACAATCTTGTCAAGAAAGTGTAAATTTACCCTTCTTTCACACGAAGATTGATTACACTTGTAATATCTTGATAGATTTTCACTGGTACATCAATCAAACCAACTGCTCGAATCGGAGCTTGTACTTGGATATGACGTTTATCAATCTTAATTCCAAATTGCTTTTGCAATTCTTCTGCAATTTTCTTATTGGTAATGGAACCAAAGGTACGACCATCTGGACCAACTTTTTCAACAAATTCTACAATAGTTTCCTCTGCTTCTAGTTGAGCTTTAATTGCTTTTGCTTCTGCAATCATCTCAGCATGAGCTTTTTCTTCAGATTTTTGTTTACCACGAAGTTCACCTACAGCTTGAGCAGTCGCTTCTTTGGCTAGACTCTTTTTGATAAGAAAGTTTTGCGCATACCCTGTTGGTACTTCCTTAATTTCGCCTTTTTTACCTTTTCCTTTAACATCTGCTAAAAAGATTACTTTCATTCTTCTTTCTCCTTTTCCTTTATTTCATCTAATACAATTTCTGTCAGTTTTTCCCCTGCTTCTGACAAGGTTGAATCCTTAATTTGAGCTGCTGCCAAATTAAAGTGGCCTCCACCTCCCAGCTCTTCCATAATCCGTTGTACATTCAGCTTACTACGACTGCGAGCTGAGATAGAGATAAATCCTTGTGTATTCTTCGCAAGAACAAAACTCGCTTCAATACCTGACATAGCTAACATGGCATCTGCTGCCTTACTAATAACAACTGTATCATAGCATTTCGAGTCCTTAGCCTCTGCTATTAGTACATCTGAACCTAATTTACGCCCCTGTAAAATCAGTTCATTGACCTCACGATATTCTTCAAAATCTGTCGCAGCAATTTCTTGGATAGCAATACTATCACTTCCTCTCGTTCTGAGATAGCTAGCAACATCAAATGTCCGACTAGTCACTCGTGAGGTGAAATTTTTAGTATCCAACATCATACCAGCCATCAAGACACTTGCTTGCATACGACTCAAACGATTTTTCTTAGAATTCTGGAACTGAATCAATTCCGTTACCAACTCACTGGCACTACTTGCACCACTTTCGATATAAGTAATAACCGCATTATCTGGAAAATCCTGATCCCGTCTGTGGTGGTCGATGACGATGGTTTGGGTAAATAAATCATAAAAAGCTTTTGATAAAGTTAAGGCTGTCTTTGAATGGTCTACAAGAATCAACAAAGAACGATTGGTCACCATCCCCATTGCATCCTTAACAGACAACAACTTCGTAACTCCTTCTTTTTCTAAGAATGAAACAGCTCGTTCAATATCCGGAGACATCTGATTTTCATCATAAAGAGCATAACTATTTTCTGTCACATTACTAGCAAATAACTGCATACCTACAGCAGAACCCAAAGCATCCATATCAAGATTTTTGTGACCAACTACAAAAACCTGATCTACACTTCTAATTTTATCTGAAATAGCTGTCATCATAGCGCGCGTACGTGTCCTTGTACGCTTGATTGACGCCGCAGATCCACCACCAAAATAAACGGGATTTTTCGTTTCGTCATTCTCCTTGACAACCACCTGGTCGCCACCACGTACTTCAGCCAAGTTTAAGTTGAGCAATGCAACTTTCCCTATCTCATCATGATTTCCATCACCATAAGAAAAGCCCATACTTAAGGTCAATGGCAACTGTCTCTGTTTCGACTCTTCTCTGAAAGAATCAATAACAGAAAATTTATCGTTCATCAATCCCTCAAGCACCGTGTAGTCCGTAAATAGATAAAAGCGATCCATACTTACTCGACGGGAGAACATGGCATGTTTACCAGCAAATTCTGAAACAAAATTGGCTACAAAACTATTGATATGACTGATATCAGACTCCGATGTTTCATCTTCTAAATCATCATAGTTGTCAACGGAAACGACCCCAATCACAGGTCGACTCGTTACTAACTCAACAGTCGCTTCGTATTCTCCAGACACATCAAAGAAGTAAAGAACTCCAGACACCTTGTCCATATGAACCGAATAGCGGGTCTCACCCAAGGTAGCATAAGAACCTGGATTTCCTACCGATGCCTTGATAATTGTTTGAATTAATGCAACATCAATCTCGCCCACTTCATTAGTCAAAATCAATTCAGCATAAGGATTAAACCATTCAACTTCACCTGACGACAAGTCTAATTTAATAACTCCGACAGGCATCTGTTCTAACAAGGTTGTCAAACTTTCTTCAGCTTGGTGGTTTACATACTGGATTTGTTCTACTTCACTCTTTGAGTAGTAGTCTCTCTGATGGATGAATAATAAACTATATGAACCCAAAATAAGTAGCAAAAGAAATAGCGTTACCAGTGTATTCGTTACAAAAACAAGTTGCACAGATAGCACTCCGAACGCCACTATTCCTAATATTAAGGGGAAAATAGGACTTACATAAAATTTTTTCATTCCAAACCTCTTGGCACCCATTATACCATAATAACCACCAAAAAGCGACTTTTTAAAGGTGTAATCAGTAATTCTATCAATTATAAGAAAAAGGAGGTTTACAATTCAGTAAACCTTCCTTTACACATATTGAAATTAAGATTCTTTAACTTCTAACAAACCAATTTCGCCATCCTCACGACGATAAATCACATTGGTTGTCTGATCTTCAACATCCACATAGATAAAAAAATCATGTCCCAACAAATCCATCTGTAGAATAGCTTCTTCCAAATCCATTGGTTTTAAATCAATTTGTTTTGAACGAACCACTCTAGATTGGACAACATTTGTATCTTCCACCAAAGCATCTGTAAATAATTGACTAGTTGCTACCTTGTTTTTATTTTTACGCTCGATTTTTGTTTTATTTTTACGAATCTGACGTTCAATTTTATCAGTTACAAGGTCAATTGAACCATACATATCTTGAGACACATCTTCTGCACGAAGAGTAATTGAGCCAAGCGGAATCGTCACCTCCACTTTAGCCGTTTTTTCACGATACACCTTCAAGTTAACTCGAGCATCCAACTCTTGTTCAGCTTGAAAATACTTTTCGATCTTTTCGAGTTTAGAAACTACATAATCACGAATTGCTTCTGTTACTTCTAGGTTTTCACCACGGATACTATATTTAATCATATGAGTACCTTCTTTCTAAACATTTTTGTTTTTCTGATTTCATTATAACGCTTTCATTTTAGTTTTGCAAATTTTTTCCTCATCTTACAAGGGAAAATGTTTTTACATCTTCAGCACCAGCCTCTTCCAACAGTTTCTTCACACGATTTATAGTTGTTCCAGTAGTGTAAATGTCATCTATAAGTAGGATTTTTTTAGGAATAGTGACTCCCCTTTTAATAAAGAAAGGAAGTTCTGTCCCCAAGCGTTCTGAACGATTTTTAGAAGAACTGGCCCGCTCTTCTCTCTTCTCTAGTAAGTCTTGAAAAGAGAACCCTGCTGCTTCAACTAAACCTTCAACCTGGTTAAATCCCCTCTCAAGTAATCTTTCAGGACTTAGGGGAATTACGACAAATTGATACTCTTTGTACTTTTTCAACTCCTCACTTAAAAATGAAGCAAAAACTTTTCTTAAAAGGAAGTCTCCATCAAACTTATACCGACTGAAAAAATCCTTCATAGCTTGATTGTAAGTAAAAATCCCTCTATGACTGACTTCAATTCCTTCTTTACACCAAAATTGACAATCTTGACACTTTGTTGACAATCCTGTTTTCATACAGTTTGGACAGTACTCTTCTCCAATTTTCTCAAAAGTAGAATCACAATCTAAACAAAGACATGAGACATCATTCCTCAGAAGTAAGAGACTACTAAAAGTTAAAACAGCCTTCATAGTCTGCCCGCACAATAAGCACCTCATAGACCCGCTTCCTTATTCATCTGCTGAATTTCCTTAATTGCCTTCTTGATTGAAGTATTTAACCCATCATGGAAGAAAAGCAAATCTCCTGTCGGTCTGTCCATACTCCGACCGACACGTCCTCCAATCTGTATTAAACTAGACTTGGTAAAAAGACGATGATTGGCCTCTACTACAAAAACATCCACACAAGGGAAGGTAACTCCACGCTCCAATATTGTCGTACTGATAAGTATTGTCAGTTCTCCATCTCGAAAAGCTTGTACCTGTTCTAATCTATCTTCTGTTACAGAAGATACAAAGCCAATTTTCTCATTTGGAAATTGCTCCTGTAAGATTTCTTTTAACTGCTCCCCTTTCTTAATTTCTGAAGCAAAAATGAGTAACGGATAAGCTGTCTTTCTCTGCTTCTCAATATAGGACTTTAACTTTGGTGACAACCGATTTTTCTCTAAACAGTGATTAAAATCGGATAACCAGACAGGTTTAGGAATAATCAACGGATTTCCATGAAATCGTCTTGGCAAACTCAATCGTTTTAGTTCTCCTATGCGAACCTTTCTATCTAACTCATCAGTCGAAGTCGCTGTTAAAAAGATTCTCAGTCCATTCTCCTTTACACTATTCTTGACAGCATGGTAAAGCTTGGGATTGTCAACATAAGGAAAGGCATCTACTTCATCCACTATCAGCAAATCAAAAGCTTGATAAAACTTCAATAACTGATGGGTCGTCGCAACAACTAGTGGTGTTCGAAAATACGGCTCTGATTCTCCGTGTAGTAAAGATATCTCGCAAGCAAAATCATCTTGCAGGCGCTTGTACAGCTCCAAACAAACATCTATGCGAGGACTAGCCAAGCATACTGCACCACCCGCATTGATCACTTTAGCTACTACTTGATAAATCATTTCTGTCTTTCCAGCTCCTGTTACAGCGTGAACCAAGGTTGGTTCCTGCTTGTCTACAGCTTGAATTAGTCCCTCTGACACCTTCTCTTGAAAAGGAGTTAATTGACCGCGCCATTTGAGAATATCTTGCTTCGCAAAATCCTCCTGCGGAAAATAGTATAAAGCTTGATCACTCCTGACTCGCTTCATCAGTAAACACTCCCTACAATAATAAGCACCGATGGGCAAATACCATTCATCTAAAATAGCACTATCACAACGTTGACAGAAAAGTTTCCCTTTCTCCTTTCTCATTGCTGGAAGTTTCTCCGCCAACTGACGTTCCTCTTTTGTTAATTCATTCTCAGTAAACAAACGACCGAGATAATTTGGATTTACTTTCATACTTCTTTATTCGTAAAAACCTAGCGCTTTAGATGATTTTTTAGTACAATTAAATCATGGAATTTAGAACAATTAAAGAGGACGGTCAAGTCCAAGAAGAAATCAAAAAATCACGCTTTATCTGTCATGCCAAGCGTGTTTATAGCGAAGAAGAGGCTCGAGACTTTATTACTACCATCAAAAAAGAACACTACAAAGCTACGCATAACTGCTCTGCCTTCATTATTGGGGAACGTAGTGAAATCAAACGTACAAGTGATGATGGTGAGCCCAGTGGGACTGCTGGCGTTCCCATGCTTGGGGTACTAGAAAATCACAACCTCACCAATGTCTGTGTGGTCGTGACACGCTACTTTGGTGGTATAAAACTAGGCGCTGGAGGACTGATTCGTGCTTACGCCGGCAGTGTTGCCTTAGCCGTCAAAGAAATTGGCATCATTGAAATAAAGGAACAGGCGGGCATTGCTATTCAAATGTCTTACGCTCAGTATCAAGAGTACCGTAACTTCCTTAAAGAACATAATCTCATGGAACTGGATACAAACTTTACAGATCAAGTCGATACGATGATTTATGTTGATAAAGAAGAAAAAGAAAATATTAAAGCTGCACTGGTGGAGTTTTTTAATGGAAAAGTTACTTTAACTGATCAAGGTTTACGAGAAGTTGAAGTTCCTGTAAATTTAGTGTAAACAAAGGAGAAAAATATGGCATTTGGTAAATTCATTCAAGGACTTGCTGGTAACTTTAGCGAGCAAAACAAAGAAACTCTTATCAAAGAATATGGACAATATCTACTAGAAAATGAAGAAATTCAAAGTGGATATAAACTGATTCGTGACTCAATTATATTTACAAATATCCGCATTATCTTTACAGATAAACAAGGCGCTACCGGTCGTAAGATGTCTATTAAATCAATCTTTTTGATGAACATTGTTAACGTTGAAATGGAAACTGCAGGAGCAGGTATAGATGATAGTGAAATTACTATTACTTATTTAGAGAATGTCTTTCTAAAAGCACATAATGAACATTTTAGTTCTCATAAATTTGAATTTCCTAAGAAAACGGATATCGTTCCACTTTATACCTATTTATTAGAATTAGCTTATCACAATCGCTTGAAAATTAATGACTTGGACCTGTGATATAAAAAAATCCTATCACTTCGATAGGATTTCTATATTTTACAAATGATATAGATAGCGTTATACTAGAAATATCTTATACAAAGAGGTATTCATATGTCTATTTATAACAATATTACTGAATTAATCGGTCAAACTCCGATTGTTAAACTCAACAACATCGTACCAGAAGGGGCTGCGGACGTCTATGTAAAGCTTGAAGCATTCAACCCTGGTTCTTCTGTAAAAGATCGTATTGCTCTTAGCATGATTGAAAAAGCTGAACAAGACGGTATTCTGAAACCAGGTTCTACAATTGTTGAAGCAACAAGTGGAAACACTGGTATTGGACTTTCATGGGTAGGTGCTGCTAAAGGGTATAAAGTCGTCATCGTTATGCCTGAAACTATGAGTGTAGAACGACGTAAGATTATCCAAGCTTATGGTGCTGAACTCGTCCTAACTCCTGGTAGTGAGGGAATGAAAGGCGCTATTGCTAAGGCTCAAGAAATCGCTGCTGAACGTGATGGTTTCCTTCCTCTTCAATTTGACAATCCAGCTAATCCAGAAGTACACGAAAGAACAACAGGAGCTGAAATACTAGCTGCTTTCGGTAAAGATGGACTAGATGCCTTTGTTGCTGGAGTGGGTACCGGTGGAACGATTTCTGGTGTTTCTCATGCACTCAAATCAGCAAATTCTAACATTCAAGTTTTTGCGGTAGAAGCAGATGAATCTGCTATTCTATCTGGTGAAAAACCTGGCCCTCACAAAATTCAAGGTATCTCAGCTGGATTTATTCCTGATACACTTGATACAAAAGCCTATGATGGTATCGTTCGTGTAACATCAGACGATGCTCTCGCACTCGGCCGTGAAATTGGTGGAAAAGAAGGATTTCTTGTAGGGATTTCTTCAGCTGCAGCTATCTACGGAGCCATCGAGGTTGCCAAGAAATTAGGTACAGGTAAAAAGGTTCTTGCTCTAGCACCAGATAACGGTGAACGTTATCTCTCTACAGCACTTTATGAATTTGAAGTGTAGTCTCCTAAATGCACTTAGCCCTTTTTATAGGGCTTTTTATTTATATCTTGAAAAGTAGAATTCTTTCCCTATAGGAATCTACTGCATAGAAAAAAGGAAGCACTTCAGCTTCCTTTTTATTATTAGTTATTCAAGGCTGCTGCCATTGTAGCTGCAACTTCAGCTTCGAAGTCGTTTGCAGCTTTTTCGATACCTTCACCAACTTCAAAGCGAGCGAACTCAACTACTGAAGCGTTAACTGATTCAAGATATGCTTCAACTGTCTTGCTGTCATCCATGATGTATACTTGTGCAAGAAGTGTGTAAGCTTGGTCAACTTTAGTGTTGTCAAGCATGAAGCGGTCCATTTTACCTGGGATGATTTTGTCCCAGATTTTTTCTGGTTTGCCTTCTGCAGCCAATTCAGCTTTGATGTCAGCTTCAGCTTGGGCAATCACTTCATCAGTCAATTGAGCTTTTGATCCATACTTCAAGTGTGGAAGAGCTGGTTTGTTAACCATTGCACGACTTTCGTTGTCTTGGTCGATAACGTGGTTCAATTGTGCCAACTCATCTTTAACGAATTGCTCATCCAATTCTTTGTAAGAAAGAACTGTTGGTTTCATCGCTGCGATGTGCATTGACAATTGTTTAGCAAGTGCTTCGTCTCCACCTTCAACAACTGAAATAACACCGATACGTCCACCGTTATGTTGGTATGCTCCAAAGTGTTGTGCGTCTGTTTTTTCAATCAATGCAAAGCGACGGAATGAGATTTTTTCTCCGATAGTTGCTGTTGCAGATACGTATGCAGCTTCAAGAGTTTCACCTGAAGGCATTGTCAAAGCAAGTGCTTCTTCATTATTAGCAGGTTTTCCTTCAGCAATAACTTTAGCTGTAGTATTTACCAATTCAACGAATTGAGCATTTTTCGCAACGAAGTCAGTTTCAGCGTTTACTTCAATAACTGCTGCAACATTACCGTTAACATAAACACCAGTCAATCCTTCTGCAGCAACACGGTCAGCTTTCTTAGCTGCCTTAGCCATACCTTTTTCACGAAGCAATTCAATCGCTTTTTCGATGTCACCGTCTGTTTCTACAAGCGCTTTTTTAGCGTCCATAACTCCGGCACCAGATTTTTCACGCAACTCTTTTACAAGTTTAGCTGTAATTTCTGCCATTTTGATTCTCCTATATTTTTTAAAAATAGGAGAGCCGGGCTAAGCCCCGCCCTCCTAGGTAATTACTATTTATATGAATTAAGCGTTGTCGCCTTCTACAACTTCAACGATTTCTTCAATTGAATCTGCTTGAGCTTCAGAAGCTACAAATTCTGCTTCAACTGCTACTGCATCTTCACCTTGACGTCCTTCAATGATAGCGTCAGCCAATTTAGCTGTGATCAATTTAACAGCGCGGATAGCGTCATCGTTAGCTGGGATGATTACATCGATATCATCTGGATCAGTATTTGTGTCAACCATCGCTACAACTGGGATTCCCAATTTTTTAGCTTCTTTAACAGCGATTTGCTCTTTATGTGGGTCAACTACGTACATCACATCTGGGATACGAGGCATATCTTCGATACCACCCAAGAATTTTTCAAGACGTGCACGTTGTTTATTAAGAAGTGCAACTTCTTTCTTAGGAAGAACTTCGAAAGTTCCATCTTCTTCCATACGTTTGATTTCTTTCAAACGAGCGATACGTTTTTGGATTGTTCCCCAGTTTGTAAGAGTTCCACCCAACCAACGGTGGTTAATAAAGTATTGACCTGAACGTACTGCTTCTTCAGCAACTGCATCAGCTGCTTGTTTCTTAGTACCAACAAACAATACAACTGCATCGTTAGCTGCTGCATCACGCATGAAATCGTAAGCTTGGTCAGCGTATTTTACAGTTTGTTGCAAGTCGATAACGTGGATTCCGTTACGTTCAGTGAAGATGTACTTAGCCATCTTAGGGTTCCAGCGACGAGTTTGGTGACCAAAGTGTACACCAGCCTCAAGAAGTTGTTTCATTGAAATTACTGCCATGAGTATTTCTCCTTTTTGTTTTTTTCCTCTTCTTGACTTCAACTCGCAAAACGACCCAAAGGCAACTGTTTCACAATTCATCAAGAATGAGTATTATCGTTCACACGACAATTTTCATTTTACCATACTTTTTCAATATTTTCAAGCTATTTTAGTAGATTTTTAAAGTATATAAATTATAAAAGAGACTCAAATCGAGCCTCTTCGTTTTATTCATTAGTTTGGATAGATATATGTTACAAAACCTTCTGAAGTTGTAGTAGGATTGAACCAACCACGTTTATTTCCGATTGTACGGTTTCCACCATAGTTTGATTCAGATACTTGGATACTTGTTGATGATGAAACAGCTGTAACCACGGCTACGTGTCCATATCCACCATCATTCCAACATGCAATGGCACCAACTTGAGGTGTAGATCCTGTGCGGAATCCTGCAGCAGCTGCACTTGTAGCCCACTGTGCTCCATTACCCCAGTAATCTCCAGCCCAAGGTGCTAATGTTTTAGCTCCCCATGTACACTCACCAGTTGGATAACTTGAAGCGTTTGTACTGTATGTTGGACGATGTTTTACTGATGCAGGAGTGTAGCTTGAAGATGATTCAGATGAACTAGATACTGCTTGAACTTCTGCTGTAAAAGTTGTATTCCCAGAAGCAACTACTGTTTGTTGTTGACTTGCTTGTTTAGCTTTGTAGGCTGCTTCTGCTTCTGCAGCTGCTTTAGCTTCTGCTTCCGCTGCAGCTTTTTTCTCAAGTAAACTTGCTTTTTCATCCTCTGCAGTAGCCTTTTCAGCAGCAAGATTCAATTCTGCAGCTTTCAACTCAGCTTGTTTTGTAGTTAATGATTGAGCATCATCAGCTAGTTTTTGCTGATTTGCAATAACTGTATTAATCGCATCATTGTTTGCTACTTGTTTTTCAGAAATAGCTTTTTTATCTGCTTTTTGTTGTTCCAACATTTTGTTGTTTGCAGATACGATTTCACTCATTGCAGCAACACGTGAAATAGCTTCTGTAATTGATTTTGAGTTTACAATTGTATTGATGTAATTTGTTGCAGCTCCATTTGTTTGAGCACTACGAGCTTGTTTTTGCAATGAATCATTGCGAGATACAATATTCTTAGAAAGTTCTGTAATTTCACCCTCAAGCTTTTTAGATTCTGCTTGTAGTCTATCATTTTCAGATTGCAAGTTTGATTGCTCTGTTTGAATAGCAGATACTTGCTCCTGAATTTGATCAACTTGTTTTTGGGCTTCTTGTTGTTGTGCTGTTAAGTTACTAATTTTATTATCTTGAGCAGCAATTTTGTCATCAGTCGTTTCTGCATGCGCAGTTGTTAAAACAGCTACTTGAGAAACCATTACTGTACTTAGTAAAAGTGACGCTAAGATTTTTTTCTTCATATTTCGTAGATACTCCTTCTTTTAAAGACACTACTAGTATACCAAAAAAAGGCCTAATGAATATTACGCCTTTGTTACATTTTTATTTCTTTCTTATAGGTAAAATTTTTCAAAAATAAACTGAAAGATAATCATCCATATAAGGTTCAAAATCATTGATGGTACTAAACTATAGACTATAAATAAAGACATACTATCCACAGTTAAACCTACCACTAATGCAAGTATATAAGCTCCCATCTCAAATAGAAAAGTCATGACAATAATTGCCAACATTCTCGTCCAACGATTCAATAAAATAACACTATTAAATTTATGGAGAAATACTCCCAACAAGACGAACAACAAAGTTGCAATCCCTATCAAGTGGAAAAAGTAAATGTCATAAACCAAACCCACTACAAAACAATAAGCTAAATAGAAATACTCTGATACTTCAATCGTCTCAAATAAGAGAAACAGAAATAGAAAATGACTAGCCAACTGTACATGGGGAAAAAATGAGCCCAGAAGCTGGCTAATATGGGCATCAATTAGAACAAAGAAAGGAAGCAATAAAAATACTCCAACTCGCTTCAACTGTCTCATTATGAATTCCCCACTAATTCTATCACACTCACATTATGAGTATCTGCACTTAATTTAACAGTTACTTCTCGTGTCAAGTAGTCCGTACTATGCGTTGTGGCAACCACTTCACCAACAGGAATATCCGCAACGTTAAAGTTTCCTAATCCACCAGTGGTTACCTTATCTCCCGCACTAATATCGCTATTACTATTTAATTGGCTAATTTTAAGAACTTCATTTTCTTTGTCATAGCCAACAATAATACCATAAATTGTAGTAGAACCATGTTGAATTTTAACAGAAATCTTATCAGCATTTTCCGTATTTGTCAGAAGGTTGACCATAGTAGAGTTGTCCTCCACTTTTGAAACACTCCCAATCAAACCACCATTTGCAATGGCTAACATATTTTCAGAAACCCCTTTTGATTTACCTGCATCCAGGGTCAATTCCTGCTTCCAAGATACTGGAGAACGCATAATAACATCTGCTGCTAAAGTCTTTGTAGCTTGCAATTTGGACTTCATATCAAGCAATTGGCGCAGTTGTTCATTTTCTGTCTTTAAACTTTCCGCCTCATTTGATTTAACTTCTAATTGGTAAATCTGTTTCTTCAAACTTTCATTTTCATTATAAGTTCGTGTCAAATGAGCCAAATCTGATTTGACAGAATCAAACCACTGAAAAGGTTTTTGAACAATCCTATCAACCAATGAGATTCCATCTCCTAATCTTGTCACAATTGTACTTGAATAAGTCGTCGCTAAGAGAGCTGACACAAGCAGAACAGTGACAAAAACAATAATGACATATTTTGATTTTTTAAAACGGTTCATATCCCTACCTTTATATCAAAAACTATTACAGTAACTTTTCATCAATTCCTGAAAGCTACTAAGATTTTAAGAAAAATAAGCAACAACCAAGTATGATAATAACAAGAATGGTCAGCGTATCCTTTCGAGTCCATTTCAATTGTCGATATTGACTTCTGCCTTTTCCACCCTGATAACCACGCGCTTCCATGGCGATAGCCAAGGAATCCGCACGTTTTAAACTTGTCGCAAAAAGAGGAATCAAAATGGGAATCATAGCCTTCACCTTTTGAACAATGCTTCCTTCACCAAAATCCACTCCACGCGCTTTCTGTGCATTCATAATCCGCATCGTATCATCCATTAATGTTGGGACAAAACGTAGACTCATGGACAGCATCAATCCAATTTCATGAACTGGAACTTTCACACGCTTTAAAGGCGCTAACAAAGCTTCGACAGCTGAGGCCAAACTTAAGGGCATGGTCGTTAAGGTTAACAAAGTTGAAAAGAAAATAATTAATACAAAGCGACAAAAAATAATCCCAGCTTGTTGCAAAGCATAATCCGTGATTCTCACAAACGAAAACTCAAATAAAACATTCCCATTAGAAATGAAAAACAGTTGAAAAATAGTTGTGAAGGCAATCAAGAAAAACATAGATTTCAAGCCCTGAATAAAGAATGAAAGAGATACTCCTGACAAGGCAATAAATATCCCTGTCGCTATAAAAAGAATTAGATTCGTCAAGGGATTATTAGCCCAAAAAACGATCAAAATCAGTAGCATCATAACCAGTAATTTGCTACGTGGATCCAACCGGTGAACAATCGAATCCCCTGGGATATAACGCCCCAAAATCATACTATCCATTTAGCGACTCCTTGAACTCCTCTATCTTAATCGGTAATCGTTTAAATGACACGCCTCTATCAGCCAATCGTTTACAAAAGGCTGTAATTTTAGGTACTCCCAACTGCACTTCTTCCATAAAGACAACATCTTGAAAGACATCACTTGGTTTACCACCCTTAACTAAACGTCCCTTTTCCATCACATAGACTTGATTTGCATATTCAGCAACATCATCCATCAAATGCGTTACCAAGACAATGGTCATCCCTGACTGGTGGAGTTTTTTGAACAAATTCATCAGCTCTTTTCTTCCCAGGGGATCTAGGCCTGCTGTGGGCTCATCTAAGACTAATATGGCTGGTTCCATGGCAAGTATGCCTGCAATGGCGACACGTCTCATTTGTCCACCTGATAGCTCAAACGGACTACGATTAAAAAGTGATTCATCAATTCCAACCAAAGCCAGTTTCTCACGCGCAATCTGCTCCGCATCTTCTTCAGAAACTCCAAAATTTTGTGGTCCAAAAGCAACGTCTTTTAATACTGTTTCTTCAAAAATCTGATTTTCAGCAAACTGAAATACCAAGCCAACCTGTTTTCTAATTTGACGAATATCTTTATTTTTAGAAGTCGAAGTGATTAAGGTATCAAAAACTCGCACACTCCCTTGACTTGGCACCAATAAACCATTTAATAGTTGCAAAATAGTTGATTTACCGCTACCTGTATGTCCAATTAAGGCCGTATAAGAACCATCTTCAATCGTCAAAGAAACATCCGACAAAGCTGCTGAAGCTAAGGGAGTCCCTTCTTGATATGTAAAACTCACATTTTCTAGAGCAATTCCCATAGCTTATCCTCTAGCTCACTTTCTGTCAAATAATTTTCAGGCAAATCATAGCCATTCTGGCTCAAAGAATGTTTTAATTGATTAGCAAAAGGATCGTCTAATCCAATTTGATCCAAATCATTTCGAGAGAAAAGCTCCCTTGGACTACTAGTTGATTCAATTGACCCTTTTTTCATGATCAACACACGATCACTCATGGCAACTTCTTCCAAATCATGTGTAATGGAAATGACCGTCATATCATAGTCTTTCCGAATTCCTTTTACTGTCTCAATCAATTCTCTACGTCCCTCAGGATCCAACATACTCGTTGCTTCATCTAAGATTAAAATAGCTGGTCTTAGGGCTACAACACCTGCAATAGCCACACGTTGCTTTTGGCCACCTGATAGACGCGCTGGCTCTCTCTTTTTAAAGTCCAACATGCCAACCAAATCCAGAGCTTCTTCCACTCTCTTTTTCATTTCTTGACGAGAAAGTCCCTGATTTTCCAAACCAAAGGCAACATCATCTTCAACAGTCGCTCCAACAAATTGATTGTCTGGATTTTGAAAAACCATACCGATTTGACGACGTATATTCCAAACATTTTCCTCAGTCAAACGTTGACCATCAATTACAATCTCTCCAGATTCTGCTTCCAGTAAGCCATCAATTAATCGAACCGTCGTTGATTTACCACTACCATTATGACCTACAATCGAAAGCCATTCTCCACGTTTCACGTGAAACGTAATATCCTTCACATCGTAGTATTCCTGACTTTCCTTATAGCGAAAAGAAAGATTTTTTACATCAATTATTGATTTCATTTCGAACCAAATGTCCCTTTAAATACATAGGCACTACCCTTGAAATAATCATAGCCAGAGTAGATAGTGAAAAACAAGGCTACATAAAGTAGAACTTGACCAAGCAAAGTCCAATGTAATAGCAAGAAAATAATGGCAAACATCTGACTAAAAGTTTTAATTTTTCCAGGCATTGCTGCTGCTAAAACTGTTCCACCAGTTTCAACTAATAAAAGTCTTAAACCTGTCACAGCCAACTCACGACAGATGATCACTGCAACAATCCAAGCTGGAGCCATACCTAACTCAATCAGCATAATAAAAGCAGACATAACTAGTAGCTTATCCGCCATAGGATCTGCAAATTTACCAAAATTACTGACCACATTCCATTTACGAGCTAAATATCCATCTAAATAGTCTGTAATACTGGCAATAGCAAAGATAATAGCTGCCACAATATGACTCTCTATCGAATTTCCTATCGTTAAAATAAAGATAAAAATAGGTATAAAGAGAATTCGACCTATTGTTAAGAGATTTGGAATTTGTTCTTTTTTCATTCGTTTTTCCTTAATTTTTAGTAAAGGTTACAGTGATTTTTCCAGTCTGAGCTGTTAATTTCGATAAGTCAACAGTCTGATTATCTACTGTTAAAGCGACACCTTTGACAACACCTAAAGTAATGATTACAGAATTTTTAGTTGAAACTGTTGTTTCCGCACTTTTATTATCCGGTGATAAGGTCACGCCACCCTCAAGCTCACTTTCTGAAACACTAACCCAACTTCTAGCATCTGAGACTGATAATTGCAATTTTGCAGTTTCCTTGCTCGTTTTATAAGCAACTTCTACTCTATTTCCTTCACCTGATACACTTATAGCTGGTTCCATATTCGAAGAACTACTAGATGAGCTACTGCTTGAAGACGGAGTTACAGAACTAGTCGAGCTTGTTGCTTGGACCACACTATAACTAGACGCAGATGAACGCTCAGGTTGAGTCTGGAGATAATTCCAAACATAATAAGTCACAAAAATTACAATCGATAGTGCAAAAAGTATAAAATAAAATAAAGGTAAAAATGATGTCTTATTTTTCTTACTTGAACGTCTCCTGCCTGTCAACTCCTCTTCATCAACATCTACTTCCTCATAAGTAATCATGCTCCCAGAATCATAAGCATCCAAGATAATTCGCTCATCAAGTTCAACTGCCCACGCATACTTTCTCAAAAAAGAACGAGTATAAAATGGACTAGGAAGTTGATCAAAATCATCAGCTTCCATTGCCTCCAACATATCCAACTGAATTTCTGTTTTTTTGTGTAATTCTTCTAAAGTTAACCCTTGGTTGGTTCTAGCTAAACGTAAAACCTCACCAATTGTTTTTTTCCTCATACTTGTCATTCCTTCTTTCTAGTGTCGATTATGATAGGTTACTATGATGGAAATATTGTAAAATCAACTATGTCACCATCATCTATTAAATGGTGTCCAGCATCAAGGACATCCTCTACAGTAATTTCCTGTAAAATTTTCGGCAAATCAAAGATTGTCTCACCTTGTCCAAAAGCATCATATTGCGTTGCAATAAATTCAAGAGAGTTCATGCTACTGAAAAATTCTCCAAACATCTCTCTTTTGATAATATCTAAATGATCCTCTGTAATATCTAAATCCTTTGTGAAATTACGAATAGCCTTTTTAAACTGATGAGATAAAGCAACTGGCTCTTTTGTATCCATTGTCAACATAATAAAATGAAAGCGACTTGTTACTTCAACTTCAAGAGATAAGGACGCATCAATTTTACCTGATTCATATAATTTCTGAAAACGATCCGAGGTCCAACCAAACATCATTGTAAACAATAATTTTAATAAAATATGATGTCGATAGCAATCATCCTCAGCAACATCTTGTTTACCTCTAATACCAATCGCTAGTTTTGGAGAAGACACTTCCATTCTCATACTGTCTGTTTGCTTTACAGCCTGTAAAACAAACTTTTCTCTTGCTACATCCTGAACATCTAAATCTTTCAGTTTTTTGCTTTCAAAATAGTCCTGTACTCGTTCCAAATCAAAATTACCAACTAAAAACAGAGACATGTTTACAGGTTTGTAAAATCTTGTAAAATTTTCTTGTAAATTAGTTAGATTGATTTGGGAAATGGACTCCTCACTACCAACTATATCAGTTGCTAAAGGTGTGCCTGGATACAAATTCGCTAAAGTTGAAAAGAATAAACACGAATCTGGATCATCTTGATACATTTCTCGTTCTTGCTGGATAATATCCTGCTCTCTTAAAATGGAATCTTCAGTAAAGTGTGCTGATGTTACCAATTCATCAATTAAGTCTAAATTATCTAAAAAATGATCCGTTGCTGAAAAAAGATAACTTGTTTTTGTAAAGCTTGTAAAGGCATTACTATCTGCACCTAGACTCGTAAAAGCCGACATCAAATCGCTAGCATCTTCTCTCTCAAATAATTTATGTTCAAGAAAATGAGCAATTCCCGCAGGATATTCTTTTACATCTCCGTCAACTTCAGTGACAAGCATATCTACCGAACCAAACTGAACAGTGACACTCCCGTAAACTTCTTTAAATTCCTTTTTAGGCAAAAGAGCAACTGTCAATCCGTTGGCCAAACGAGTTCGATAAACCATTTCTTTTACAGCTGGATAGTATTTTTCTTCAAAAACAACCTTTGTCATTCTATTCCTTCCATAAAGTAAATTGCTTGTAATTTCACATTACTAGCTACTCTACAAATAGCATCTTTGTCAACTTGCTCGAGTTTTGCAATCCAACCTTTAAAGTCTGCTGAAGATTTTCCAAGTAAGGCATTTTGATAAGCACGTTCAATCAATGAAAATTGATTATCTTGAGAAAGCAACAAAGACCGACGAATCATTTCCTTGGTCTGCTCTAGCTCAAGCTCTGTAAAATAACCTTTTTTTAAATCAAGCAGTTGATTATTCATCATTTTTCGAGCCTGATTCCGATTTTCTCGATCAATGCCAGCATACATCCTCAAGAATCCACTAAACAAATCGAGCTGACTTGAAATAGTATAAGCCAATCCAGCATTTTCACGGACATTTGTAAATAGTTTAGAGTGAGCAAATCCACCAAGTAAACCATTCATTACAATCATGGGTAAATATTGCTCATCACCATATTTAGAAGGACAATGATAACCTAATTCCAAAATAGATTGTCCCACATTTTTCCGAACCATACCTTCCTGCAGGATATTGGAATAAGGTTGACAATACTGAACCTTCACATCCCCTTCTCGACCTTTAAAGCCAAATGATTCTAATACATTTTGAATTTCGACCTCATTAAAATCACCTAAGAAAAAGAAATCTATTCGATTATTGGCCAAAAATTCTTGGAAACAAGAATAAGAACTCTGTGGAGTTTCAGCTAAAATACGATTTCGTAAATCACTATATTCCAATTGGAGACGTTCGTCATGAAAAAATATTTTGTCTAATTCTTTATGTGAAAAATAAAAAGAATCATCCATATCAACTGCTAAACTTGCTAGCAATTGTTTTTTCTCAATTTCAAATAAGGCTGGATCAAATCCATTATCAACTACTACGGGGGAAAAAAGAGTTTCTTTTAAAAGTTCCAAAACCTGAGAAGTTAGCACATTTTTCTTACTTAAAAACTCATCACGAACATAGTTAAATGTCAATTCTACAATATGACTTTGCCCTCTTCTGAAACAATTGGTTGACATATCTGTACCATATAGACTGGCCAAATGTTTTCTCAAATCTTGAGCAGTAGGATACATCTGATTAGCAGTCTCTAGCATACTCGCACTCAACATGCGACCTGCAATCGTATCAAGAGATAATGGAGCGGTAAAACGCACGGTGATTTTGTTCGTTTTAAACTTTTTTGATTGGATAAAATGTGTTGAAATTCCATGCACTAACTCCATGATTTACCTCCTTATATACAGACTTCTATTATATCACGAAAACCTGAAATTTTCTTGTTCTCTGTAACACTTTTGAAATAAAAATCGCTTACATTTCTCCCTGTTTCTCTCACTATTTTTAGGAAAATATGGTATAATACCAAAGATTGAGGTGAATTATGGAATACAAATTATTTGAAGAATTTATTACCCTCCAAGCACTACTCAAAGAACTTGGAATTACACATAGTGGAGGAGCTATCAAATCATTTCTCTCTGAACATTCTGTTTACTTTAATGGGGAATTAGAGAGTCGTCGTGGTAAAAAACTTCGTATTGGTGATAAAGTTGACATCCCTGACATGAATATTGACATCTTGTTGACACAACCTACGTCTGATGAGCAAGAGGAATACCAAGCTGATAAAGTTGAAAAAGAACGAATTGCTAAACTTGTTAAGGAGATGAATAAGGGTGTAAAAAAAGATAAATCAAAACCTACTTCATCACCCAAAAGCAAACAAGCTCCGCGATTCCCTGGTAGATAATCATGTGGCTACAACACCTATCTCTCAAGACTTTTCGTAACTACAAAGAGACGAAAATAGACTTTAATCCTAAATTAAATGTCTTTTTAGGACGCAATGCACAAGGTAAAACAAATATGTTAGAGGCTATCTATTTTTTAGCCTTAACACGTAGTCATCGAACTCGAACAGATAAAAATCTCATTCATTTTAATGAGGAACAACTTCACCTTTCAGGTCTTGTTCAGAAAAAAACTGGATCCATTCCTCTCGAAATCGAACTAACACAAAAAGGACGTGTGACAAAAGTGAATCACTTAAAACAGGCACGACTTTCAGATTACGTAGGACACATGAATGTTGTCTTATTTGCTCCTGAAGATTTACAACTAATTAAAGGAGCACCTTCAGTTCGACGAAAATTCATTGATATGGAGCTTGGACAAATTAAGCCAATCTATTTATCAGATTTAACCAATTATAACCATATTCTTAAGCAAAGAAATACCTATCTAAAATCAGCTCAAACAATAGATGAAACCTTCCTTTCAGTGTTGGATGATCAGCTAGTTGATTATGGATGTCGTGTAATGAATCACCGCTTAGATTTCATAAAAAAACTAGAATCATTTGGGCGTAAGAAACATTTTGAACTCTCTAATCAGATTGAAGAGTTGTCAATATCCTATCAATCTTCTGTCAATATAACTGACAAAGAAGACTTATCCGAATCTTTCAAAATTGCTTTAGAAAAAAGTAGATCCAGAGATTTATTTAAAAAGAATACTGGTGTCGGTCCTCATCGAGATGACATTTCTTTTTATATAAATGGGATGGATGCTAGTTTTGGAAGTCAAGGTCAACATCGCAGTCTCGTCCTCTCGATAAAATTAGCAGAAATCGAATTAATGGAAAGCGTTACTACAGAATCTCCAATATTACTGCTTGACGATGTCATGAGCGAACTTGACAACACTAGACAACTAAAATTATTAGAAACGATTTCTCATTCAATCCAAACTTTTATCACAACAACAAGCTTAGACCATCTTCAAAATCTGCCAGAAAATCTAAGTATCTTCACTATTCAGGATGGTAAAGTTTCTGTAAATTATAATTGACAACATTGTAAAAGAACTCCTATTTCCACGGGAGTTCTTTTCATTGTTTTTTACATAGAATAATTTGGTGCCTCATTAGTAATTTGTACGTCATGAGGGTGGCTTTCTTTCAAACCAGCACCAGACATTTCAATAAATTGAGCATTATCGTGTAGTTCTTTAAGGTTAGCTGCACCACAGTAACCCATACCAGAGCGAATACCTCCAATCATTTGGAAGACAATATCAGCTGCCGCACCTTTATAAGCAACACGACCTTCAATTCCTTCTGGAACAAGTTTGTTTGCTTCATTGATAGAACCTTGGAAGTAACGATCGCTTGAACCTTTCTTCATTGCTGCGATTGATCCCATACCACGGTAAGTCTTGAACTTACGCCCTTGGAAGATTTCAGTTTCACCTGGTGCTTCATCTGTTCCAGCAAACATAGATCCAAGCATAACTGCATTTCCACCTGCAGCAAGGGCTTTTACAATATCTCCAGAATACTTGATTCCACCGTCAGCAATGATCGTTTTACCATATTCACGCGCAACAGCTGCAGCATCATAGATAGCTGTTACTTGCGGAACACCAACACCAGCAATCACACGAGTTGTACAGATTGAACCTGGTCCAATCCCAACCTTGACAACGTCTACACCTGCTTCGTAAAGTGCGCGCGCTCCCTCAGCAGTAGCAATATTTCCAGCAATCAAAGTACGATCTGGGAAGTGAGCACGAATCTCAGCAATTTTACGCAAGACACCTGCAGAATGACCATGTGCAGTATCAATAACAATCGCATCCGCTCCTGCTTCAAAAAGAGCCTCTGCACGTTCAAATGTATCTGAAGTAACACCTACTGCACCTGCAACTAGAAGACGACCAAACTCATCTTTCGCCGCATTTGGAAACTCAATAACTTTTTCAATATCTTTGATAGTAATCAAACCAGAAAGGCGACCTTCTTCATCTACCAAAGGAAGTTTTTCAATACGGTGCTCTTGAAGAATGCTCTCAGCTGTTGCAAGATCTGTACCCACAGGAGCAATAACAAGATTTTCACTAGTCATATGATTTGAGATTGGTTGGTTATAGTCTGAAATAAAACGAAGATCTCGGTTTGTCAAAATACCAACTAATTTACGATTTTCAAGTGTTTCAACAACTGGAACACCACTGATGCGGTAACGTCCCATAAGCTCATCAGCTTCAGCAATTGTATGTTCAGGCGTCAAGAAGAACGGATCAATAATAACTCCATTTTCAGAACGTTTTACCTTGCGAACCTCGTCTGCTTGTTGAGCAATTGACATGTTTTTATGGATAACTCCGAGACCGCCTGCACGAGCAATAGCAATAGCCATTTGACTCTCTGTAACTGTGTCCATGGCAGCGGTAATAATTGGGATATTTAAAGTCAAATTATCTGCCAATTTAGTTGTTAAATCTGCATCGTTAGGCAACACATGACTTTCAGCTGGAATAAGCAATACATCATCAAAGGTAAAACCTTTTTTCAAAAATTTAGTGTCCCAATTAGACATTCGAAGTTTCCTCTTTTCTTTCTTTTTGAGCTTGACTCTTTTTATATTGTATCTATCATACCATTCTATAAAAATTTGTCAAATGTTACAGGGGTAAATAAAAAACTATCTTTTCTTTGAGATAGAAATGATAGTTTCTTGTAAAATAAATTTAGTTAAAGTACTGAAGTCCCATTGCCCCTTTAACCTCAGATAGGGTTTGACCTGCAACTTCACGCGCTCTTTCACTACCTTTTTGAAGCATATTATAAACTTCTCCCATATCCTTAGCAAATTCGATACGGCGCTCACGAATAGGACCAAGTTCACGTTCTAATATTTCAAGTAGATAACGCTTGGTCTTCACATCACCAAGACCACCTCGTTGATAATGTTCTTTCATGTCAGCAATTTCTTGAGCATCTTCTAGACGACCAAAAACATCTAGATAATGGAAAACCATATTTCCTTCAATTTTACCTGGATCCTCAACGCGGATATGATTTGGATCTGTATACATACTCATTACTTTTTTACGCAAAGTATCCGCATCATCAGCTAAATAAATACCATTATTGAGTGATTTAGACATTTTAGCATTCCCATCTAAACCAGGCAAACGCCCTGCTCTCTCATTTTCTGGATAAATACCTTCCGGTTCTACCAAGACATCACAGTTATATGCATTGTTAAAAGAACGAACAATTTCACGAGTCTGCTCAATCATTGGTTTCTGATCTGTCCCAACAGGAACATAGTTGGCCTTAAAGGCTGTGATGTCAGCTGCTTGTGCAATTGGATAAACCAAAAATCCTGTTGGAATGCTTTCTCCAAATCCCTTCTGAGCAATTTCTGTCTTGACAGTTGGATTGCGCTCCAAACGTGCTAATGACACTAAATTCATATAATACATAGACAACTCAGCCAACTCTGGAATCTGGCTTTGAATAAAAATAGTTGACTTACTTGGATCCAATCCAACTGCAAGGTAATCCAAAGCCACATTTCCGATAGACTCTACAATGGTTTGAGGGTCTTTAGCATGATCTGTCAAGGCTTGTTGGTCAGCCAAGAACACAAACATATCATACTTATCCTCTTCCTGTAATAATACTCGATTTTTGAGACTTCCAACATAATGTCCAATATGCAATTTTCCTGTTGGACGGTCTCCTGTTAAAATAATGGGTTTAGTCATTTTGTTCTCCTTCGATATAGTCCCTTCAATTATAGCATTTTTTTAATGAAATAACCGTAATTTATCAAAATAAATCAGCCTTGCTATTTACGGATTTGTGTAAAGTATGCTGTAAATTTAATTTACACAAAATTGACAGATAAAAATTTGAATATTTCCGTATTTTCTAGTAGAATAAATATATTACATATATAGGAGAAAAACATTGCTTACAGTATCTGATGTTTCACTACGTTTTAGTGATCGCAAACTTTTTGATGATGTCAATATCAAATTTACAGAAGGAAATACTTACGGATTGATCGGTGCTAATGGTGCCGGAAAATCAACCTTTTTAAAAATTTTAGCTGGAGATATCGAACCTACTACTGGTCACATCTCTCTTGGTCCAGATGAACGTCTCTCTGTTCTTCGTCAAAATCACTTTGACTATGAAGATGAACGTGCCATTGATGTTGTTATCATGGGAAATGAAAAACTTTATAGCATCATGAAAGAGAAAGATGCCATCTACATGAAGGAAGATTTCTCAGACGAAGATGGAGTGCGTGCTGCAGAACTTGAAGGAGAGTTTGCCGAGCTTGGAGGATGGGAAGCAGAAAGTGAAGCCTCTCAACTCCTTCAAAACCTAAATATCCCAGAAGAATTGCACTATCAAAATATGAGCGAATTGGCCAACGGTGAAAAAGTAAAGGTTCTCCTCGCCAAAGCACTTTTTGGTAAACCAGATGTCCTTCTTTTGGACGAGCCGACCAATGGTTTGGATATCCAATCAATTACATGGCTAGAAGACTTCTTGATTGATTTTGATAACACCGTTATCGTAGTATCACACGACCGTCACTTCTTAAACAAAGTATGTACTCACATGGCCGACCTTGACTTCGGAAAAATCAAACTCTATGTCGGAAACTATGACTTCTGGAAGGAATCTTCTGAACTCGCTGCTAAATTGCTAGCAGACCGTAATGCTAAAGCAGAAGAAAAAATTAAACAATTGCAAGAATTCGTTGCTCGTTTCTCTGCTAATGCTTCTAAATCAAGGCAAGCAACATCACGTAAGAAAATGCTTGATAAGATTGAACTTGAAGAAATTGTACCATCTAGTCGTAAATATCCATTTATCAACTTTAAAGCGGAACGTGAGATTGGTAATGATCTCTTGACAGTAGAAAATCTAACTGTAAAGATTGATGGTGAGACTATTTTAGATAATATCAGCTTTATCTTGCGTCCAGGTGATAAGACAGCGCTTATTGGACAAAATGACATCCAAACGACTGCATTAATTCGTGCAATCATGGGGGACATTGACTATGAAGGAACTGTCAAGTGGGGAGTAACTACTAGCCGTTCTTACTTGCCAAAAGATAACTCGGCAGATTTTGCAGGAGGAGAGTCAATCCTTGACTGGTTGCGTCAATTCGCAAGTAAAGAAGAAGATGACAATACTTTCCTACGTGGCTTCCTCGGCCGTATGCTCTTCTCTGGAGATGAGGTTAACAAACCTGTAAATGTCTTGTCAGGGGGAGAAAAAGTTCGTGTCATGCTTTCAAAACTCATGCTCTTAAAATCAAATGTCCTTGTACTTGATGATCCAACCAATCACTTGGACTTGGAATCTATCTCAAGCTTGAATGATGGATTGAAAAACTTTAAAGAATCAATCATCTTTGCCAGCCATGACCACGAGTTTATTCAAACTCTAGCCAACCATATCATTGTCTTGTCTAAAAATGGCGTCATTGACCGTATCGATGAAACCTATGATGAATTCCTAGAGAATGCAGAAGTACAAGCAAAAGTTAAAGAACTTTGGAAAGACTAAAAAAATTCAAAACTCAGTTGGGTTAACCAGCTGAGTTTTCTAACATTTTATGAGGTAACATGAAATTATTTTTTAAAACATATTGGACCTATTTTGTTTCTTTCATCATTCCCATAATCATTATGATAGGAGTATATCTATCTCAAGGTATCTACTGGAATAGCGATACATCTCCACTATTAGGAGATGGGTTTCATCAATACGTTATTTTTGATATAGCTCTAAGAAATATCCTACACGGAAATGGTAGTTTGTTCTACACCTTTACAAGTGGCCTCGGATTGAATTTCTATGCCCTATCTAGTTATTACTTGGGTAGTTTCCTTTCACCACTAGTTTACTTTTTTGATCTAACTAATATGCCAGATGCTGTCTATCTGACAACTCTCTTAAAATTTGGATTGATTGGACTGTCAACTTACTTTAGTTTAAATAAATTATTTCAATCGATTCCTAATCCTTTAAAACTAGCTTTATCTACTTCCTATGCTCTGATGAGTTTCACTGTCAGTCAATTAGAGATAAAAACCTGGCTAGATGTTTTTATCTTGATTCCTTTAATTATAACTGGTTTACAGATACTCATCACTAAAAAGAAATTCCTATTGTACTTTACAAGTCTGTCAATCTTATTTATCCAAAACTATTATTTTGGCTATATGACAGCATTGTTTCTTATTTTCTGGTATCTCTGTCAAATTTCTTGGGACTTTAAAACCCGAAAATCATCTTTTCTTGATTTCATAATCACCTCTGTTTTAGCTGGTATGGCTAGTTTGATTCTGATTCTTCCTACTCTGTTTGATTTACAGACACATGGGGAAAAATTGACTGAAGTTACAAAGTTTCAAACTGAAAGTAGCTGGTATCTTGATCTTTTTGCTAAGCAATTCATCGGTTCCTTTGATACAACAAAGTATGGGGCCATCCCAATGATTTTTGTTGGACTACTTCCCTTTATTTTGACCATTTTATTTTTTACGCTGAAATCTATTAAGTTTCATGTGAAACTTATCTATGCAATCTTCTTTACATTTCTAATTGCAAGCTTTTATATTGAAGTTCTTGATTTATTTTGGCAAGGCATGCATACTCCAAACATGTTTTTACATCGCTATGCTTGGATTTTCTCTACCTTGTTAATTTACACAGCAGCGGAAGTCTTAAATCGTCTGAAAGAAATTAAAATCTGGAATTTTTTAGTTTCGCTTTTTCTTATAGTAACAGGATTTTTAGCTACCATCTATCTAAAATCGCATTATTCTTTTTTAACAGATTTGAATATTCTGCTTACTCTTGAATTTTTGGTTGTCTATTCGCTTTTACTCCTTGCAGTTATCAAAAAGTTTATCTCTGTAAATCTATTTGCCATTCTAATCTCTTTATTTATAATGGTTGAAATGAGTTTAAATGCTTCATCTCAAACGGACGGAATTGCTAAAGAATGGGGTTTTGCTTCTCGAAGTTCATATAATCGAGATATCCCAGCTATGGAATCTTTCTCAACAGATATTGGAAATCAATTTACTCGTACTGAAAAACTACAAACTCAGACAGGAAATGACAGTATGAAATTCAACTACAATGGAATCTCTCAATTTTCATCTGTTCGAAATCGTTCAGCAAGCTCTACTTTGGATAAACTCGGGTTTAAATCCTCTGGGACTAATCTCAATCTCCGCTATGCAAATAATAGTATTTTGGCTGATAGTTTATTTGGGATCCAGTACAATATCTCAGACAGTCCTATTGATAAATATGGTTTTAAAGATATCTATCAAAAAGATAATCTCACCCTATATGAAAATCAATTCTCTCTTCCGATTGTATTTGCTAGTCAATCTGTTTACAACGATGTCAAGTTCACTGAACACACTCTAGATAATCAGGCCTCGTTTTTAAATCAACTTGCTGACGTCAATTTTGATTATTTTTCTCCAATACCCTATGAAAAAACAGAGAATACTGATGATTTGATTAGTGTTACAAGTTCTTCAAATGAGGATGCAGAAATCCAGTATCAAATTGAAGTGCCAGAAAACAGTCAAGTTTATCTTTCTTTCACAAACCTTCACTTTTCTAATGACAAACAAAAAAAGGTTGACATCCTTGTAAATGGGGAAAAGAAAACTTTTACAACTGATAATGTCTTCTCCTTCTTTAATCTAGGCTATACTAAAGAGAAAAAAACTTTCAATATTAATGTTAGTTTCCCTGGAAATTCACAGGTATCATTTGAATCTCCTACCTTCTATCGTTTAGATACCAAAACTTTTACCGAGGCAATTCAAAAAATTAAAGAACAACCTGTCACAGTATCAACTTCTAAAAACAAGGTCTTTGCTACATATGATGTCAAACAAGATACGTCGATTTTCTTCACCATTCCTTATGACAAAGGTTGGTCTGCCTACCAAGATGGGAAGAAAATAAAAATTAACCAAGCTCAAACTGGCTTTATGAAAGTTGACGTTCCTGAGGGAAAAGGAACTATTACACTTTCCTTTATTCCTAATGGGTTTGTTGTTGGAGCAATCTGTTCCTTTACTTCTCTTTTACTATTTGGAATCTATAATCACAAACGAAAGTCATCTAAGACATAAAAAAATCGACCAGTTGGTCGATTTTTTTAATCTTCTTCCATTTTCTTAGGTCGATAGGCTAGCATACCTAAACCAGTAAATAGGGCTAATATCACAGCAAGGAAAATGACTTGATGATGAATATTTCCTGTCATAGAGATTGTTTGCCGTAATCCCGAAACTGAATAACTCATTGGTAACCAAGGATTAATAGCTCTAAAGAAATTATTTGTCAAAGCAAGTGGATAGGTACCTGCACTTGATGCTAACTGTAATAATAGCAAAATAAGAGAGAAGAAAGCTCCTATACGGCTATTCCATGTTGTTAAAGCAGTCACCATGGACATGAATACTAAACTTGTTAGGATAATGAGAATAAATGTTCTCATTTCATGATTAGCAGTTAAACCAATAAGATGAACTCCTCCATATACCAAAATTCCTGCTAAAACAGCTATAATACCATTTATTTCAGCTCGAGATTTCAACCAAGCCCAACGGCTCTCTGGATGACGTCCTGAAGGCAACTTCGCAAAGATCATATTCGTTGATATTGCTGCAACAAAAAGAGCAACTGATATCATATAAGGAGCCATTGCGATTCCATTTACAGGAACTTGATCATTGTCTGTTTTGGAAAGATTGAGAGGATTTGACAAAATCTCTGCATTTTGAGATTCCGTAGATTCTGATTTGAGCTGATCACTAGCATTACCTAGTCCTTGTCCTAAAGAAGCAACTCCTGTCTGTAAATCTTCCAATCCAGAAATTAACTTTGTTCCTCCTTCTGCTAGTTTCCCAGCTCCATCTGCCAATTTATTAGCTCCATTCTCTAATTGAGAAGCACCTGAAAGTAACTGACTGGATTTGTCTGCTAATTGACCAGATCCTGATTGTAATTTATCAACTCCTGCCATTAATTCTTGACTCTTTTGATTCAATTGATTGGACCCAGTTGATAATTTTTCAATACCAGATACTAATTCTGGAGTTTTTTCAGCTAATTGACCAACTCCTGCTGTCAAGCTAGAAGATTTGTGTGTCAAGGTGTTTGATCCTGAAACTAGTTGATCCAAACTACCTGTCAAGGTAGCATTTTTTTCACTTAGTTGACTTGCACCCTGAGAAACTTTATCAACACCTGTAGTATATGCCTTTACACCTGATGTAATCGACTGACTGGCAGGAACTAATTTACTAGTCACTGCTCCTTGTATTTCTGTTAATCCACTTGACAATCCTGTCAAAGAAGTAGAAGCAATAGGTAATACTTGATTAGCTTGATCTTTTAACGTTGAAAGATTTGAAGATTGATTTTGTAAGTTTTCTAAACCTCCCTGTAAACCTTGTACTAAAGCTATAATTGACTGAGCCGATTGAATACTATCAGTCGAATTTTGAGATACAGAAGCACTTATCTCAGCTTGTTGCTCACTTGTCAAGGATTGATAAGCTGCTGTCGATTGAATATTGGCTAATGTAGTTGCTTTTTCAGACTGAGCACTTGCTAGCATTTGATTAGAAAGAGAAACTATACTTGATAAAACCGAAGATAATTGTTTTGTATCTCCAACATCAATATTTTGAATGGCTTGATTTAACTGATTTAGACCAGAAGATAATTGATTAATTTGATCTTTTTGCCCAGATGAAGCATCTAACTTACTAGAAAGTTGTTGAATCCCTTCACTTAATTGCTCCACACCCATTCGAAGTGTAGCTGATTGACTAGATAACTGATTCGCACCTGTTGCAAGATTTCCCACTCCATTTGTATAGGCACTAACACCAGATGAAAATTGGTTAAGACCAGTATTGAGCTGAGAAACACCTCCAGTATAGGCCTCTACACCAGTATATAATTGATTGATTCCTCCTACTAATTCAGGACTTTTAGAAGCTAATTGACCTAATCCGGCATCTAATTGACTCACTGCACCAGTATATGTAACTAAGCCACTATTAAAATTCCCTAAGCCAAGATGAAGTTGTTCAACACCAGAAACATAAGAGGATAATCCTTTAGTAAACTGCTCCGTTCCATTTGAAAATGTTAAACTTGAATCTGCTAAAGAGTGTAGGTTAGTAGTTAATGTTTTACTTCCTGTCACTAACTGATTCGCTCCATCAGTTAATTTTTCACTACCAGAAGCTGCTTGACTCATACCATCTTTTAATTCGACCATCTTGTTAAATAAGGCTTTAGTATAGGTCTCGGTTACATTGGTAGACACATTCTGCTTTAATTGTGTCATCGCAGAATCACTCATCTTGCTGGCAATAAAACTATGACCACTTGAAGTCTGATAATCGATTTGCATTTGCTCTGGATGATCCGTT
Source organism: Streptococcus mitis (assembly GCF_946188685.1). Classification (GTDB taxonomy): domain Bacteria; phylum Bacillota; class Bacilli; order Lactobacillales; family Streptococcaceae; genus Streptococcus; species Streptococcus mitis_CC. The sequence continues at coordinate 347,149 of NZ_CAMHWH010000001.1, forward strand.
AAAATCGAAGCTGCTTTTTCAGATAAATCACTTGGTAAAGTCACTACCATATAGTAATCGCCATCTTCCAATCCCTTCTTACCTTCCTCTTCATCTACGAAATGAAAATCTAAGGTTTTATTTTCTTTTAAATTGGACACCATGTCTTTTCCTATTGCCATGGTATTACCGTTATAGGAAGCCTCTTTATCATGATTGACAACTGCCACAGGTAAGTCAGACAATTGCCCATATGGATCCCACATTGATGACAAAAATATGATATTGTACAGAGCTGGAATAAGAGAAATCCCTATCATGACAATAATAAAAGTTGGTTTTTTAAAAATTGCTTTCCATTCTTTAAACATATCTTCTCCTTTTTTAAACATATTGTCTAAAATTTTGATATAATAGATTATACATTAAAAAATCTAAATTACAAGATAAAAAATCCATTTTTAGACATATAGTCTAATTTGTTTACAAGGAGAAGATATGCAAGAAAGTAACAAACGCTTAAAAACAAAGCGAACTATTGAAAATGCTATGGTACAATTACTGATGGAACAGCCATTTGATCAAATTTCTACTGTCAAGCTAGCAGAAAAAGCCGGAATTAGTCGTTCCAGCTTCTATACTCACTATAAGGATAAGTATGATATGATTGAGCACTATCAAAGCAAGCTATTCCATACATTTGAATATATTTTTCAAAAACATGCTCATCACAAAAGAGATGCTATTTTAGAAGTATTTGAATATCTAGAGTCAGAACCACTTCTGGCCGCCCTTCTTTCTGAAAATGGGACTAAAGAAATCCAAAATTTCTTAAGAAATAAACTTCATATCATGCTCAGCACAGATTTACAAAAGCGATTTATGCAACTAAATCTCAATACCACTGAATTAGAATATAGTAGCATCTATCTAACTCATGCACTTTTTGGTGTCTGTCAAACTTGGATTGCACATGGAAAAAAAGAAAGTCCTCAAGAAATAACAGATTTCCTTATGAAGATGCTTGGTGATACAAATTGATACAAAAAAGGGAACAACACTATGTTCCCTTTTATCTATACTCCGCCAGTAGGACTCGAACCTACGACATCATGATTAACAGTCATGCGCTACTACCAACTGAGCTATGGCGGATAAAATAGTCCGTACGGGATTCGAACCCGTGTTACCGCCGTGAAAAGGCGGTGTCTTAACCCCTTGACCAACGGACCTTCTATCTGTAGCAGATATAACCATTATATCAATTTCTTGCTAATTGTCAATTACTTTTGAGATTTTTTCTCTAAAATATCTTTTAACTTTCTAATTTTTAACCTTGAAATAGGACAGCGATGATCTTCATAGAAAACAACTTCTAGATTCTTTCGGTCAATTTCTCTGATATTGCCTATATTTACCAAAAATGACTTATGAGGAGAATAAAATCTCTGAGTATGTTTGTCCTTTTCCTGAATATCTGTCATGGTACCGTAAAACTCTTTGGCAAAATTCTTACCAATAATGCGCAATTTATGAGAAACTCCTGTCGTTTCAATATACAGAATGTCATGGTAAGGAATTTTTAAATCATTTCCCTTGTAATTGTAGTCAAAATAATCTACCACATCTTCATTTTCAAGTAACATACTCTTCGTGTAGAAGATATTTTGCTCAATTCTCTTCTTAAACAACTCATCATTGATATCCTTATCAACAAAATCTAAGGCTGATACCTGGTATTTATAGGTTAGAGTCGCAAACTCTGATCGACTGGTGATAAAGACGATAATAGCGTAAGGATTGTAATGACGAATGAGCTGAGCCACTTCAAATCCCTTTTTCTCAATTCCATGAATATCGATATCTAGGAAATAAAGCTGGTTTACTTCATCATTTTCGATATATTCCTTAAACTCACGAACTTTTCCCGTTGTCTTGTATGATATTGGAATATTCGATTCTTTCGAAATTTCATCCAATATTCTCTCTAGTCTCACTTGATGTTCAATAACATCTTCTAAAATTAAAACTTTCATTCAAATTCCCTCTTAAGTCTAATGATTTGTCTAAATGTACTGCCTTCCATCTCTGTTTCTAAAATAATGTTGTTGTACTTATCTAGTAGTTCTTTCACATTATTTAATCCTACTCCGCGATTTCTTCCCTTAGTAGAGAATCCTAAAGCAAATAGATCTCCTGAAGGAGTCATCGTCATTTTACATGAATTCTGAATCACAATAACTGTTTCAGTTTCCATCTTAATAACTGCTACTTCCATCTGTTTTTTATAACTATCAGCCGATCCTTCGACAGCATTGTTCAATAAAACACTCATAATACGAACTAAATCTAACAGATCTATTGGTAGTCTAGTAATTATATCTTTTACTTCCAGTGTAAACTCTACACCATTATTTCGAGCATAGACAATGGACTGAGCAACCAAACTTCGTAAAGCTGAATCTTCTATATTGTTTAAATCAAAGTAAGTGTACTTATCTGAACGCAATTTGTGATTTGCTTTGACTAAAACTTCATTGTAAACTCTGTCAATTTCCTGTAAATCACCACTATCAATTGCCATTTGCATGCTGACAAGCATCCCAGCATAGTCATGTCGAAAACCACGGATTTCATTATACAATCCGACAATTTCATCTGTATAATTCTGTAAATGCTTCTGTTCAAATTTCTTCTGCTTCAAAGCAATCTCTTTCTCCATTTGAACTTTATGAGAGTTCATTGCAAAGAAGGTCAAAAGTAACGAGATAAAAACAATAGATGATAAAATACTTCCAAAACTATTCAAATGTTTAATCGTACTTACCATATTTGAAACGAAAGATACAATATGGAGCAGTAGTAAGGCAAAAAATACTTTTTTCAAGAAAGGATAAAGGTAGTCCTTGTCAAAATAGGCTAGTTCCAAATGGAAATAATGAATGATTTTTAAGACAACAAAATAGGTCAACGTTGAGATTGCTAAAAAGAATAGGCCATAATATTGTAAAACAAAATTGTCTCCTGTTATAGAGGAGAAAGTCACGGACAGAAAGTTATGAGTGCTCTCATATAAAAGAGATAGTAGTAAACTTAGGAATAGTCCTCTATCCCTCTCATACTGTTTGATCCATCGAAAATAGGAATATAATCCCAAAGGAAATAAAAATGTTACAATTCCTAACCCATCTAAAGATAGAAAATAGAAGGGAAGTTCAAGTACTGCTTCTACTAGTAATGTATAAGCACCAAAAACGTATAGTTCCTTTGCTTTTATTTGACCTTTACAAATTAAATGGTAACTGTGACTAAGAATTAGAAAATATAATATAAAATCCACTACTAAGAAAAAATCCATTCTGCTACTCCTTTATCTTCTTCTAAATAAATTAAATAAAGCACCATCTGGTTTCCTCATCTCCCCACCTTGAATCTTTTGCAAGTCTTTTTCCTTCAAGGCTACAAACTGTTCCAATTTAACTGTGTTTTTCATAATAAAATCTCCTCAAATGTTTTTTTCCTGTAAGCTAACTTACAAAAACTATTATACAAAATGGAATTTCGTTTTAGATAAAATTCTCTCAACTGTCATTTTTTTCTCCCCAAGTGTACTTTTTTAAGAAAAAAGCCGGGAAAATTCCCAGCTTTGCTACTATATTGATCCCAGCAGGATTCGAACCTGCGACCGTTCGCTTAGAAGGCGAATGCTCTATCCAGCTGAGCTATGAGACCTAATACAGCTATTCTACCAAAAATTCAATTGAAAGTCAATTTTCTATTTATGATAGGGGGATCCCTGCTGAATCGTAAAAGCGCGATAGATTTGTTCAGCAAGGACTAGTCTCATTAACTGATGGGGCAAAGTTAGACGGCCAAAACTGACAGAAAGATTGGCTCTCTTTTTTACAGCTGATGATAATCCTAAACTCCCCCCAATAATAAAGGTAAGAGTAGAAAATCCTTTTATAGAAGCTTCTTCTAACTGCTTACTAAATTCTTCCGAGGAGAAAGTTTTCCCTTCTATAGCCAACACAATAACGAAATCACGGTCACCAACTTTTGATAAAATTCTCTGACCTTCTATTTCTAAAATCTTTTGATTTTCTGATTCGCTGGCCTTATCTGGTGTTTTTTCATCTGCTAGCTCTATCATTTCAAGCTTAGCAAATCGAGAAATTCGTTTTGAATACTCTGCGATACCATCTTTTAAATACTTTTCTTTCAGTTTCCCAACTGTTACAACTTTAATTTTCATGACTCTATTCTAACATATTCTCTATTTTTTCACATCTTATTCACAAAATAAAAGGTTAATTTTAGCCGAGAAAACCACAGATTTTTGAAAGTTATCCACAATCTGTGAAAAACTTTTGTTTTTAAGTTATAATTAAGCTAGTCAGTTTATACTTTCAGTAATTTCAAACATATGGAGGCAAATATGAAACATTTAAAAACATTTTACAAAAAAGGGTTTCAATTATTAGTCGTTATCGTCATTAGCTTTATTAGTGGAGCCTTGGGTAGCTTTTCAATAAACCAACTAACTCAAAAAAGTACTGTAAGTACCTCTAACAACAATAGTACTATTACACAGACTGCCTATAAGAATGAAAATTCAACAACTCAGGCTGTTAACAAAGTAAAAGATGCTGTTGTATCCGTTATTACTTATTCAGCAAACAGACAAAATAGCGTATTTGGTAATGATGATACTGACACTGATTCTCAGCAAATCTCTAGTGAAGGATCTGGGGTTATTTATAAAAAAAATGACAAAGAAGCTTACATTGTCACCAATAATCACGTTATAAATGGTGCCAGCAAAGTAGATATTCGTTTGTCAGATGGAACTAAAGTACCTGGAGAAATTGTCGGAGCGGACACTTTCTCTGATATTGCTGTCGTCAAAATCTCTTCAGAAAAAGTGACAACAGTAGCTGAGTTTGGTGATTCTAGCAAGTTAACCGTAGGAGAAACTGCTATTGCTATTGGTAGCCCGTTAGGTTCTGAATATGCTAATACTGTTACTCAAGGTATCGTATCTAGTCTCAATCGAAATGTGTCCTTAAAATCTGAAGATGGACAAGCCATTTCTACAAAAGCCATCCAAACTGATACTGCTATTAACCCAGGTAACTCTGGTGGCCCACTTATCAATATCCAAGGACAGGTTATCGGAATTACCTCAAGTAAAATTGCCACAAATGGAGGAACATCTGTAGAAGGTCTTGGTTTCGCAATCCCTGCAAATGATGCTATCAATATTATTGAACAGTTAGAAAAGAACGGAAAAGTAACGCGTCCAGCTTTGGGCATCCAAATGGTCAATCTCTCAAATATTAATACAAGTGATATTAGAAGACTGAATATTCCAAGCAATGTAACATCTGGTGTAGTTGTTCGTTCTGTACAAAGTAATATGCCTGCCAATGGTCACCTTGAAAAATACGACGTTATTACAAAAGTAGATGACAAAGAGATTGCTTCATCAACAGACTTACAAAGTGCTCTTTACAATCATTCTATCGGAGACACCATTAAGATCACTTACTATCGCAACGGTAAAGAAGAAACTACATCTATTAAACTTGACAAGAGTTCAGGTGATTTAGAATCTTAATTGACATCTATGTAAAGAAAGCTTTACATAAGAGAAAAGATGTGTTAGTGTAGAATCATGGAAAAATTTGAAATGATTTCTATCACAGATATACAAAAAAATCCCTATCAGCCTCGAAAAGAATTTGATGGAGAAAAACTACATGAACTAGCACAGTCTATTAAAGAAAATGGGGTCATTCAACCGATTATTGTTCGTCAATCTCCTGTTATTGGTTATGAAATCCTTGCAGGAGAGAGACGCTACCGAGCTTCACTTTTAGCTGGTCTAACGTCTATCCCAGCTGTTGTTAAACAACTTTCAGACCAAGAGATGATGATCCAGTCTATCATTGAAAATTTACAGAGAGAAAATTTAAATCCAATAGAAGAAGCACGCGCCTATGAATCTCTTGTAGAGAAAGGATTTACCCATGCTGAAATTGCAGATAAAATGGGCAAGTCTCGTCCTTATATCAGTAACTCTATTCGCTTGCTGTCCTTGCCAGAACAGATCCTCTCAGAAGTAGAAAATGGCAAACTATCACAAGCCCATGCGCGTTCTCTAGTTGGGTTGAATAAGGAACAACAAGACTATTTCTTTCAACGAATTATAGAGGAAGACATTTCTGTAAGGAAGTTAGAAGCTCTTCTGACAGAGAAAAAACAAAAGAAACTTCAAAAAACGAATCATTTCATACAAAATGAAGAAGAACAGTTAAAAAAACTACTCGGATTAGATGTAGAAATCAAACTGTCTAAAAAAGATAGCGGAAAAATCATTATTTCTTTTTCAAATCAAGAAGAATACAGTAGAATTATTAACAGCCTGAAATAAGGCTGTTCTTTTATTTTCTTATCTCACAAGGTTATCCACTATTTTTTCCAATAAAAAGCTTAATAAATCAACAGTTTCTGATTTTGTCCCCAACCTGTGGAAAAAACTTGATAACATTGTGGATTATTTTTCACAGCTTGTGGAAAATTCTTGCTATCTATGGTAAAATAAGTCTAGCATTAAACTTTTAAATAGTAAAGGAGGAGAAAGGATTGAGAGAAAAACAATTTTGGAATCGTATATTAGAATTTGCTCAAGAAAGACTGACTCGATCCATGTATGATTTCTATGCTATTCAAGCTGAACTCATCAAGGTAGAGGAAAATGTTGCCACTATATTTTTACCACGATCTGAAATGGAAATGGTCTGGGAAAAACAACTAAAAGATATTATTGTGGTAGCTGGTTTTGAAATTTATGATGCTGAGATAACTCCCCACTATATTTTCACCAAACCTCAAGATACGGCTGTCCCACAAGTTGAAGAAGCTCCAAATTCAACTCTTTATGACTATAGTCCAAAGCTAGCATCTATTCCTTATTCGGATACTGGATTAAAAGAAAAGTATACCTTTGATAATTTTATTCAAGGGGATGGAAATGTTTGGGCTGTATCAGCCGCCTTGGCTGTCTCTGAAGATTTGGCCTTGACCTATAATCCTCTTTTTATCTATGGAGGACCTGGGCTTGGTAAGACTCACTTACTTAATGCCATTGGGAATGAAATTTTGAAAAATATTCCTGATGCGCGTGTTAAGTACATTCCTGCTGAAAGCTTTATCAACGATTTTCTTGAACACCTGAGACTGGGTGAAATGGAAAAGTTCAAAAAAACTTACCGTAGCCTTGATCTCTTGTTAATTGATGATATCCAATCGTTGAGTGGAAAAAAAGTTGCAACTCAAGAAGAATTTTTCAATACTTTCAATGTTCTCCATAGCAATCAAAAACAAATTGTTCTGACTAGTGATCGTAGCCCTAAACACCTAGAGGGCCTTGAAGAACGGCTTGTCACGCGCTTTAGCTGGGGCTTGACGCAAAATATCACACCACCTGACTTTGAGACACGTATTGCCATTTTACAAAGCAAAACAGAGCATTTAGACTACCATTTCCAAAGTGATACCCTAGAATACCTAGCTGGTCAATTTGATTCAAACGTCCGAGAACTTGAAGGAGCAATCAACGACATCACTTTAATTGCCCGAGTGAAGAAGATTAAGGATATCACAATCGATATCGCTGCAGAGGCTATTCGAGCACGTAAACAAGATGTTAGCCAAATGCTCGTCATCCCAATTGATAAAATTCAAAATGAAGTTGGTAACTTTTATGGTGTCAGCGTCAAAGAAATGAAGGGAAGTAGACGCCTTCAAAATATTGTGTTAGCCCGTCAAGTAGCCATGTATTTATCTAGAGAACTAACAGATAATAGTCTTCCAAAAATTGGGAAGGAATTTGGTGGAAAAGACCATACAACAGTTATTCATGCCCATGCCAAAATTAAATCTTTGATTGATGAAGACGATAATTTACGTTTAGAAATTGAATCAATCAAAAAGAAAATCAAATAACTTGTGGATAACTTTTACTTTATTATCTTTTTTATCCACATTTTTTAAACAAGCCCAAAAACTTGATATGACTTGTTTAAAGTCTGTTTTCCACATATTTCACAGACTCTATTATTACTATTATCCTTCTAATACTAAAAATAAATAAAGGAGAATCCATGATTCATTTTTCAATTAATAAAAATTTATTTCTACAAGCATTAAATACAACTAAGAGAGCTATTAGTTCTAAAAATGCTATTCCTATTTTATCAACCGTCAAAATTGACGTGACCAATGAAGGTGTTACTTTAATTGGTTCAAATGGTCAAATTTCAATTGAAAATTTTATTTCTCAAAAAAATGAAGATGCTGGTCTGTTAATTACTTCTTTAGGTTCGATCCTTCTTGAAGCTTCTTTCTTTATCAATGTGGTATCTAGTCTACCTGATGTAAGTCTTGATTTTAAAGAAATTGAACAAAATCAAATTGTTTTAACGAGTGGTAAATCAGAAATTACCCTAAAAGGAAAAGATAGCGAACAGTACCCACGAATCCAAGAAATTTCAGCAAGCACTCCTTTGGTTCTTGAAACAAAATTACTCAAGAAAATTATCAATGAAACAGCATTTGCTGCAAGTACACAAGAGAGTCGTCCAATTTTAACAGGTGTTCATTTTGTATTAAGTCAACACAAGGAGCTAAAAACAGTTGCAACAGACTCTCATCGTCTAAGCCAGAAAAAATTAACGCTTGAGAAAAATAGTGATGATTTTGATGTTGTCATTCCTAGCCGTTCTCTACGCGAATTTTCAGCGGTATTTACAGATGATATCGAAACTGTAGAGATTTTCTTTGCCAATAACCAAATCCTCTTTAGAAGCGAAAATATTAGCTTCTACACTCGTCTCCTAGAAGGAAACTATCCTGATACAGATCGTTTGATTCCAACAGACTTTAGTACTACTATTACTTTTGATGTTGTAAACTTACGCCAGTCAATGGAACGTGCTCGTCTTTTATCAAGTGCTACTCAAAATGGTACTGTGAAACTTGAAATAAAAGCTGGGGTTGTTAGCGCCCATGTTCACTCTCCAGAAGTTGGTAAAGTAAACGAAGAAATCGATACTGATCAGGTTACTGGTGAAGATTTGACCATTAGTTTCAACCCAACTTATTTGATTGATTCACTCAAGGCTTTAAATAGCGACAAGGTGACTATTAGCTTTATCTCAGCTGTTCGTCCATTTACTCTTGTGCCAGCAGATACTGACGAGGACTTCATGCAACTGATCACCCCAGTTCGTACAAATTAAGTTAAAGAGGTTGAGCCTAGCTCGCCTCTTTTATGATATAATCGAAAAAGAAAAGGAGAGTAGTATGTATCAAGTTGGAAATTTTGTTGAGATGAAAAAACCACATGCTTGTACTATCAAGTCAACTGGTAAAAAAGCAAATCGTTGGGAAATTACGCGTGTAGGGGCAGATATCAAAATCAAATGTAGTAATTGTGACCATGTTGTCATGATGGGACGTTATGATTTTGATCGAAAAATGAATAAAATCATTGACTGAGAATCCTTAGGTAGAGGGTTAGCACTTTATCCCTTTTTGTGTTATAATATTAGGGATTGAAATGAAAACGGAGAATGAGAAAATATGGCTTTAACAGCAGGTATCGTTGGTTTGCCAAACGTTGGTAAATCAACACTATTTAATGCAATTACAAAAGCAGGAGCAGAGGCAGCAAATTACCCATTTGCGACGATTGATCCAAACGTTGGAATGGTAGAAGTTCCAGATGAACGCCTACAAAAACTAACTGAAATGATTACTCCTAAAAAGACAGTTCCAACAACATTTGAATTTACAGATATTGCAGGGATTGTAAAAGGAGCTTCAAAAGGAGAAGGACTAGGGAATAAATTCTTGGCCAATATTCGTGAAGTGGATGCGATTGTTCACGTAGTTCGTGCTTTTGATGATGAAAATGTGATGCGCGAGCAAGGACGTGAAGACGCCTTTGTGGATCCACTGGCAGATATTGATACTATTAACCTAGAGTTGATTCTTGCTGACTTAGAATCAGTTAATAAGCGCTATATGCGTGTAGAAAAGATGGCACGTACGCAAAAAGATAAAGAATCAGTAGCAGAATTTAATGTTCTTCAAAAGATTAAACCTGTTCTTGAAGATGGAAAATCAGCTCGAACTATTGAATTTACAGATGAGGAACAAAAGGTTGTCAAAGGTCTCTTCCTGTTAACGACTAAACCAGTGCTCTATGTTGCTAATGTGGACGAGGATGTGGTTTCAGAACCTGACTCTATCGACTATGTTAAACAAATTCGTGAATTCGCAGCGACAGAAAATGCTGAAGTAGTCGTTATTTCTGCGCGTGCTGAGGAAGAAATTTCTGAGTTAGACGAAGAAGACAAGCAAGAGTTTCTTGAAGCACTTGGGTTGACAGAATCAGGCGTTGACAAGTTGACTCGTGCAGCTTACCACTTGCTTGGACTGGGAACTTACTTCACAGCTGGCGAAAAAGAAGTTCGCGCTTGGACCTTCAAACGTGGTATGAAGGCTCCTCAAGCAGCTGGTATTATCCACTCAGACTTTGAAAAAGGATTTATTCGTGCAGTAACTATGTCATATGAGGATCTAGTGAAATACGGATCTGAAAAGGCTGTAAAAGAAGCTGGACGCTTGCGTGAAGAAGGAAAAGAATATATCGTTCAAGATGGCGATATTATGGAATTCCGCTTTAATGTCTAAAAAAATTAATGAATAGTGTCAATTAGGTTGGAAAAAAATTCCAACCCTTTTGGCTTTTGAAAGGAAAAATAAATGACCAAATTACTTGTAGGATTAGGAAATCCAGGGGATAAATATTTTGAAACAAAACACAATGTTGGATTTATGTTGATTGACCAACTAGCGAAGAAACAGAATGTCACTTTTACACACGATAAGATATTTCAAGCTGATTTAGCATCCTTTTTCCTAAATGGAGAAAAAATTTATCTTGTCAAACCAACGACATTTATGAATGAAAGTGGAAAAGCGGTTCATGCTTTATTGACTTACTATGGTTTGGATATTGAAGATTTACTCATCATTTATGATGATCTTGACATGGAAGTTGGAAAGATTCGTTTAAGAGCAAAGGGATCCGCAGGTGGTCATAATGGTATCAAGTCTATTATTCAACATATTGGAACCCAAACCTTTAATCGTGTTAAGATTGGAATCGGAAGACCTAAAAATGGAATGTCAGTTGTTAACCATGTTTTGAGTACCTTTGACAAGGATGATTATATTGGTATTTTACAGTCTATTGACAAAGTTGACGATTCTGTAAACTACTATTTACAAGAGAAAAATTTTGAGAAAACAATGCAGAGGTATAACGGATAAATGTTAACCTTATTAGATTTATTCTCAGAAAATAATCAGATAAAAAAATGGCATCGAAATCTGACAGATAAGAAAAGACAATTAATGTTAGGCTTGTCAACTTCTACAAAAGCTTTAGCAATTGCTAGTAGTTTGAGACAGGAAGATAAGATTGTGTTATTGACGTCAACTTATGGAGAAGCAGAAGGACTTGTTAGTGATCTTATATCTGTCTTGGGTGAGGAACTTGTCTATCCATTTTTGGTAGATGACTCCCCTATGGTCGAGTTTTTGATGTCTTCACAAGAAAAAATCATTTCACGGGTTGAAGCCTTGCGTTTTTTGACTGATTCATCTAAGAAAGGGATTTTAGTTTGTAATATCGCAGCAAGTCGATTGATTTTACCGTCTCCCAATATATTCAAAGATAGTATTGTAAAAATAACAGTTGGTGAAGAATATGATCAACACACGTTTATCCATCAGTTAAAGGAAATAGGTTATCGCAAAGTTACGCAAGTACAAACTCAAGGTGAGTTTAGTATTCGAGGAGATATTTTAGATATTTTTGAGATGTCTCAGTTAGAACCTTTCCGAATCGAGTTTTTTGGTGATGAAGTAGATGGAATTCGGACTTTTGAAGTCGAAACACAATTATCAAAAGAAAATCAAACAGAACTCACTATCTTTCCAGCAAGTGATATACTTTTGAGGGAAAAGGACTATCTACGAGGGCAGTCAGCTTTAGAAAAGCAAATTTCAAAGACCTTATCACCAATTTTAAAATCATACTTGGAAGAGATTTTGTCAAGTTTTCATCAAAAACAAGTACATTCAGATAGTCGAAAGTTTTTATCTTTATGTTACGATAAAACATGGACTATATTTGATTATATTGAAAAAGATACACCAGTGTTTTTTGATGATTACCAAAAATTGATGAATCAGTATGAAGCCTTTGAAGGAGAGTTAGCGCAATACTTTACGGAAGATTTACAGAATGGTAAATCATTTTCTGATATGCAGTATTTTGCAGATACAGAGCAAACCTATAAAAAACAAAGTCCAGTTACCTTTTTCTCCAATCTCCAAAAAGGGTTAGGAAATCTCAAGTTTGAACACATTTATCAATTTAATCAATTTCCCATGCAGGAGTTTTTCAATCAATTTTCTTTTCTTAAAGAAGAAATTGAGCGATATAAAAAAATGGACTACACCATTATTCTGCAATCTAGCAATTCAATGGGAAGTAAAACATTGGAGGGTGTTTTAGAGGAATACAAGATTAAATTGGATTCCAGAGATAAGTCAAGTATCTGTAAAGAATCTGTAAACTTGATTGAGGGTAATCTAAGACATGGTTTTCATTTTGTAGATGAAAAAATTCTCTTGATCACTGAACATGAGATTTTTCAAAAGAAATTAAAACGTCGTTTTCGAAGACAACATGTTTCAAATGCAGAGCGATTAAAAGATTATAATGAACTTGAAAAAGGGGACTACGTTGTTCACCATATTCATGGAATTGGTCAATATCTAGGCATTGAAACAATTGAAATCAAAGGGATTCACCGTGATTATGTCAGTGTTCAATATCAAAATGGGGATCAAATCTCCATCCCAGTTGAGCAGATTCAGTTACTGTCAAAATATGTTTCAAGTGATGGGAAAGCTCCAAAACTTAATAAATTAAATGATGGTCATTTTAAAAAGGCTAAGCAAAAAGTTAAGAACCAGGTAGAGGATATAGCTGACGATTTAATCAAGCTTTATTCTGAGCGTAGTCAGTTGAAGGGGGTTGCTTTCTCAGCTGATGATGATAATCAACATGCTTTTGATGATGCCTTCCCTTATGTTGAAACGGATGATCAACTTCGTAGTATTGAGGAAATCAAGAGAGATATGCAGGATTCTCATCCCATGGATCGACTTCTAGTTGGAGATGTTGGTTTTGGGAAGACTGAAGTTGCAATGCGTGCAGCCTTTAAGGCGGTCAATGATCATAAACAAGTTGTCGTTCTAGTTCCGACAACGGTTTTAGCGCAACAACACTATACAAATTTTAAAGAGAGATTCCAAAATTTTGCAGTTAATATTGATGTGTTGAGTCGTTTTAGAAGTAAAAAAGAGCAGACTGAAACACTTGAAAAATTGAAAAAGGGTCAAGTTGATATTTTGATTGGAACCCATCGTGTTTTGTCAAAAGATGTTGTGTTTACTGATTTAGGCTTGATGATTATTGATGAGGAACAGCGATTTGGTGTCAAGCATAAGGAAACCTTGAAAGAACTGAAGAAACAAGTGGATGTCCTAACTTTGACCGCTACTCCAATCCCTCGTACCCTCCATATGTCTATGCTGGGAATCAGAGATTTGTCTGTTATTGAAACTCCGCCGACTAATCGCTATCCTGTTCAGACCTATGTTTTGGAAAAGAATGATAGTGTGATTCGTGATGCTGTTTTACGTGAAATGGACCGTGGAGGTCAAGTTTACTATCTTTACAATAAAGTTGACACAATTGATCAGAAGGTTTCAGAATTACAGGAGTTGATTCCAGAGGCTTCGATTGGGTATGTTCATGGGCAAATGAGTGAGATTCAGTTAGAAAATACTCTACTGGGTTTCATTGAAGGTCAGTATGATATCTTGGTGACAACTACCATTATTGAGACAGGGGTGGACATTCCAAATGCCAATACTTTATTTATTGAAAATGCGGACTATATGGGCTTGTCAACCTTGTATCAGTTAAGAGGAAGAGTCGGTCGTAGTAATCGTATTGCTTATGCCTATCTCATGTATCGTCCAGAAAAATCAATCAGTGAAGTCTCCGAGAAGAGATTAGAAGCGATTAAAGGATTTACAGAATTGGGCTCTGGATTTAAGATTGCAATGCGAGATCTTTCGATTCGCGGAGCAGGAAATCTTTTAGGAAAATCCCAGTCTGGTTTCATTGATTCTGTTGGTTTTGAATTGTATTCGCAGTTATTGGAGGAAGCTATTGCTAAACGACATGGTAATGGGAACACAAGAACCAAAGGAAATACCGAATTGATTTTACAAATTGATGCCTATCTTCCTGATACCTATATTTCTGATCAACGACATAAGATTGAAATTTACAAGAAAATTCGTCAAATTGACAATCGTGTCAACTACGAAGAATTACAAGAAGAGTTGATGGACCGCTTTGGAGAGTACCCAGACGTGGTAGCCTATCTTTTAGAGATTGGTTTGGTTAAGTCTTATCTTGATAAGGTCTTTGTTCAACGTGTGGAACGAAAAGAAAATAAGATTACAGTTCAATTTGAAAAAATTACTCAGCGATTGTTTTTGGCTCAAGATTATTTTAAATCTTTATCCGCAACGAATTTAAAAGCAGCCATAACTGAGAATAAGGGATTAATGGAAGTTGTATTTGATGTCCAAAATAAGAAGGACTATGAAATTTTAGAAGGTCTACTCATTTTTGGAGAAAGTTTATTAGAGATAAAAGTGTCGAAAGAAGGCAATTCCCTTTAACATTTTTCTTCTATAAAGTAGATAAAAATGATACAATAATAATTTGAGGTAATAAAAATGAGATTAGACAAATATTTAAAAGTATCAAGAATTATCAAGCGTCGTACAGTCGCAAAAGAAGTAGCAGATAAAGGTAGAATCAAGGTAAATGGAATCTTGGCAAAAAGTTCAACGGATTTGAAAGTTAATGACCAAGTTGAAATTCGCTTTGGCAATAAGTTGCTACTTGTAAAAGTACTGGAGATGAAAGATAGTACAAAAAAAGAAGATGCAGCAGGCATGTATGAAATTATCAGTGAAACACGGGTAGAAGAAAATGTCTAAAAATATCGTACAATTGAATAATTCTTTTATTCAAAATGAACACCAACGTCGTCGCTATCTGATGAAAGAACGACAAAAACGTAATCGTTTCATGGGTTGGGTTCTGATTTTGATGATTTTATTGTTCATTTTACCAACTTATAATCTTGCTCAAAGTTATCACCAATTACTCCAAAGACGTCAACAGTTATCAGACTTGCAAACTCAGTATCAAACCTTGAGTGAGGAAAAGGAGAAAGAGACAGCTTTTGCTACAAAGTTGAAAGATGAAGATTACGCTGCTAAATACATGCGTGCAAAATATTATTATTCTAAGAATCGGGAAGCTGTTTATACGGTTCCTGACTTGCTCCCAAGGTGATAAAATGGAAAATTTATTAGATGTAATAGAGCAATTTTTGAGTCTATCGGATGAAAAACTAGAAGAGTTGGCTGATAAAAATCAATTATTGCGTTTACAAGAAGAAAAGGAAAGGAAGAATGCGTAAGTTCTTAATTATTTTGTTGCTACCAAGTTTTTTGACAGTTTCAAAAGTCGTTAGCACAGAAAAAGAAGTTGTCTATACTTCGAAAGAAATTTATTACCTTTCACAATCTGACTTTGGTATTTATTTTAGAGAAAAATTAAGTTCTCCCATGGTTTATGGAGAGGTTCCTGTTTATGCGAATGAAGATTTAGTAGTGGAATCTGGAAAATTAACTCCCAAAACAAGTTTTCAAATAACTGAGTGGCGCTTAAATAAACAAGGAATTCCAGTATTTAAGTTATCCAACCATCAATTTATAGCTGCGGACAAACGATTTTTATACGATCAGTCAGAGGTAACCCCAACAATAAAAAAAGTATGGTTAGAATCTGATTTTAAATTGTATAACAGTCCTTATGATTTAAAAGAAGTGAAATCGTCTTTATCATCTTATTCGCAGGTATCAATCGATAAAACCATGTTTGTAGAAGGAAAAGAATTTCTACATATTGATCAGGCTGGATGGGTAGATAAAGAGTCAACTTCTGAAGAAGATAACCGGATGGGTAAAGTCCAAGAAATGTTATCTGAAAAATATCAAAAAGCTTCTTTCTCTATTTATGTTAAGCAACTGACTACTGGAAAAGAAGCTGGTATCAATCAAGATGAAAAGATGTATGCAGCTAGCGTTTTGAAACTCCCTTATCTCTATTATACGCAAGAAAAAATAAATGAGGGTCTTTATCAGTTAGATACGACTGTAAAATACGTATCAGAAGTCAATGATTTTCCAGGTTCTTATAAACCAGAGGGAAGTGGTAGCCTCCCTAAAAAAGAGGATAATAAAGAATATTCTCTAAAGGATTTAATTTCGAAAGTATCAAAAGAATCTGATAATGTAGCTCATAATTTATTGGGATATTACATTTCAAACCAATCTGATGACACATTTAAATCCAAGATGTCTGCTATTATGGGAGATGATTGGGATTCAAAAGAAAAATTGATTTCTTCTAAAATGGCTGGGAAAGTTATGGAAGCTGTTTATAATCAAAATGGATTTGTATTGGATTCTTTGACTAAAACAGATTTTGATAATGAGAGAATTGCCAAAGGTGTTTCTGTTAAAGTAGCTCATAAAATTGGAGATGCGGATGAATTTAAGCATGATACAGGTGTTGTCTATGCAGATTCTCCATTTATTCTTTCTATTTTCACTAAAAATTCTGATTATGATACGATTTCTAAGATAGCCAAGGATGTTTATGAGGTTCTAAAATGAGGAAACAAGATTTTTTAAATCATTTTCTCAAGAAGGGATATTTCAAAAAGCATGCTAAGGTGATGCTAGCTCTTTCTGGTGGATTAGATTCTATGTTTCTATTTAAGGTGTTATCTACGTATCAAAAAGAGTTAGAAATTGAATTGATTCTAGCTCATGTGAATCATAAGCAGAGAGTAGAATCAGATTGGGAAGAACAGGAATTAAGGAAGTTAGCTGCTGAAGCAGAGCTTCCTATTTATATCAGCAATTTTTCAGGAGAATTTTCAGAAGCACGTGCTCGAGAGTTTCGTTATGATTTTTTTCAAGAGGTCATGAAAAAGACAGGTGCGACAGCTTTAGTCACTGCCCACCATGCTGATGATCAGGTGGAAACGATTTTAATGCGCTTGATTCGAGGAACTCGTTTGCGCTATCTATCAGGAATTAAGGAGAAGCAAGTAGTCGGAGAGATAGAAATCATTCGTCCCTTCTTGCATTTTCAGAAAAAAGACTTTCCACCAATTTTTCACTTTGAAGATACATCAAATCAGGAAAATCATTATTTTCGCAATCGTATTCGAAACTCTTATTTACCAGAATTAGAAAAAGAAAATCCTAGATTTAGAGATGCAATCTTAAGCATCGGCAATGAAATTTTAGATTATGACTTAGCTATAGCTGAATTATCAAAGAATATTGATGTAGAAAATTTAGATCAGCTATTGTCTTACTCTGAGTCGACACAAAGAGTTTTACTTCAAACTTATCTGAATCGTTTTCCAGATTTGAATCTTACAAAAGCTCAGTTTGAAGAAGTTAGAAAAATTTTAAAAACTAAAAGCCAGTATCGTCATCTGCTTAAAAATGGTTATGAATTAGTAAAAGAGTATCAACAGTTTCGGATTTGTAAAATCAGTCCTCAGTCTGATGAAAAGGAAGATGAACTTGTGTTACACTATCAAAATCAGGTATCTTACCAAGGTTATTTATTTTCCTTTGGACTTCCTTTAGAAGGTGAATTAATTCAGCAGGTACCTGTTTCACGGGAAACATCAATACACATTCGTCATCGAAAAACAGGAGATTTTTTGATTCAAAATGGGCATAGAAAAAAACTCAGACGTCTATTTATTGATTTGAAAATCCCTATGGAAAAGCGAAAATCAGCTCTGATTATTGAGCAATTTGGTGAAATTGTCTCAATTTTGGGAATTGCGACCAGTAATTTGAGTAAAAACACGAAAAATGATATAATGAACACTGTACTTTATATAGAAAAAATAGATAGGTAAAAAAATGTTAGAAAACGATATTAAAAAAATTCTCGTTTCACACGATGAAATTACAGAAGCTGCTAAAAAATTAGGTGCTCAATTAACCAAAGACTATGCAGGAAAAAATCCAATTTTAGTTGGGATTTTAAAAGGATCTATTCCTTTTATGGCTGAATTGGTTAAACATATCGACACACATATTGAAATGGACTTCATGATGGTTTCTAGCTACCATGGTGGAACAGCAAGTAGTGGTGTCATTAATATCAAGCAAGATGTGACTCAAGATATCAAAGGAAGACATGTTCTGTTTATAGAAGATATCATTGATACAGGTCAAACTTTGAAGAGTTTAAGAGATATGTTTAAAGCAAGAGAAGCTGCTTCTGTTAAAATTGCAACCTTGTTGGATAAACCAGAGGGACGTGTTGTAGAAATTGAGGCTGACTATACCTGCTTTACTATTCCAAATGAGTTTGTAGTAGGTTATGGTTTAGACTACAAAGAAAATTATCGTAACCTTCCTTATGTTGGAGTATTGAAAGAAGAAGTATATTCAAATTAGAAAGAACAATTTTTAATGAAAAAACAAAATAATGGTTTAATTAAAAATCCTTTTCTATGGTTATTACTTATTTTTTTCCTAGTTACAGCTTATCAGTATTTTAGTACAGGTAGTGTTGCAGGGAAAAGTGAGCAAATTAATTATACAGAATTGGTAAAAGAAATTACCGATGACAATGTAAAAGAATTGACTTACCAACCAAATGGCAGTGTTATCGAAGTTTCAGGTGTCTATAAAAATCCTAAAACAAGTAAAGAAGAAACAGGTATCCAGTTCTTTTCTCCTTCTGCTACAACAGTAGAGAAATTTTCAAGTATTATTCTTCCTTCAGATACTACAGTATCAGAATTGCAAAAACTTGCTTCTGACCATAAGGCGGAAGTAACTGTTAAGCATGAAAGTTCAAGTGGTATGTGGATTAATATTCTTGTATCTATTGTGCCATTCGGTATTCTATTCTTCTTCCTATTCTCTATGATGGGAAATATGGGAGGAAATAATAGCCGTAACCCAATGAGTTTTGGACGTAGTAAGGCTAAAGCCGCAAATAAAGAAGATATTAAAGTAAGATTTTCAGATGTTGCTGGAGCTGAGGAAGAAAAACAAGAACTAGTTGAAGTTGTTGAATTCTTAAAAGATCCAAAACGATTTACAAAACTTGGGGCCCGTATTCCAGCAGGTGTTCTGTTAGAGGGACCTCCGGGGACAGGTAAGACCTTGCTTGCTAAGGCAGTTGCTGGAGAAGCAGGTGTTCCATTCTTTAGTATCTCAGGATCGGACTTTGTAGAAATGTTTGTCGGAGTTGGAGCTAGTCGTGTTCGTTCTCTTTTTGAAGATGCTAAAAAAGCAGCACCAGCTATTATCTTTATCGATGAAATTGATGCTGTTGGACGTCAACGTGGAGTTGGTCTTGGCGGAGGAAATGATGAACGTGAACAAACCTTGAACCAACTTTTGATTGAGATGGATGGTTTTGAGGGAAATGAAGGGATTATCGTTATCGCTGCGACAAACCGTTCAGATGTACTTGATCCTGCCCTTTTGCGTCCAGGACGTTTTGATAGAAAAGTATTGGTTGGCCGTCCTGATGTTAAAGGTCGCGAAGCAATCTTGAAAGTTCATGCTAAGAACAAGCCTTTAGCAGAAGATGTTGATTTGAAATTAGTGGCTCAACAAACTCCAGGTTTTGTTGGTGCTGATTTAGAGAATGTATTGAATGAGGCGGCTCTAGTTGCTGCTCGTCGCAATAAATCGATAATTGATGCTTCAGATATTGATGAAGCAGAAGATAGAGTTATTGCTGGTCCTTCTAAGAAAGATAAGACAGTTTCACAAAAAGAACGTGAATTGGTTGCCTACCATGAGGCTGGACATACCATTGTTGGTTTAGTCTTGTCGAATGCTCGTGTTGTTCATAAAGTTACTATCGTACCACGTGGACGTGCCGGCGGATATATGATTGCACTTCCTAAGGAAGACCAAATGCTTCTTTCCAAAGAAGATATGAAAGAGCAATTGGCTGGCTTAATGGGTGGACGTGTAGCTGAAGAAATTATCTTTAATGTCCAAACTACAGGAGCTTCAAACGATTTTGAACAAGCGACACAAATGGCGCGTGCAATGGTTACAGAGTACGGTATGAGTGAAAAACTAGGTCCAGTTCAATATGAGGGCAATCATGCTATGTTTGGTGCACAGAGCCCTCAAAAATCAATCTCAGAACAAACAGCTTATGAAATTGACGAAGAGGTTCGTTCATTATTGAATGAAGCACGAAATAAAGCTGCTGAAATTATTCAGTCAAATCGTGAAACTCACAAGTTGATTGCAGAAGCATTATTGAAATACGAAACATTGGATAGTACACAAATTAAAGCTCTTTACGAAACAGGAAAGATGCCTGAAACCGTAGAAGAGGAATCTCATGCATTATCTTATGATGAAGTAAAGTCAAAAATGAATGATGAGAAATAACCCAAAGAGAGGCAAGACCTCTCTTTTTTTGTGCAGTTTAGACGGTGTAGGGAACAGAATGGGGAAATGGGACAAAAGTGTTTCTGAATCTGTTAAACTGTATCTAGAAAGGGGAACATTATGATTAAAGAATTATATGAAGAAGTACAGGGAATTGTATATAAGTGTAGAAATGAATATTACCTTCATTTATGGGAACTATCGGATTGGGACCAAGAGGGGATGATTTGCTTACATGAATTGATCAGTAGAGAAGAAGAGCTGGCAGAAGATATTCCACGCTTACGTAAATACTTCAAAACTAAGTTCCGTAATCGAATTCTAGACTATATCCGTAAGCAAGAAAGTCAAAAACGAAGATATGATAAAGAACCCTATGAAGAAGTAGGTGAGATTAGTCATCGTATCAGTGAGGGAGGTCTGTGGCTAGATGAGTATTATCTCTTTCATGAGACACTAAGAGATTATAGAAACAAACAAAGTAAAGACAAACAAGAAGAGTTAGAACGGGTTCTAAGACATGAACGCTTCCGAGGGCGTCAAAGAGTATTAAGAGACTTACGTATTGTGTTTAAGGAGTTTGATATCCGTACTCGGTAAGAAGCTATGCAAAAAAAAGAAAAAAACAGAAAAAGTTGTTGACAAGTCTGAAAAAGTCTGTATAATAGTAAGAGTTGAAAATAACAGCTCAGGTCCGTTGGTCAAGGGGTTAAGACACCGCCTTTTCACGGCGGTAACACGGGTTCGAATCCCGTACGGACTATGGTATGTTGCGGATGGAACACTTGATGAAAAAAGATTAAAAAAGTTTCAAAAAAGTGTTGACAAGCGAAAGCACCTGTGATATACTAATATAGTTGTCGCTTGAGAGAAGCAAGTGACAAAGACCTTTGAAAACTGAACAAGACGAACCAATGTGCAGGGCACTATAACTAAGGTTGTAGTACTGAACAATGAAAAAAACAATAAATCTGTCAGTGACAGAAATGAGTGAGAACTCAAACTTTTAATGAGAGTTTGATCCTGGCTCAGGA